>NZ_JADGMP010000029.1:0-451637 GCF_015549295.1 Cupriavidus sp. IK-TO18
TCCTTGACCGCGGGGCGCACGTCGGACGCTTCGATCACCGCGCCCAGGCGCTTGGCGGTGGCAATCGCCTGCAGGCCGGCGACGCCGGCGCCCAGGATCAGCACGCGTGCGGCCTTGACGGTGCCGGCGGCGGTCATCAGCATCGGCATGAAGCGCTGGTAGTGGTGCGCGGCCACCAGCACGGCCTTGTAGCCGGCGATGTTGGCCTGCGACGACAGCACGTCCATGCTCTGCGCGCGCGTGGTGCGCGGCGCGGCCTCGAGTGCGAACGCGATCACGTTGGCTGCCGCCATGCGCGCGTTGTTCTCGGCATCGAAGGGATTGAGCATGCCCACCAGTACGGCCCCCGGCTTCATCTGTGCCAGTTCCGCGTCGTCGGGCGCGCGCACCTTGAGCACCAGCTGTGCCCCCAGCGCTTCGGCAGCGGTGCCGATGGTGGCACCGGCCGCTTCATACGCGCCGTCGGGCTGGCTGGCGCGAACGCCGGCGCCGGCCTGCACGATGACCTTGTGGCCCTGCGCCACGTACTTCTTTACGGTCTCCGGCGTCGCGGCAACACGCGCCTCCCCCGCCCGCGACTCAGTCGGGATCCCTATCAGCATCTTCATTCTCCGGATTGGCGCCGCATGGCGGCGCCGGTCTGTGGCGTTGCGGCTCAGCGCGGCACTTCGCCTTCCAGCGTGACGCGGTTCAAGACACGTTCGGCATTGCCGTAGTCGTGCACCGCGTAGTGCATGGTGCAGCGGTTGTCCCACATCAGCACATCGCCCTGCTGCCACATATGGCGGTAGACGTTGTCGGGCGAGACCGAATGCTCGTAGAGGAAGTCGAGCAGTGGCCGGCTCTCCGCCTCGGTCATGCCCTCGATGCACTGCGCGGTATCGGGATGGCCGACGTACAGCGCCTTGCGGCCGGTTTCCGGGTGAGTGCGCACGATCGGATGCACGGCGGCGGGAACCTTGTCGGAGCCGGTCATTTTGGCCAGCCGCGCGCCGGAGAAGCGGCAGCGCAGCCCTTCGATCATGCGCTGCATCGCCGGCGACAGCCGCTCGTAGGACACGTACTGGTTGCACCACATGGTGTCGCCGCCAACCGGGATGGTGACCGCCGACAGGATCGAGATCTTGGGCGGCACCTCGGTGTAGATCGAGTCCGAATGCCAGGCCTCGGTCGACGCGGTCTCCTTCGGAATCTTGGTCACCTGGGCCAGCTCCGGGAACTCTGTCAGGCCCTTGAGCAGCGGGTTGCCCTGCACCGGCTTGCCCCAGCGCCGCGCGAAGGCGACCTGCGCCGCGGGCTGCAGGTGCTGGCCGCGGAATACCAGCACACCGTATTCCAGGAATGCGCGGTGCAGGATGTCGAAGCTGGCATCGTCGAGCGGCTGGTTCAGGTCGACGCCGGTCACGGCGGCACCAACGGAACCGGTCAGCGGCTGGATCTGGATGGTCATCATGTCTCCTCGTCTTTTCTGTGGAATCAGTCTGCAAGCAGCACAATCTTGCCCACGTGCTGCTCTTGCTTCATGTAGGCATGCGCGGCGGCTATATCGGTCATGGCAAAGGTGCGATCGATTGGCAGCCGCACACGCCCCGCGCGCAGGAACGGCAGCATGTCGCGCGCGCAGGCCTGGATGCATTCCAGCCGCTCCTGTTCGGTGCGGGTGCGGAAGGTCACGCCGATCAGCTGCAGGCGCTTGAGCCAGAGCTGCGTCAGGTCGATCTGCGCGGTCGCGGAACCCAGCCGCGCGATGTTCACCAGCCGGCCCTTGACCGCCAGGCTTTGCATATTGGCTTCGAACAGCGGGCCGCCGACCGTGTCGATGATGATGTCGACACCCTTGTCGCCGGTGGCCGCCATGACCGCCGCGACCTGGTCGTCGCGCGAGGCATCGATGCCCACGTCCACGCCGAACTGGCTGATCTTGTCGAGCTTGGCCGCCGAGCGCGACGACGCGATCACGGGGCGCGCGCCCATCAGCGAGGCGATCTGGATCGCCGCCATCGCCACGCCACCCGAGGCGCCGTTGACCAGCACCGATTCGCCCGCCACCAGCCGGCCGTTGGTGACCAGCGCATCATGCGCGGTGATAAAGACATTGGGAAACGCCGCGGCATCGATCCACGACAGCCCGTCCGGCACCGGCATCAGCGCCAGCGGCTCGGCCACCACGTACTCGGCCTGGCAGCCGCGGCCATGACCCATCACGCGGTCGCCCTTGCGCCAGCCGCTGACGCCCGCGCCAACGTCGGCCACCTCGCCGGCAAACTCGACGCCGGCGGTGATGGTATTGCCCGAGCGCAATTCCTTCGCCTGGTTGATCTCGCCCCGGTTCAGGCCGGCGGCGCGCACCCTGACCAGCACCTGCCCCGCCGCCGCCACCGGCACCGGGATATCCTGCACTTCGACCTTGCCGCCCTCCGGGCCCGGCACTACGCGGACTGCCTTCACTGTTGTCTCCTTTCCCGATTGATCCCTGTGCTGCCCTATGCACTGCCTTATGCGCTACCAAGCGCCGTCGCCCTGATCAGCGACAGCAGTTCCAGTGCGCGCTCGGCGGCTGCTTCACCGCCGGGGTGGTTGCCGCGCACGAACGGCACGCGGCTGTCCTCGATCGCGGCCAGCGCATGCAGCGGCCGTTCCGCCGCCACCGCCAGCCGGCGGAATTCATTGACGGTCAGCAGGTAGCTGTGGAACACGTCCGCCTGCGGCGGCGTGGTGCCGAGCTTGTGCAGCAGCGCGTTGAGCCAGTGCGTGCCGGCCAGCATCGCGCCTTCGATCAGCATCTCGTAGTCGGCGCTGGTGCACTTCTGCAGCGATGCCTCGATGCCGCGCGCCATCGCCATGTGGCGTTCAATATCCATCCCTTGCTCCCTCCAGTCGCGCCGCCAGCAGCGCCAGGCAGCGGCGCAGCGCCGCATCGCAGACTTCGGCAATGGCCGGGGTGGGTTCAAGGCCCTCGCGCAGGCAGGGATCGCGGTAATGCTCGATCTCCTCCATCGCCGCCATCATCGCCGCGATGTCGGCAGGCACCGGTGCCTCGACCTTCGGCCGGCCCACATGGAGCACGTCGCCCAGCGGACCGAACGCCGGCCTGAGGCTGCCATCGGGCTGCGGCACCAGGTAGACGCCTGGCTGCGTGGGAAACCTGTCGTCGTCCTGCGTGACGCCCGCGTGGTGCAGCGCCGCGTTCACGGCATGGGTGCCCGCGGTCATGCCTGCCCAGAACCAAAGGCCGAAATCCTGCTGCGGATCGAGCCGCGCACGCAGCGCCTGCAGCCGCCCGATCTTCTCCTGGTGTGACCGAACCTTCATGCCTGTCTTCTCCAGTGGGTTCGCGGTGTCGATAAACCGGCGCCGACACCGCCGCCGTTGTCATGACGATAGACAGCAGAGATGCCGGTGTCAACAAACTTCTATATAGGACTTCCATGGATAGAGTAGTGGTTTCCTCGTAGAACCCGCAATTTTTCTTGACCATACGCCGGCCGGTTCCCTACAGTTGGCCTCAACATCTATACAGGAGTTGATCAAATGCCGCGAGCCATCGTACTGAACCCGGCCGACAACGTGGCCACCCTGCTGGGCACCGGCAATGCCGGCGAGGCCTGCGTGCTGGAAGGCGAGCGCGCCGGCACGCTGGTGCTGCTGCAGGACGTGCCGTTCGGCCACAAGATCTGCATTGCCGACACGGCGGCGGGCGCCACCATCGTGAAATACGGCCAGGTCATCGGCCGCGCCAGCCGCGCGGTGCGCGCCGGCGAACACATGCATGTCCACAACATCGAGTCGGCGCGTGCCCGCGGCGACCTGCACAAGGGGTAAAGCAGATGACAACAACCTTCCTCGGATACCCGCGCGAGAACGGCGCGGTCGGCGTGCGCAACTGGGTCGCGGTGGTTTCCGTGATGGACAACTGCAACCCGGTGACCCGGACCATCGCGCGCACCGTGGGCGGCTGCATCCCGGTGACGACGCTGTTCGTGCGCGGGCAGTTCGGCGCCGACCTGGACTTCGCCTTCGAGTCGCTCGCCGGGCTGGGCCGCAATCCGAATATCGCGGCAGTGCTGCTGGTCGGCCTGGAAGAGTCGTCGACCGAGGAAGTGGCACGCCGCATCCGCAGCACCGGCAAGCCGGTCGAACGCGTGCACCTGCAGCCCGACGGCACGGTCGCATGCATTGCCGACGGCACGCGCAAGGCCGCGCGGCTGTCGCTGGCGGCGTCGAGGGCGCGGCGCGTGCCGTGCCCGGTGTCGTCCCTGGTGATCGGCGTGGAGTGCGGCGGCTCGGACACCACCTCCGGGCTCAGCTGCAATCCCGTGATCGGCCGCATGGCGGACATGGTCGTGGCGGAGGGCGGCACCGTGATCATCTCCGAGACCTCCGAGTTCATCGGCGCCGAGCACCTGTTTGCCGAGCGCGCCACCGATGGCCGCGTGCGCGAGGCCTTCGTCACCGCGGTGCGCAACATGGAAAACCTGGCGATCTCGCGCGGCGTGGACATGCGCGAGGACCAGCCCTCGCCCGACAACAAGCGCGGCGGCCTGACCACGGTCGAGGAAAAGGCGCTGGGCGCGATGGCCAAGGCCGGCACCAGCCCGCTGGTGGGCGTGCTGCGCTACGGCGAGGCACCGCAGAAGAAGGGCTTGCATTTCATGGACGCACCGGCCGCGGCAGTGGAAAATCTCACTGCGCTGGCTGCCGGCGGATGCCAGCTGACCTTCTTCGGCACGGGGGTGGGCAATCCGATCGGCAGCATGGTGGCACCGACGGTCAAGGTGTGCGGCAACGTCAATACCCTGCACACCATGGCCGACAACATTGACTTCGACGTCAGCGGCGTCCTGCAGCACGGGGACAAGATCCCTGACCTCGGCGAGCAGCTGTACGGCTATGCGATCGATGTCGCATCCGGCACGCGGCTGACCAGCGAGGTGCTCGATATCCGGGAGACCGCGATCAGTCGATTCGCCCTGAGCCTTTGAACGACCATGACCAAACTTAGCAGCGTCTCCGACGCCATCATCCGCTCCATCGAGTCCGGCGCCCTGCGCGAAGGCGACCGGCTGCCCTCCGAGGGCGAGCTGGCCACCTTCCACGGGGTCAGCGTGGGCACGGTGCAGAAGGCGCTGGCGCGGCTGACGCACTCGGGGCTGATCACGCGCGAGCAGGGCCGCGGCACCTTTGTCTCGGGCACCCGGGTGGCGCCGGCCGACGTGCGCTACCTGCGCTTTCGCGACGAGCAGGGCAACGAGCTGCCGTCCTATGTGCACGCCCGCTCGGTCAAGCGCGTCAAGCGCCAGGGTCCCTGGTCCGAATTCCTCGGCGGCGATGGCTGCGTGCGCATCGAGCGCGTCATCAGCGTGGGCGGGCGCCTGGACCTGTACAGCGAGTTCTGGATGCGCGACGAAGACTTCGCCCAGCTCGGCGGCCTGGACCGCGAGGCGCTGGAGAAGAACCTGCGCGAGCTGATCGGCCAGCGCCTGTCGCTGCCGACGCTGCGCGTGGACCAGTGGATCCGCTTCGGGCCGGCCCCCGCCACGGCGGCGCGCGAGATCGGGCTGGAACCCGACGCGCCGGCCTTCATCATGGAGCTGCGCGGCTACACGCTGCGCGACCAGCCGCTCTACTACCAGTCGGTCTATGCCGCCCCGTTCTCGGAGCGCCTGATGATTGTCAGGGAGAAGTCAACATGACGAGCCGTACCATCCGTCGCACTGCAGACCAGCTCACGCACTGGACCGCGGCCATCTTCGAAGCGTGCGGCGTGGCGTCCGGCCATGCGCACGAGGCCGCCGCCGGGCTGGTGCGCAGCGAGCTGCGCGGCTACAGGACCCATGGCCTGACCCGGGTGCCGTCCTACGTCGAGCGCCTGCGCGCGGGCGACTTCAACCCGCGTCCGCGGATGTCGCATCGCGCCTTCCCGGGCGGGATCGTGCTCGATGCCGATGGCGCCATGGGCCAGGTTGCGGCGCCGCACGCGGTGCGGCTGGGCCTGCAGGCGCTCGAGCACAGCGCCAGCGTGCTGGTCGCGGTGCAGTCGTGCGGCCACCTGGGCGCGCTGGGCCTGCCGGCCCTGCAGGCCGCCGAGACCGGCGCCTTCTGCATGGTCGGCCAGCGCACTCCGCCGATGCTGGGCATGGAAGGCTTTGCCCGCCCGGCGCTGGGCCACAACCCCATCGCTTTCGGCTGCCCGCTGCCGGGCGCGGCGCCGATCGTGTTCGACGTGGCCTGCAGCGTCGCCGCGCGCGGCCATATCCTGCTGGCCGCGCGCGCAGGCAAACCCATCCCGGAAGGCTGGGCGCTCGATGCCGACGGCCAGCCCACCACCGATGCCAGGCGCGCGCTGGAGGGCTCGCTGCTGCCCATGGGCGGGCACAAGGGCATCGGCATCGCCATGATGGTGGAATGCCTGGCCGGCGCCATGGCCGCCACCGCCGACTCGCTGTCGCCGGAGCGCAATACCGTCTCCGGTGCCGGCGCGGTCGGCCGCCAGGGCGGCTTTGTCTGGCTGGTCAAACCCGAGGCCTTCGCCGGCCAGCAGCTCTTTGCCGACTACATGGCGCAATGGACCGGCAACTACCTTGCCGCCGGCGGTGCCGACGCGCGCCTACCCGGCCATCGCGGCGACCTGCTCGAGCGCGAAGGGCGCCAGCACGGCATTGCCTTGCCCGATGCCTTAGCGCGGGAGCTGGACACGCTCGGCCAGGCGCTGGGCATCCCCCTGCCCGGGTAACCGGTTTTCTTTTCCGTCTTGCCGAAGATCCGGGTGCCATGCGCACACCGGCTGGCCCCCTTCAACCCTGCTTGCCTGAAAAACCGCCACTATGAATGCCCCCATGCCCCCCGATGCGGCCCGCCAGGCCCTGGCCGCTGTGTCGATCGATGACAAGTACGCGCTGGAGTCCGGCCGTGCCTATATGAGCGGCGTACAGGCGCTGGTGCGCCTGCCGCTGCTGCAGCGCCGGCGCGATGCCGCGGCCGGCCACAACACCGCCGGCTTTATCTCCGGCTATCGCGGCTCGCCGCTGGGCACCTATGACCAGGCGCTGTGGCAGGCGCGCGCGCACCTGGCCGCCAGCAACGTGGTGTTCAAGCCCGGCGTCAATGAAGAACTCGGCGTCACGGCGGTGTGGGGCTCGCAGCAACTGGAGTTCGATGCCGCCAGCAGGAAGTTCGATGGCGTGTTCGGCATCTGGTACGGCAAGGGTCCCGGCGTGGACCGCAGCGGCGACGCGCTCAAGCACGCCAACCTGGCCGGCACCGCGCCGCTGGGCGGCGTGATCGCGCTGGCTGGCGACGACCACGTGTCCAAGAGCAGCACGCTGGCGCACCAGAGCGACCACACCTTCATGGCGTGCGGGCTGCCGGTGTTCTTCCCGGCGAACGTGCAGGACATCCTCGACCTGGGCGTGCATGCCTTTGCGATGAGCCGCGTCAGCGGGCTGTGGTCGGGCATGAAGACGGTGCAGGAAGTGGTGGAATCGGGCGCCTCGGTGGTCACCGACGCCGACCGCGTGCGCATCGTGCTGCCGGAGGATTTCACGCAGCCCGCCGGCGGCCTGCATATCCGCTGGCCCGACGACCCGCTCGCGGCCGAGGCGCGCATGATGGAGTTCAAGTGGCCGGCGGCGCTGGCCTACGTGCGCGCCAACCGCCTCAACCGCAATGTGATCGAGGGTCCCGATGACCGGCTGGGCATCATTGCCAGCGGCAAGGCCTACAGCGACACACGCCAGGCGCTGCTGGACCTGGGGCTGGACGATGCCGCCTGCCGCGCCCTCGGCATCCGCCTGCACAAGGTCAGCGTGGTGTGGCCGCTGGAGCCGGACAGCGTGCGCGACTTCGCGCGCGGCCTGCGCGAGGTGCTGGTGGTCGAGGAAAAACGGCCTGTGATCGAGCAGCAGCTCAAGGACGAGCTTTACCACTACCCGCCCGCGGCGCGCCCCGCCGTGTTCGGCAAGTACCACCACAGCGACGGCAATGGCGGCGAGTGGAGCCACCGCAAGCCCGCCGAAGACTGGCTGCTGCGCGCCAAGGCCGACCTGTCGCCGGCGCTGGTGGCCAAGGCCATCGCGCTGCGGCTGAAGGCACTGGGCGTGCCGGCCGACATGGCCGCGCGCATGGACCAGCGCCTGCAGGAGATCGCCGCCGCCGAACGCGCCACCGCGCAGGGCGACAGCCGCGCCACCGACCGCCTGCCCTGGTTCTGCCCCGGCTGCCCGCACAACACCAGCACGCGCGTGCCGGAGGGCTCGGTGGCGACCGCCGGCATCGGCTGCCACGGCATGGTGGTGTGGATGGACCGGTCCACCACCTCGTGGTCGCAGATGGGCGGCGAAGGCGTGCACTGGATGGGCCAGGCGCCCTTCAGCAAGCGCGCGCACATGTTCGCCAACCTGGGCGATGGCACCTACAACCACTCTGGCCTGCTGGCGGTGCGCCAGTCGATCCACGCCGGTGTGAACCTGACCTACAAGATCCTGTTCAACAGCGCGGTGGCCATGACCGGCGGCCAGCCGGTCGACGGCCAGCTCGACGTGCCGGCAATGACGCGCGAACTGGCCGCCGAGGGCGCGCGCCAGATCGTGGTGGTGACGGACGAGCCGGGCAAGTACAAGGGTGTCGGCAACCTCGCGGCGGGCGTCACCGTGCGCCACCGCGACGAGCTGGACACCGTGCAGCGCGAGCTGCGCGAGGTCGCCGGCGTGACCGTGATCATCTACGACCAGGCCTGCGCCACCAAGAAGCGCCGCGAGCGCAAGCGCGGCACCATGGCCGATCCGGCCCGGCGCGTGGTCATCAACGAGCTGGTGTGCGAAGGCTGCGGCGACTGCTCGGTGCAGAGCAACTGCCTGGCCGTGCAGCCGGTGGAAACCGATTTCGGGCGCAAGCGCAAGGTCAACCAGGACACCTGCAACAAGGACTTCTCCTGCACCAAGGGCTTCTGCCCGAGCTTTGTCACGGTCGAAGGCGGCCAGCTGACGAAGCCCGCGAAGCCGGCCGGCGGCAAGGCCACGCCGCCGGCGATCCCGATGCCCGCGCTGCCGGATGCCGGCAAGCCGCAGCGCATCGTGGTGGCCGGCATCGGCGGCACCGGCATCGTCACCATCGGCGGCGTGCTCGGCATGGCTGCGCACCTGGAAGGCAAGGGCGTGATCACGCAGGACGCGACCGGCATGGCGCAGATGGGCGGCGCCACCTGGAGCCATATCCAGATCGCCGCCAGCCCCGACGCGCTGCACGCCAGCCGCGTCGACCTGGGCATGGCCGACCTGGTGATCGCCTGCGACACCGTGGTCGCGGCCGGCAAGGCGTCGCTGGCGGCGATGTCGGCACGGACCTATGTGGTGCTGAACAGCCACCTGACCCCCACCGCGGCATTCGTGCGCAACCCCGACTGGGATCCGCAGGCCGGCGAGGCGGTGGCGCGTATCGCGCGCGCCGTCGGCGAAGGGCAACTGGCCAGCTTCGACGCCGAGCAGGTCGCGAAGCAGCTGCTGGGCCAGTCGATCTTCGCCAACCTGCTGCTGCTCGGCTATGCCTGGCAGCAGGGCAAGGTGCCGCTGTCGCACGCGGCGCTGATGCGGGCCATCGAGCTCAACGGCGTGCAGGTGGAAAGCAACAAGGCGGCGTTCGAATGGGGGCGCCTGGGCGCGCACGATATGCCTGCTCTGCAGTCGTACCTGCCGTCGCAGCCGGACGGCTCGCAGGTGATCCAGTTCGCGCGCAAGGTGCCGCTGGCGGAACTGGCGGGCAAGTACGCCGGGTTCCTGGCCGGCTACCAGAACCGGGCCTATGCGGCGCAATACGAGTCGTTCATCAGTCGCGTCAGCGCAGCGGAATCGGTCGTCGGCGGCACCCGCCTCAGCGAAGCCGTGGCCCGCTCGCTGTTCAAGCTGATGGCCTATAAAGACGAATATGAGGTGGCGCGCCTGCACACCGGCGCCGCCTTCCGCGAGCAGATCGCGTCGATGTTCGAAGGCAAGGTCCGCCTGGTGCACCACCTCGCGCCGCCGCTGCTGGCGCGCAGGAACCAGGACGGCGAGCCGGTCAAGGGGGCTTACGGCCCATGGATGCGCAACGCCTTCGGCGTGCTGGCCCGCCTCAAGGGCCTGCGCGGCACGCCGTTCGATCCCTTCGGCTACACGCAGGAACGCAGGCAGGAACGCGCGCTAATTGGCGAGTACCGCCGCAGCATCGAAGCCTTGCTGCCGGCACTTTCCGCGCACAACCTCGAACTGGCACTGGAGATCGCGCGGCTGCCGCAGGAGATCCGCGGCTACGGCCACGTCAAGGCGCGCAACCTGGCCGCCACCCGCATCCGCTGGGAGCGGTTGATGGCGCAGTGGCACGCGGGCGGCACGCAGGTTCCGGCGCGGACCAGCGCGGCGGCATAGGCAAGCTCAAACAGCATCCACCACAGACTGAAGACAACGAACGGGTCCCGGCCGCCGCTGCTGCCGCGGGTCCCGCCACAGAGACAGCGAGGAGACAGAGATGATGAAGACCGTACTGAACCGCTTTGGCCGCGCCCTGGGTGCGATCGCGCTTGCCACCTCATTTGCCGCCCCATTTGCCGCCTGCGCCACCGGTGCGCTGGCGCAGGGCGGATATCCCAACCGCCCGATCCGCATCATCGTGCCCTGGCCCGCGGGCGGCGGTGTCGACGCCGTCACGCGCACGGTGGCCGAGAAGATGAGCGCCAGCCTGGGCCAGCAGGTGATCGTCGACAACCGCCCCGGCGCCACCGGCAATATCGGCGCCGGCATGGGCGCGAAGGCGGCACCCGACGGCTACACGCTGCTGGTCGCCAGCGCGCCGATGGCGATCAATGCCAGCCTGCACAAGAACCTGCCGTTCGACCTGGGCAAGGACTTCGCGCCGCTGGGCCTGATGGCGAGCTCGCCCTACATGCTGGTGGTCAACCCGTCGGTGGCCGGTTCCGTCAAGGAACTGGTGGCGCGCGCCAGGGCCGAGCCCGGCAAGCTGAGCTATGCTTCGGTCGGGCCGGGCACGCAGCAGAACGTGGTCAGCGAAGTGTTCAAGGAAAACGCCCAGATCAACGTCGTGCACGCTCCCTACAAGGGTGGCCCGCAGGCGCTGACCGACATGGTGGGCGGGCATATCCACATGATGTTCCACGGCGTGCCGGCGGTGATGCCATTCGTCAAGGGCGGCCAGCTCAAGGCCATTGCCGTGGCAAGCAAGCAGCGCCTGCCGCTGTTCCCTGACGTGCCGACCATGGCGGAGTCCGGCTTCCCCGGCATCGAGGCCAGCGAATGGTATGGCCTGGTGGCCCCTGCCGGCACGCCCAAGGAAATCGTCGCGCTGCTCGGCAAGGAAATCGACAAGGCGCTCAACGCCCCCGGCGTGCGCCAGCAACTGGCCAGCAAGGGCTATGACCCGGCCGCGCCGGGCACGCCGGACCAGTTCGCGTCCTTCATGGCGGCCGAGCAGAAGAAGTGGGCGCTGGCGATCAAGCAGACCGGGTTCCGCCTGGAGTAAGCGGCCACCGTCGCCCGCTCGCATTCCCCATCCTGCCTGCCTCCGCAATCGGTACGACGCTTCCGGCGCCGTACCGATTGGGGCTTTCCCGAGGGTTTCGCTGTCGCTATTTCGCTGTGCGGAATTGTCAGCCGGTTTCCTTGACGATGCCGCGAAGCCTGTGCAAAAGTCGGTGAAAACGAACGATCGTGCGGGAATAATCCCGACACCTCGTCACCGGGCTTTCGCTGCCGCCGACGGCACAGCGGTGCCCGGCAAGCCGGGCGGCCACGTTGCCGCATCGCACAGGAGACAGCCCATGCAGTATCCGTACCCCGCGTCCGCGCATCCGCCCCGTGACCGTCACGGCGCGATCCCCGCCACGCCGGCCGGCACACGCCAGCCAGGCGCCGGCGCCCGCTGTCAGGCCCGCACTCCGCGCACCTGATCCCCATACGCCCCGAATTCTTGCGCGGCAGCGCCCGGCGCTGCCGCGAGGGATCACGCGCGGCGTCTTGCCAGCGCGTGCCTGGATTTCCGATTCGCGAACCGCATGAGGTAACCCCGTGGCATTGTTCCTTCAACAGATACTCAACGGCCTGACGCTGGGCGGCGTCTACAGCCTGGTGGCCCTTGGCCTGACGCTGGTCTACGGCATCCTGCACGTGCCCAATTTCGCGCACGGCGCGTTCTACATGGCCGGCGCCTATGTGTCGTACTACCTGATGACGGCGCTGGGCATGAACTACTGGCTGGCGATGGTCGGCGCCGCGCTGGTGGTGGCGGTGCTGTCGATGCTGGCCGACCGGCTGGTGTTCCATCCGCTGCGCAACTCGCCCGAGCTGCACGACATGATCGCGGCCATCGGCATCCTGCTGTTCCTGGAGGCCGGCGCGCAGGCGCTGTGGGGCGCGGACTTCCATCGCATGCCGACGCCGTACGGCCAGATCGTCGACGTCTTCGGCCTGACCGCGCCGCTGCAGCGCCTGCTGATCATCGGCGCCGCGTTTGCGCTGATGGTGCTGCTGCACCTGTTCCTCACGCGCACCATGACCGGCGCCACCATCATGGCGATGGCGCAGAACCGCGACGGCGCCGCGCTGGTCGGCATCGATGCGACGCGCGTCACGCTGCTGGTCTTCGCCATCTCCGGCGCGCTGGCCGCGATCGCCGCCACGCTGTACGCGCCGATCAACCTGGTCTACCCGAGCATGGGCAACCTGGTGATCACCAAGGCCTTCGTCATCATCATCCTGGGCGGCATGGGCAGCATTCCCGGCGCCATCGTCGGCGGGCTGATCATCGGCATGGCCGAGAGCTTCGGCGGCTTCTACGTTTCCACCGACTACAAGGACATCATCGCTTTCGTGCTGCTGGTGGTGATCCTGTCGATCCGGCCGCAGGGCCTGTTTGCCGGCAAGGCAGCCTGAGGAGTACGACATGAAAGCACTGCAAGGAAAGACCGGCTGGATGCTGCTGCTGGCTCTCGCCATCGCGTTCCCGCTGGTCACGCCCAACAGCTACTACCTGACCGTGATGACGCTGGCCTTCATCTACGCCATCGCCACGCTCGGGCTCAACCTGATCACCGGCTACACCGGCCAGCTCAACCTGGCGCACGGCGGCTTCATGGCCATCGGCGCCTACACGCTGGGCATCCTGACCGTCGATCACCAGGTGCCGTTCTGGCTCGCCTTCGTGCTGGCCGGCGTGGTCTGCATGGTGCTGGGCTACGTGGTCGGCGTGGTGTCGCTGCGGCTGAAGGGCCATTACTTCTCGATCTTCACCATGTGCATCGGCTACATCATCTACCTGGTGATCGAGAAATGGGAAAGCCTGACTCACGGCACCGTGGGGCTGATCGGCATCCCGGTGCCGGCGGCGATCGGACCGCTCGCGTTCGACAGCGTGCAGGCGCAGTACTACCTGGTGCTGTTCTTCCTGGCCGTGGGTACGTTCCTGATGCACCGGATCGTCACTTCGCTGCTGGGCCGCAGCTTCATGGCCGTGCGCAACAGCGATGCGCTGGCCGAAGCCCTGGGCATCAACCTGATGCGCACCAAGGTGCTGTCGTTCGTGCTGTCGGTGGGCTACGCCGGTTTTGCCGGCGCGCTGTACGCCGGCCAGGTGCGCTTCCTGGGTCCGGACATCGCCCGCACCGACCTGACCTTCGACATGGTGATGTCGATGCTGGTGGGCGGCATCGGCACCCTGTTCGGGCCGCTGCTGGGCGCGGTCTTGGTGCCGTGGATCACGCAGTCGCTGCAGTTCATGCAGGACTACCGCATGCTGGTGTTCGGCCCGGTGCTGATCCTGCTGATTATCTTCGTGCCGGACGGCATCGTGGGTTCCTGGCTGAAGAAGCAGGCGCGCAAGGCCGCCGCCGCACGCCGCGGCAAGCAGGCACAGCCCGCTGCCGCCGGCAACATCGCATCTGTCCCGACCACCCGCGCCGGAGCCGACCATGCTTGAGATCCGCAACCTGACCAAGAAATTCGGCGGCCTGACCGCGGTGCACGATGTCTCGGTGACCTTCGAGCAGGGCCACATCAATGCCATCATCGGTCCCAACGGCGCCGGCAAGACCACCTTCTTCAACCTGGTCGCGGGCACGCACGCACCCTCCTCCGGGCAGATCCTGCTCAAGGGGCAGGACGTGGCCGGCCTGCGCGCCGACCAGATCGCGCGCCTCGGCGTGGCGCGCACCTTCCAGGCGACCGCGCTGTTCGACCGCGCCACGGTGCTGGATAACCTGATCGTCGGCCACCGGCTGCGCACGCGCGCCGGGCTGGGCGACGTGCTGTTCAACACGCGCCGGCTGCGCGAGGAAGAGCGCCTGTGCCGCGACAAGGCCGAAGCCGCGCTCGACTTTGTCGGCCTGTCGCACCTCGCGCATGAAGTCGCCGCCGATATCACGCAGGAAGCGCGCAAGCGCGTGGCGTTTGCGCTGGCGCTGGCGACCGACCCGGAGCTGCTGCTGCTCGACGAGCCGGCGGGCGGCGTCAATCCGGAAGAAACCGTCGGCCTGGCCGAGCTCATCCGCAAGATGGTGCGCCATGGCAAGACCGTCTGCCTGATCGAACACAAGATGGACATGATCATGCGGCTGGCCGACAAGATCATGGTGCTGAACTACGGCGAGAAGATCGCCGAAGGCACGCCCGCGCAGATCCAGCAGGATCCGCATGTCATCGAGGCCTACCTGGGAGCCGACCATGTTGCAGCTTGAACGCGTCTCGCTGTCGTACGGCAGCTTCCGTGCGCTGGACAACATCACGCTGCACGCCGGCGCCGGCGAGCTGGTGGTGCTGCTGGGCGCCAACGGTGCCGGCAAGAGTTCGATCTTCCTGGCGATGAGCGCGATCCACCGCATCAGCGGCGGCAGCATGCGCTTCGACGGACGCGAGCTGTCGGGCATGAAGCCGTCGCAGATCGTGCAGGCGGGGCTGGTGCATTGCCCGGAAGGACGCAAGCTCTTTCCCGCGATGAGCGTGGAAAAGAACTTGGTGCTGGGTGCGTATGTGCATCGGCGCGACGGCGCGGGGATTCGCAAGACGCTGGAGGAGGTCTATGAACTCTTCCCCATCCTGCGGCAGAAGAAGGACGATCCCGCGGGGTCGCTGTCCGGCGGGCAGCAGCAGATGGTGGCGCTGGGCCGCGCGCTGATGAGCCGGCCGCGCGCGCTGCTGCTGGACGAGCCGTCGCTCGGGCTGGCGCCGCTGGTGGTCAAGCAGATGTTCGAGATCATCCAGCGCATCAACCGGGCGGGCACCACGGTGCTGCTGGCGGAGCAGAACGCCTATGCGGCGCTGGGGATTGCGCATCGCGCGTATGTGATCGAGAGCGGGAAGATCGTGATGGAGGGGGACAGGGATACGTTGCTGAGGGATGAGGGGATTCGGAAGGCGTATATCGGCGGGTAGGTTTTGCTCCCTCTCCCGCTTGCGGGAGAGGGTTGGGGAGAGGGCCGGCGTGTCAGACGAAGTGCATGCGTTGGCATAACCACGGCCTGTCCTCTCCCCCTGCCCCTCTCCCGCAAGCGCGAGAGGGGAGAAAACAAGCGGTCGGCCAGAGATGGCAGATCGAATAGATGCAGTACTTTCAGGAGACATCACCATGCAAAGCAACATCATCCGCCGTATCTTCCCGCTGGCCGCCACCGCCGTGGCCGCCATGACCGCCATAATGGCTTCGGGCGCCGCGCTGGCGCAGGAAGTCGTCAAGATCGGCTATACCGGCCCGCTGTCCGGCGGCGCCGCGCTGTATGGCAAGAACGTGCTGTCGGGCGTGCAGATGGCGGTGGATGAAATCAACACCGCCGGGCTGGAGGTCAAGGGCAAGAAGGTCAAGCTGGAAGTGGTGGCGCTGGACGACAAGTACTCGCCCGCCGAGGCCGCCATCAACGGCCGCCGGCTGGTGCAGCAGCACAAGACCGCGGCGATCTTCGTGCCGCACTCGGGCGGCATCTTTGCGCTGCAGGCCTTCAACGAGCAGGAGAAATTCCTGGTGATGGCCTATTCCAGCGTGCCGCGCATCACCGATGCCGGCAACAAGCTGACCATCCGCATCCCCCCGGCCTATACCGGCTATATCGAGCCGTTCATCAAGGCGCAGATGAAGCGCTATGGCAAGAACGTGGCGCTGACGCCGGCGGATCACGACTATGCCAAGGCCTGGGTGCAGGCCTTCGTGCCGGCCTGGGAATCGGCCGGCGGCAAGGTGGTGGCCAACAACCCGATGTCGTACACCAAGGCCACCGACTTCTACAGCGGCGTGTCGCGCGCCATCAGCGAGAAGCCGGACGTGATGTTCGTCGGCGGACCGTCCGAGCCGACCGCGCTTGTGGTCAAGCAGGCGCGCGAACTGGGTTTCAAGGGCGGCTTTATCGTGATGGACCAGGCCAAGATGGACGAGATGGCCAAGGTCACCAACGGGCTGTCGATGCTGGAAGGCTCGATCGGCGTGCTGCCGCTGGTCAACGACAACCGCCCGGCGGCGCAGGCGTTCAATGCCAAGTACAAGAAGCTGCATGACGGCCGCGATGCGACCACCGAGATGTCGCTGAACTACACCATGGTCTATGCGCTGGCCGGCGCCATGAAGCTGGCGGGCACCACCAGCGATGCCGCGGCGATCCGCGCAAAGATGCCGGACGCGGTGAAGGGACTGGCCAGGGAGGTCAATCCCAACGAAGTCGACGGCATCGATGCCAAGGGCGGCTCGATGGCCGATACCGTGGTGGGCTGGGTACAGAACGGCAAGATCTCGCAGGTGCGGCTGTCGGAGCTGGCCAAGTAAGGTGGCCAGATGAGCTGGCCAAATGCGCTGGCCAAATGCGTTGGCCATCCACGCCGAAAAGCCCTGCAGGCCACGCGCCTGTGGGGCTTTTTTCTGTTGGCGGCAACCGACAGGATCCGACGCGTCTCAGCCGGAGGTCGGCGCGCCGCTACGAGCGAACGCCGAACAGGCCGTGCCAGAACGAATCGAAGGCGCCGGGATGGCGCCTGTGGCGCTCCGGGGCATCGTGCCCTGACGCCGCCGCTGCCTCGGGTTCCGGCGCCTGCGCGGCAGCCGCGCTTGCCTGCCGCGATGCCTGCAAGGCCGAAACGCTGTCGGCGATGCGGGCCGCCAGCTCCGCCTCGCAATCGCGGCCGAGCAGCACGCCAAACAGGACATCGCGGTTGTGGCCGTCATCGGCAAAGCGCATGGCGATGGTGACCATCTTCTCGTACTGTTCCTGCGCCGCGCGCTGGGCCTCGCGCTGCGCGGCGCGTTCCTGCTCTTCGTGTGCTTCCTGCTCCGCCTGCCAGCGGCGCATCTCGCGCTCGAACACTTCGTCGTAGATCTGGCGCTGTTCGGCGTCGGACAGGATCGCGTAGGCGTCGCGGATTTCCTGGAAGGCCGCGTGCGCCTCGGCCTCGCGGCCGAGGTTGCGGTCCGGGTGCCATTTCATTGCGGCGCGCCGGTACGCCAGCTTGATCTCGTCAAGGGTGGCGTCGGCTTGCACGCCTAGTGTCGCGTAGAGGGTCGTCATGGGGCGATGGGGGCGCTGCTGGGCTGGCGTTCATGCTAGCACGGCGCGCCGGCCCATCGGGGGCATCGCCGCTACTGGGGCCGGTCACCGTCGCGGTTACGTGCCTCCATCTGCCCACGGTCGTGCTGGGCGCGCTGCTGCTGTTGCTGTTGCTGGCGCTGCTGCTCCATCTGCTGGCGCTGGCGGTCCTGCATTTGCCGCTGCTGTTCCTGCTGGTGGCGCTGCTGCTCCTGCATTGCCCGCTGCTGCTCCTGCGCCTGCCGCTGCTGCGCCTGCGCGGCGCGCTGCTGCTGCTCAGCCTGCTGGCGCTGCATGGCCTGCTGGCGTTGCTGCTCCTGCATCTGCCGTTGTTGTTCCTGCGCCTGCCGCTGCTGTTCCATCTGCTGACGCTGGGCGGCCTGTGCCTGCCGCTGCTGGACTTCCTGCGCCTGGCGCTGCTGGGCCTCCTGCATCTGACGTTGCTGCTCGAAGCGCTGGCGCTGCATCTCCTGCCCCTGCCGCTGCTGGTCGGCCATCTGGCGCTGGCGCTCCACCTGCTGGCGCTGCTGCTCGGCGGCCTGGCGCTGCTGTTCCATCTGCTGGCGCTGGGCGTCATGCGCCTGGCGTTGCTGCTCCATCTGCTGGCGCTGCGCGTCCTGGGCCTGACGTTGCTGCTCCATCTGCTGGCGCTGGCGGCCTTCCTGCATCTGGCGCTGCTGGGCGTCCTGGGCCTGGCGCTGCTGCGCCTCCTGCATCTGGCGTTGCTGCTCGAAGCGCTGGCGCTGCATTTCCTGCGACTGCCGCGCCGGATCGGGGCGATCCTGCCCGTCCGCCCACTGCCGTTGCTGCCCGCGCTGCTGCTCCTGCTGGCGCCGCTCCATCGCATCCTGCTGCTGCCGCTGCAGTTCGCGCGCCTGCTGCTGTTCGCGGCCAGGCTGGCCTTGCCACTGGCGCTGCTGCTCCTGCTGGCGGCGCTCCATCGCTTCCTGCTGCTGCCGCTGCAGTTCGCGCGCCTGTTGCTGTTCGCGGCCAGGCTGGCCTTGCCACTGGCGCTGCTGGTCCTGCTGGCGGCGCTCCATCGCTTCCTGCTGCTGCCGCTGCAGGTCGCGCGCCTGCTGCTGTTCGCGCTGCATGGCCTGCGCCTGGCGTTGCGCATCAGGCTGGCCGGCAAAGCCGCGTCCATCGTCGGGACGCGCGCTCTGCCCACGGCCATTGCCGCGCCAGCCGTCCGGCGCCTGGGCCGGGTCCGGGCGGCCGGCGCGCGGCTGCTGCTCGCGCGCGGCCAGGGCGGCCTGGCTCATGCGCACGTCCGGCATGGGCTGCGCCTCGCGTCCCGGGCGCCCGGGGCGTCCCGGCCGTGGCTCGGGGCTGCCGCGCCATGCCGGGCCCGCCCCGGGGACGACACCGCCCTCGCGGGCGAAGCGTCGGGCCAGGTCATCGGTGGCCGGCCGTCCCGGCGGGTGCGCCGCGATCGCCTGGCGCTCGAAGACCGGGCGCGCCTGCGGCGGCAGCTGCCGCACCGGCGCGGCGCCGACCAGGCTGTTCTTGACCGGCGCCACCGGCGGGCCGCCGCGTGCCTCGCCGGCCGGCAGGTTGCGCCATTCGGCGCGGTGCATGCCGCGCACCGGGCGACCCTCGACGAAATTGCGCGCCGGCATGCCGGTGATGGCGCCAGGCACGTTGCGGTTGGCATACGGCACGGGCCGCCCGCGGTCGCCCATCACGATGTTGTTGACGGTGACGCGGTTGATGCGCGCGACATAGCTGGGACTGGCGCGGTACGCCGGCCGGTAGGCATCGCGCGGACCGAGCGGGTACCACGCCACGCCGGGGCCCCCGCCCACTTGCACGCTGCTCCAGCCGTGCCCGCCGCCGCCACCGCCGACAAAGGCCACCACGGCCGGCGAGTAGCACGGCCGCACCCGCGGGCCCGGCACCCAGCCCCAGCGCGTGCCCACGAAGGCCCAGCGCCCGTAGTGCGACGGGGCGAAGCCCCATGGGGCATCGTCGATCCAGGTCCAGCCCCACGGCGCGATCCATGCCCAGTGGCCGACGCTGTAGGGTGCCCAGCCGGCGCTGACGACGCGCGGGAACCAGACCGCGCCGTAGGCGGGTTCTTCCTGCCAGTCGCCGTAGTCGTCCAGCGCCGCGTAGCCCGGCATTTCGCGCGGCAGGTAGCGCGCCGACGGCGACGCGTCTTCGCGGGCGTCGCGGGCCGCGGTCCAGCGGTCGAAGCTGTCCTCGGCAATCGGACCGCCGCCGGCATCGGCCAGGTCGGTGCCGGCAAAGCGCATGCGATCGCCGCGCTGCAGCTCGATCGAGCGGCTATCGCCGTAGACCACGGCGCTGCCATGCCGCATCGTCACCGTGGTGGTGCTGCCGTCCGGCGCCACGTCGAGCCGGTAGTCGCCCGGCTCGCGCGGCACGAAGGCCAGGTTGGGGGTATCGATCTCGACGGTCTGGTCCTGCGGCAGCGCACGCACGCGCACCTGCATCGTGCCCTGCGTCAGCTTGACCTGGGTGGTGTCGTCGTCCAGGTTCAGGATGCTGGCCGCGGTCGCGCCGCCCATGCGCATGGCAACGTTGCCGGCGTGCAGCTCGGCGCGGCCGCCGGCGTCCATCCACAGCCGGTCGCCGGTAGTGACCGGGCGGTTGAGGCCGGTGGCGGCCCACTGGTCCGAGCCGGCCGGCGCGAAGCTCAGGTTGCCGTCGACCGCGGTAAGCGTGGCGATGCGGGCGGACGGGTCGGCCTGCGCAACCGGGGCGTCGACGATGGGCGCGTCCAGGTAGGGCTGGCCGGGTGGCGGCACCTGGGCCAGTGCAGCAGCCGCCACCGCAAGGGCCGAGGCGGCGGCGAGCGCAGTCAGGGCAAGCCGGGTGCGCGGGCCGGCGAGCGGGCGGGAACCACCAGATTGGACGGATTCGGACATGATTTCAGGTCGGGACAAGACGCTCCGGGATGCGGCGCGGGCAGCCGGTCGGAACCGATCGGCGAAGCCAATGGCAACGCGCCATCCTATTGGCACCATACATTGCCGGGAAGCCTGGCAACATGGCCCATGCGGCGCACTTTGTAAGCGCGTATTTCACCATGTGGCATGGTGGCCCGCCGGGAAACGAGGCGCGAGGCAGGCGGCGGGCGGGAAGGCGGGCGGCGGGCGATGCGCGGCGGCACACCGGGCGTCAAAGGTAGAAACAACTATTGCCGGTTTTGCCGGTATTGCCGGAGCCGGCGCGCGCCGGCCGGCCGGCGGCGGTTTCAGCGGCCTTGCTGCTCGCGCAGCAGTTCGGTCAGCCGGTCGGCCGGCATCGGCCGCCCATACAGGTAGCCTTGCGCCTCGTAGCAGTCGTGGGCCAGCAGGAAGTCGCGCTGCTCCGGGGTCTCGACGCCCTCTGCGACCACGCCGATGCGCAGGCTCTTGCCCACGTTGATCACCGAACGCACGATCGCGGCGTCGACCGGATCCTGGGTGACATTGCGGATAAAGGACTGGTCGATCTTGAGCCGGTCGACCGGGAACGACTTGAGGAAGCTCAGCGACGCATAGCCGGTGCCGAAATCATCGCAGGTCAGCGTCACGCCGTCGCGGCGCAGCGCCTGCAGCTGGTCCGAGACCTCGTCGCCCTGCTGCAGCGCGATGGTCTCGGTGATCTCGATCTCCAGGCAATCCGGCGCCAGCTCCAGCGCGCGCAACACGTGGCGCACCTCGGTCAGAAGGCGGCTTTCGGACAGCTGCGCCGCAAACAGGTTGATGGCGACGCGCGGCGGCTGCGAAAACGCCAGCGACCACGCGCGCGCCTGCGCGCACGTGGTCTGCAGCAGCCACATGCCGACGTCGCTGGCAATGCTGCTGGCAGCCAGCGCGTCGATGAACAGTGCCGGCACGATCAGCCCGCGGGTCGGATGCCGCCAGCGCATCAGCGCCTCGGCGCCGCGGATTCGGCCGTCGCGCAGGTCGACCTGGGGCTGGTACAGCAGCTCGAACTGGCGCTGCGCGTAGGCTTCGTGCAGGGCCTGGACCAGCGACAGGCGCGCGGTCACGTCCGAGCGCATCTGCGGCTTGAAGAAGCGGATGGTGCGGCCGCCGTCGTGCTTGGCACGGGCCAGCGCCAGGCTGGCGGCGGCGAGTACGTCTGAACCCAGTTCGCCGGCAGCGGGAATCACGCACGCGCCGATGCTGGCCAGCACATGGTGGCGGCGCCCGGCGTGCTCATGCGGGGAAGACAGCATTGACAGGATCGCCGCGCCGACATGCCGGACCAGCGTGGGATCGGAAATGGAAGGCAGCAGCACGCCGAACTCGTCGCTGCCGACGCGGCCGATGGCGGCATCGCGCGGCGAAGCATCGCGCAGGCGCCGGGCCACCCGCTGCAGGATGACGTCGCCCTCGGCATGCCCGTGCATATCATTGAAGGCACGGAAATCATCGATGCCGATCAGCAGCAATGCGCAGCGGGGCACCGCCTCAGCCTGCAGGCGCACCTCCAGCCGCTTCAGAAACCCCTGGCGATTGTCAACGCCGGTCAGCGGATCGAGATCCGAGCCTGGCGAGGCACCAGCCGCCTTCGCCCCGGACTTGGCCACCATCCCTGCCCCATCTGTAATTGTCGACATTGTTACCCGCAAGCAATTTAGCAAGTGTGACGAAAACTTGGAAAAAATCAAGAAGTTCCCGCCGGCTGCCGTAACCCCAATGCGGCGGCGCAACGCTGGCGAGCCCGTCGCGCGGTTGCGCGTTGAATCGGCTTGCGGCATACAGTACCCTACCGCGCACCAGGGCCGTGCCGGCAGCCGCGCAGCCGGAAAGCGGCCCTGGACGCGGCGATGCGGGCAACGGCCGCCCCCGGTAACATTGCGCTCCGTCGCCCTGCTCCTCCCTGAACAAGAACATTACCGGGACCTTCACCGTGAACGCTTGGACCATCCGTACCCGCATCCTGGCCAGCTTTTCCATGATCCTGCTGGTCATGGCCCTGATGGGCGTGGTCGCCTATATGCGGATGAATGCGATCGAGCGCGAGACCGCGCTGATGCTGCATGACGCCCTGCCGGGGCTGAACTACAGCACCGGTATCCGCGGCGTCTGGGGCGAGCGCTACGTGCTTGCCTGGCAGACCATCAATGCCTCGAACGACGACGAGCGCCGCGGTTTCCAGGAACAGGGCAAGGACGCGGCCGCGCGCCTGGACAAGCTGGAGCAGCAGTACGAGGGCACGATCACGCGCAGCGAGGACCGCGTCGCGTTCCAGGCCTACCGCGACCTGCGCGCCCAGTATGAACAGGCCGCGCAGGTGCTGGCCCAGGCCGGCGACTGGAACGGCGCGGCCGCGGTCGCGGCGCTGCGCGGCCCCGTGCATGATCGCTGGATCGCCGCGCGCAAGGCGGCCCAGCACCTGGTCGACGACAACAGCGCGGTCAATGCACGCGCCGCGCGCGGCATCGACGATGCCGTCAACACCGCCAAGATCAGCATCGAGGCCGCGTTGATCGTCGCGCTGGTGGTGGCCGTGGTGTGCGGCTACCTGCTGCTGCGCGCGATCACCGTGCCGATGCAGTCGATCGTCGGCCTGCTCGCCGGCATCCGCGGCGGCGACCTGCGCCAGCGCATGGCGCTGCGCCGCAAGGATGAGTTCCACGAGGTCGAGGAAGGCTTCAACCAGATGACCGGCGAGCTGACCTCGCTGGTGGGCCAGGCGCAGCGCACCGCGATCCAGGTCACCACCTCGGTCAACGAGATCGCCGCCACCGCGCGCCAGCAGCAGGCCACCGCCACCGAGACCGCCGCCACCACCACGCAGATCGGCGCCACCTCGCGCGAGATCTCGGCCACCGCGCGCGACCTGGTGCGCACCATCCATGAGGTGTCCAGCGCCGCCGAGCAGGCGGCCGGGCTGGCCGGCACCGGGCAGGTGGGCCTGTCGCGCATGGAAGGCACCATGCAGCACGTGATGGACGCCGCCGGCTCGGTCAACGGCAAGCTCGCCACGTTGAACGAGAAGGCCGGCAATATCAACCAGGTGGTGACCACCATTGCCAAGGTGGCCGACCAGACCAACCTGCTGTCGCTCAATGCCGCGATCGAAGCCGAGAAGGCCGGCGAGTACGGCCGCGGCTTCTCGGTGGTGGCCACCGAGATCCGCCGCCTGGCCGACCAGACTGCGGTGGCCACCTACGACATCGAGCAGATGGTGCGCGAGATCCAGTCGGCCGTTGCCGCGGGCGTGATGGGCATGGACAAGTTCTCGGAAGAAGTGCGCCGCGGCATGTCGGAGGTGACGCAGGTGGGCGACCAGCTGTCTCAGATCATCGCCCAGGTGCAATCGCTGGCGCCGCGCGTGGTCATGGTCAGCGAGGGCATGCAGGCGCAGGCCGGCGGCGCCGAGCAGATCAACCAGGCGCTGATGCAACTGTCGGAAGCCGCCCAGCAGACGGTCGAATCGCTGCGCCAGTCGGGCCAGGCCATCGACGAACTGACGCTGGTCGCCAACGACCTGCGCAGCGGCGTCTCGCGCTTCAAGGTCTAGGCGGCCCCTTACTGGACCTTATCGGCCCGTATTGGCCCGTATTGGCCCGCCCAGCCTTCCGCCTCGCAACCATGAAGCTCTTCCTGCTGTTCCGTCTTGGCGCCGACCACTACGCCCTGGATGCGGCCGAGGTCGCCGAGGTGCTGCCGCTGACGCGCCTGAAGCAGGTGCCCGGCGCACCCGCCTGGGTGGCCGGCATGATGGAGCGCCGCGGCCAGCCGGTGCCGGTGATCGACCTGCCGGCGCTGGCGACCGGCGTGCCGGCGGCGCTGCGCACCAGCACGCGCACGGTGCTGGTCCACTACCGCCATCGCGGCACCGCCGCGCCTCGGCTGCTCGGCCTGCGGCTTGAGTCCGCCACGCAGATGCTGCGCTGCCCGGCCGAATCCTTTGTCGATAGCGGCATAGCGGGCGCCAGCCCGCGCTACCTGGGGCCGGTGCGCCATGACGCGCGCGGCCTGGTGCAGTGGGTGCGCATCGACGCCCTGCTGCCAGACGAAATCCATGCGATGCTGTTCGCCGACACGTCCGGAGACCCCGCATGAGCACTGCCACACACATCGAGGCCCTGCTCAAGGCCCGCATCGGCCTGGACGCCGATGCCATCGGCAGCGGCGCGGTGGAACGCGCGGTGCGCGAGCGCAGCCACGCAGTGCAGGCAGCGGATACGCAGGCGTACTGGAACCTGCTGCGCGGCACCGCCGGCGAGTTCCAGGCGCTGATCGAGGCGGTGGTGGTGCCCGAGACCTGGTTCTTCCGGCATCGCGAGGCACTACTGGCGCTGGGCCGCTTTGCCGCCGAGCGCGCCTTTGCCGACGGCACGCGCACGCTGCGCGTGCTGAGCCTGCCCTGCTCCACCGGCGAAGAGCCCTATTCGATCGCCATGGCCCTGCTCGATGCCGGCGTGCCGGCGGCGCGCTTTTGCATCGACGCCGTCGACATCAGCGCCCGGGCGCTGGCGCGCGCGCGCCAGGGCGAGTACGGCGCCAACGCCTTCCGCAGTGGCCCGCTCGACTTCCGCGACCGCTATTTCACCGCCGGCCCCGCCGGCTACGCGCTGGACCCGCGTGTGCCTGCGCAGGTGCGGCTGCTGCAGGGCAACCTGGTCGATCCCGACCTGCTCGCCGGCGAGCCGCCCTATGACTTCGTCTTCTGCCGCAACCTGCTGATCTATTTCGCTGCGCCCGACCAGCGGCGCGCGGTGCAGACGCTGGCGCGGCTGACGATGGCCGACGGCCTGCTTTTCGTCGGCCCGGCCGAGGCCAGCCTGCTGAGCGCGCAGGGGATGGTGCCGGTCGGCCTGCCGCTGACCTTTGCCTTCCGCAAACCCTCGCCGCGCGCCACACCGGCCGCCATCGCGCACCCGCCGCAGGGGGCAAGGATGGCTGCGCCGCTGCGCCTGCCGCGCTCGCCGGTGCCGGCCAGGCCCGTCGTGCGGCCAGCGCCCGCGCCCGGCACGCCTGCTGCTACCGTCATGCCCGGCCATGCGCACGCCAGCGAACTGGCCCGTATCGCCGGCATGGCCGACCGTGGCGAACTCGAGGCCGCTGGCGCCGCCTGCCAGGCACTGCTCGACCGCATCGGCACCGATGCGGGCGCCGCCGGCGCCTGGTGCATGCAGGGCGTGCTGCACGACGCCGCCGGCCGCACCGCGCAGGCGCACGCCGCCTACCGCAAGGCGCTGTACCTGGACCCGGCGCACCAGGAGAGCCTGTACCACCTGGCCGCGCTGCTCGACACTGAAGGCGACCACGACGGCGCCATGCGCCTGCGCCAGCGCGCGCAACGCCACACCCGCAAGCACCATGGCTGAACCGCAAGGCATTTTCCGCGGAACCTGCGCGGCCACCGTCGCAGTGGACGATTGCTGGCGCCGCATCGGCGTGCGCGGCGACGGCTCCTGCCCGGCGCTGGCCGAGCACGCGCACTGCCGCAACTGCCCGACCTACGCGCAAGCCGCGGCCATGCTGCTGGATGCGCAGCAGCTCGACCTGCCAGACCTGCTCGACCAGAACGCCGATGCGCTGCCCGATGCGGCAGCCATGGGCGGAGAAGCGGACGACCCGTACGCCGGGCACGGCAACGCGCTGTCGTGCCTGGTATTCCGCATCGGCGAAGAATGGCTGGCGCTGCCGACCGCGGCACTGGGCGAAGTCACCGCGCCGTGTCCGGTGCATTCGCTGCCGCACCGACGCGATGCCGCGGTGCTGGGCCTGGCGGCCGTGCGCGGCAACCTGCTGGTGTGCCTGTCGCTGGCACGGCTGTTCGGCACTGGCGAGGCCGGCGATGCCGGCGAGGCAGCGGGCAGCCGCTTCCTGATCCTCGGCCAGGGCCGCGCCGCGCTCGCGCTGCCGGTGGCCGAGGTTTCCGGCGTGGTGCGCGTATCCGGACCCGCGCTGCAGCCGCTGCCGGCCACGCTGGGCCGCGCGTCGGCGCGCTACACGCAGGCGCTATTCCTGGACCATGGCCGCAGCGTCGGCCTGCTCGACGCGGCCCTGCTGCGCCAGGCACTGGCACGGAGCCTGGCATGAACCCCGAACAGTTGCGCGACGCCTCGCTGCTCGAGCTGTTCGCGCTCGAGGCCGAATCGCAGGCCGAAATCCTCAACGCCGGGCTGCTGGCGCTGGAGCGCAACCCGGCCGCCGCCGAGCACCTGGAGGCGTGCATGCGCGCGGCGCATTCGCTCAAGGGCGCGGCGCGCATCGTCGGGCTCGACGCCGGCGTGCGCATGGCGCACGCCATGGAAGACTGCCTGGTCGCCGCGCAGGGCGGCATGCCGCTGACGGCCGCGCATATCGACGCGCTGCTGCAGGGCACCGACCTGCTGCTGCGCATCGGCCATCCGCCCGGCGGCGATCCGGGCTGGGCCGACGGCGCCGGCCGCGCCGGGATCGATGCGGTGGTGCAGCGGCTGGGCACGCTGGATGGCGGCCTGGCCCTGCCGCCCGTTGCAGCCCCGCAAGCCGCGCCGTGGACAGTGCCGGCAGACGATGGGCCCGCCATACCACCAGCGCCAGCCGCACCCATCCCGCAGCCGCAGGCAACGGGGCCACAGCCAGTCGCCCCCGGCGAGCCGCAGGAGCGCATGCTGCGCGTCAACGCCGATGCCCTCGACCAGCTGCTGGCACTCTCCGGCGAGGCCATGGTCGAGTCGCACTGGCTGCGGCCATTCGGCCAGGCGCTGCAGAAGGCCAGGCGCCAGCAGGCGCGCGCGCTGCGCGCAGCCGATGCGCTGCAGGACGCGCTGCAGGACACCCTCGCGGACAACGCCGGCGCGCGCGTGGCGCTGGCCGGATTGCGCCAGCTGCTCGAAGACGGGCATGGCGAGCTGTCGCGGCGGGCCGATGAATTCGACCAGTACGACCACCGCGCCACGCGCCTTGCGCGCCGGCTCTACGACAGCGCGCTGGGCTCGCGCATGCGCCCCCTCGCGGATGGGCTGACCGGCTACGCGCGCATGGTCCGGGACCTGGGCCGTGCGCTCGGCAAGTCCGTGCACCTGGAGCTGGTCGGCGCGGGCACGCAGGTCGACCGCGACATCCTGGAAGCGCTCGACGCCCCGCTCGCCCACTTGCTGCGCAACGCGGTGGACCACGGCATCGAGCCGCCCGCGGTGCGCCAGGCCCAGGGCAAGCCCGCCGAAGGCCGGGTCACGCTGCAGGCCCGCCACAACGCCGGCCGGCTGGTGATCGAGATCTTCGACGACGGCGCCGGCGTCCACCTGGACGCATTGCGGCGCGCGATCGTGCGGCGCAACCTTGCTTCGGAAGAGACCGCGGCGCGGCTGTCGCAGGCGGAGCTGCTCGATTTCCTGCTGCTGCCCGGCTTCAGCATGCGCGACACGGTGTCGGAAGTGTCCGGCCGCGGCGTGGGCCTGGATGCGGTGCAGGAGATGGTGCGGCGCGTGCGCGGCAGCCTGCGCCTGACGCAGCAGCCCGGGCAGGGCCTGCACTTCCACCTCGAGCTGCCGCTGACGCTGTCGGTGGTGCGCACGCTGCTGGTGGAGGTCGCGGGCGAGGCCTATGCCTTCCCGCTCGGGCATGTGCTGCGCGCCGCCGCGGTCGGACGCGCGCAGATCGAGCAGACCGAAGGCCACCAGCATTTCCGCCACGAGGGCCGTGCCATCGGCCTGGTCAGCGCGGCGCAGGTAATGCAGCGGCCGGAGAGCATTGCGCACGAGCGCGACGACGTGCAGGTGATCATCGTCGGCGAGGGCGAGCGCACCTACGGCATCGCGGTCGACCGCATGCTGGGCGAACGGCTGCTGGTGGTGCAGCCCCTGCCCGCCGCGCTGGGCAAGGTGAAGGACATCGCCGCCGGCAGCCTGACCGACGACGGCACGCCGGTACTGATCTTCGACGTGGAAGACCTGCTGCGCTCGGTCGAGAAGCTGGTCTCCGAAGGCCGCATCGAAGGCGTGCGCCACGCTGCCGAAGCCAGCGTGCAAGCGCGCGCGCGGCGCGTGCTGGTGGTCGACGACTCGCTCACCGTGCGCGAGCTGCAGCGCAAGCTGCTGGCCGGGCGCGGCTACGATGTCGCGGTGGCGGTCGACGGCATGGACGGCTGGAACGTGCTGCGCGCCGAGCCTTTCGACCTGGTCATCACCGATATCGACATGCCGCGCATGGACGGCATCGAGCTGGTGAGCAGGATCCGCCATGACGCCGCGCTGCGCCAGCTGCCGGTGATGGTGGTGTCGTACAAGGACCGCGAGCAGGACCGCCAGCGCGGCCTGGAAGCGGGCGCGGACTATTATCTGGCAAAGGGCAGTTTCCACGACGCCGCGCTGCTCGACGCGGTGCAGGACCTGATCGGCGAGGCACGCTCATGAAAATCGGCATCGTCAACGACTCCCCGCTCGCCGTCGCCGCGCTGCGCCGGGCCATCGCGCTGGACCCCGCCTTCGAGCTCGCCTGGGTCGCCGTCGACGGCGAACAAGCCGTGCAGATGGCCGCGGCCCGCACCCCGGACCTGATCCTGATGGACCTGCTGATGCCGGTGATGGACGGCGTCGAAGCCACGCGCCGGATCATGGCGGCCACGCCCTGCGCGATCGTGGTGGTCACCATGGATCTCGGCCGCAATGCCGAGCAGGTGTTCGAGGCGATGGGACACGGCGCCATCGACGCGGTCGATACGCCCACGCTGACGGAAGCCGATGCACAGCTCGCCGCCGGCCCGCTGCTGCGCAAGATGCGCAATATCGGCCGGCTGCTGGCTGGCCGCGTGGCCCCGCAGCACAAGCTGCAAGCCGCGCCGCGCGCCGTCGCCGCGCCCCGCCTGGTGGCGATCGGCGCCTCCGCCGGCGGCCCGGCCGCGCTGGCGGCGCTGCTGGGCGCGCTGCCGGCCGACTTCGGCGCGGCGGTGGTGGCCGTGCAGCACGTCGACGAGGCCTTCGCCGCCGGCATGGCCGAATGGCTCGACGGACAATGCACGCTGCCGGTGCGCATCGCCCGCGCCGGCGACACGCCGCAGGCCGGCACGGTGCTGCTGGCCGGCACCAACGACCACCTGCGCCTGGCAAGCCCGACGCGCATGGTCTATACCGAACAACCGTGCGACTACCTGTACCGGCCCTCCATCGATGTATTCTTTGAAAGCGTGGTCGAGCACTGGCGCGGCGACATGGTCGGCGTGCTGCTGACCGGCATGGGCCGCGACGGCGCGCTCGGCCTGAAGGCGATGCATGATCGCGGCTTCCTGACGATCGCACAGGACCGCGCCACCAGCGCCGTGTACGGCATGCCCAAGGCGGCGGCGGCGCTTGGCGCGGCGGCCGAAATCCTGCCGCTGGGCCGCATCGCGCCACGGCTGGTGCAGGCGTGCGGCCGCACCGGCCTGGCCGCGCCACTGCCGTGAGCGCCGCCATACTGCCAGAACACGTCCCGGGCCCGGCCCGGGAGCGCAACACCCCAGGATTACAGCATGAACTCCCAACACCCTGCCCTCGCCTCTAACGCATCGGACTACCAGGTCATGGTGCTGCTGGTGGACGACCAGGCCATGGTCGGCGAAGCGGTGCGCCGTGCGCTGTCCACCGAGCCCGACATCGATTTCCACTATTGCTCGCAGCCCGGCGAAGCCGTTGCCGTGGCGCAGCGCACCCGGCCCACGGTGATCCTGCAGGACCTGGTCATGCCGGGCGTCGACGGCCTGACGCTGGTTCGCCATTACCGCGAGAACGCCGCCACGCACGATATCCCCATCATCGTGCTGTCGACCAAGGAAGAGGCCTCGATGAAGAGCGCGGCTTTCGCCGCCGGCGCCAATGACTACCTGGTCAAGCTGCCCGACAGCATCGAGCTGGTCGCGCGCATCCGCTACCACTCGCGCTCGTACCTGAACCTGCTGCAGCGCGACGAAGCCTACCGTGCGCTGCGGCAAAGCCAGCAGCAACTGCTCGAGACCAACCTGGAACTGCAGCGGCTGACCAACTCGGACGGCCTCACCGGGCTGTCCAACCGCCGCTACTTCGACGAATACCTCGGCGCGGAATGGCGCCGCGCGCAGCGCGAGCAGACGCAGCTGGCGCTGCTGATGATCGATGTCGACGCCTTCAAGGCCTACAACGATACCTATGGCCACGTCGCCGGCGACGACGTGCTGCGGCGCGTGGCCGCGGTGATCAGGGACAACTGCACGCGGGCATCGGACCTGCCCGCGCGTTTCGGCGGCGAAGAGTTCGCGATGGTGCTGCCGGGCACCTCGCCCGGCGGCGTGCGGCTGCTGGCCGAGAAAGTACGGCGCGCGGTGCAGGACCTTGCCATCGCCCACAGCGGCTCGCCCACCAGCGATTGCGTGACCGTCAGCATCGGCGGCGCGCTGCTGGTGCCGCAGGCCGGTGAGCCGTCGAGCCGGCTGGTGGAGGTCGCCGATGCGGGGCTGTACCAGGCCAAGCGCAACGGGCGCAACCAGGTCATGATGTCACTGCCTTAGCGATGAGCCCGATCGCGCCAAAACCCTTGCCTTAATGACGGGGTCAATGGCGTCGACACGCCGGTTGCAACAACCGGTTACACAGTAGTTGCCGCAGGCCCGCACAAGTCGGCGCTTCGGGCCGGCCGCCGCCAACCTATAGCCGGTCACGCTTTGCCGTATTTCGGACGCATTGTGGCCACCGCGTCTTGTGGGATTCCTCCGACAGGGAATTCGGAAGCGCGCGCCTGTCTCGCACCACACTTCATACCTATCGTTGCATCACGGCAGTTGCATCCCGGCACGCGCGTACGCCGCGCCTGCAGTCCATGCAGAAAGCCAACTGGCCAGCTACCGGCGCACCCGCCGCGCGGCATGGGCCAGCTCGTCTCTGAGTCCAACGGTAAGAGGTGACCCATGTTCCGATCCAAGTCCAGTCTTATATTCGGCCTTGCGCTGGCCGCAACGGCAATCCTGTCCGCCTGCGGCGGCGGCGATGACGGTATCGACGATCGCATCGGCCTGAGCAAGCCGAGCGTCCGCGCAATCCATGCGGTCACCGGCGGCCCCAACGTCGACATCCTGCAGAACGGCGCGCTGACCAGCTTCACCAACAAGCCGTACAAGTTTGTCTCGACCTACTTCAACGTCGAAACCGGCAACCAGCTGATCTCGTTCAACACTGCCGGCACGCAGACCGAACTCGGCCGCACCACCATCGTGGCAGCCACCGGCCACAAGTACACCGTGGTCGCACTGCCAGGCGCGACCGGCGCCGAAGTGCTGCAGATCGACGATCCGTTCGAAAAGGGCCTGTTCTCGCACAAGGCGCGCGTGCGCACGCTGAACGCTTCGTTCAATGCGCAGAACGTCGATTTCTACCTGACCATGCCGGCGGTCGACCTCAATTCGGTCGGCCCGAACTTCAGCAACGTGGGCTACAAGCAGGCATCGCCGGCCTCCGGGTCCGATTCGGTCGACATGGACGGCGGCACCTATCGGCTGCGTATTACCACGGCGGGCACCAAGACCGTGATCTTTGATTCGGGCACGCTGACGCTGGCCAACAACGCCGACTGGCTGATCACCACCATTCCGACTGACGGCGTCGGCGCGTCCGTGCCGAACAAGATCAAGGTGCTGGTGGCACGCGGCGATGACGAGTCGCAGGCCGGCCTGGAGCTGGTATCGCAATAACGCAGCAAGCATGATCCTGCCCGAGCCAGGCGCGCGGGCAGGCGCCGCAGGCCGGTCCACTGGACCGGCCTGTGCTTATTGCGGGCGACATTCAGCCGCCAAAACCTGTACGCTATCGGCGTGGGACGCGCGTGGCGCGCATGTCCGCCGTGGCATGCGCCGCGCCATGATGACGCGCTGCTCCCTCCACACAGCTTTGGGAGATTGCGGACATGGCTATCCAGCTCAATCACACCATCGTGTTTTCCCATGACAAGAAGGTATCGGCCGACTTCCTCTGCGAGATACTGGGTCGTCCGGCGGCAGTGCCGTTCGGGCCATTTCTTGCCGTCCGGCTCGACAACAGCGTCACGCTGGACTTTATGGACGCCGGAGGCGATGTTGCCCTGCAGCACTACGCCTTCCTGCTGAGCGACGCCGAGTTCGACCAGAGCTTTGCCCGCATCCGCGCGCGCAACCTGATGTACTGGGCCGACCCGTACCGCCGCCGGCCGGAACAGGTCAGTACCGACGATGGCGGCCGCCGGATCTATTTCGAGGACCCGAGCAAGCATTTCCTGGAGATCTTCACCAGGGAATGACGCTCAGGGCTGCTCGCCCTCGTCCGGCGCCAGCTCCGCCTTCAGCACCGCAAGGTGCGAGATGTACTGCTCCAGTTCGGCACGCCCGCGCTCCGTGATGCAGTACACGCGGCCGCTGCCTTCGACCAGCTCGGCGGTAATGGCACGCGCCATCATCAGGCTGCGCAGCACCGGCCGCAGCGAGCGGATGTTCTTGTCGATGCCGCGTTCGCGCAGGCGTTCGACCAGGCTCAGCACCGTCGAAGGACTCGACTGCACGAGCTTGAGGACGTAGATACGTGAGAAAAACCGGTCAAGGGTTGGCGGTTTCATGGGCGCTGTCGGCGCACCCGACGGTGCGGGAATCCTGATCATCATGCGCAGCCCATGACTGCTGCCGCAGTCGGGCACTCTCTTGTCGTGATGGCGGGCCGTGCGGCCCAGCCAAAGAAAAACGGGGTGCACAGAGGCACCCCGGAACGCTTGCGTTGTGATGCGCCGCCTGGGGTGAACCGTTCCAACGGCGCATTCCCGGGGCAGCACGCGCGGCGCTATTCTTCCTGGAACGCTTCTTCGCGCTTGGCCTTGATCGACGGCAGGGCTACCACCGCCACCAGCGCGGCAGCCGCGATCAGCAGGCCGACCGACAGCGGGCGCGTCACGAACACCGTGAAGTCACCACGCGACAGCAGCAGCGAGCGGCGGAAGTTCTCTTCCATCATCGGCCCCAGCACGAAGCCCAGCAGCAGCGGCGCCGGCTCGCACTTGAGCTTCAGGAACAGGTAGCCGATGATGCCGAAGCCCGCAGCCATGAACACGTCGAAGGTCTGGTTGTTGACCGAGTAGACGCCGATGCAGCAGAACGTCAGGATCGCCGGGTACAGGAAGCGGTACGGCACGGTCAGCAGCTTGACCCAGATACCGATCATCGGCAGGTTCAGGATGATCAGCATCAGGTTGCCGATCCACATCGAGGCGATCAGGCCCCAGAACAGCGCCGGGTTGCTGGTCATCACCTGCGGGCCGGGCTGGATATTGTGGATGGTCATCGCGCCCACCATCAGCGCCATCACCGCGTTGGGCGGAATGCCCAGCGTCAGCAGCGGGATGAACGAAGTCTGCGCCGCTGCATTGTTGGCCGATTCCGGACCCGCCACGCCTTCGATCGCGCCCTTGCCGAACTCGTGCGCAAACCTGGAGGTCTTCTTCTCGAGCGAGTAGGCCGCGAACGATGCCAGCGCCGCGCCGCCGCCAGGCAGGATGCCCAGCGCCGAACCCAGCGCCGTGCCGCGCAGCACCGCGGGAATCATGCGCTTGAAGTCGTCCCTGGTCGGGAACAGGTTGGTGACCTTGTTGGTGAAGGTCTCGCGGGCTTCCTTCTGCTCCAGGTTGGCGATGATTTCCGCGAAGCCGAACATGCCCATGGCCAGTGCCACGAAGTCGATGCCGTCGGTCAGCTCCGGCACGTCGAACGAGAAGCGCGCGGCGCCCGAGTTCACGTCAGTTCCGATCAGGCCCAGCAGCAGGCCCAGCACGATCATCGAGATTGCCTTGGGCAGCGAGCCGGAAGCCAGCACCACGGCGCCGATGAGGCCCAGCACCATTAGCGAGAAGTATTCGGCGGGACCGAACTTGAACGCGATTTCCGACAGCGGCGTGGCAAACGCGGCCAGGATCAGCGTGGCGACGCAACCGGCGAAGAACGAACCCAGGCCGGCGGTGGCCAGCGCCACGCCCGCCCGTCCTCGTCTTGCCATCTGGTAGCCGTCGATGGTTGTCACCACCGACGACGATTCGCCCGGCAGGTTCACCAGGATGGCGGTGGTCGAGCCGCCGTACTGCGCGCCGTAGTAGATGCCGGCCAGCATGATCAGCGCGGCCACCGGCGGCAGCGTGTAGGTGATCGGCAGCAGCATGGCGATGGTAGCCAGCGGCCCCAGGCCCGGCAGCACGCCGATCAGCGTGCCCAGCACGCAGCCGAGGAAGGCGTAGGCCAGGTTCTGCAGCGACAGGGCCGTGGAGAAGCCCAGCGCAAGATGGTCAAACAATTCCATGGTTTGCGACTCCTTAGCTGCCCAGGAAAGCCGGCCACACCGGCATCTGCAGGTTGATGCCGTACACGAACGCACCCAGGCTGATCAGCACCAGCACTACGCCGTTGAGCAACGCGCCCTTCCAGCTGAATTCATGGCTCGCCATCGACGACACCAGCACCAGCACGAACACGGACAGCACCATGCCGAGCGGCTTGAGCAGCAGGCCGAACAGCACTACCGAACCCAGGATCCACAGCAGGGTCTTCAGGTCCCAGCGGGCAAGGTGGTCTTCCTCGCCCTTGGACGAGAGCGAGCCGAGCAGCACTACCGCGCCCAGCACGGCGAGCACCAGGCCCAGCAGGAAGGGGAAATATCCGGGTCCCATCTTTGCGGCCGTTCCCATGGAATAGCCGCGTGCGACCCAGGAAAAGCCCAGACCGACCAGGATAAACATCAGGCCGGAGGCAAAGTCCTTTTGGCTGCGTATGCGCAAAACGATTCTCCTCAAAGTTCATGAAATGCAAGGCCGGGACGTGCGCTGGCTCTGCGCAACGCGGCATGCCGTGGGCATGGTTTCCGACGGATGGATCGAACCTTAAAGAGGTGATCTTTCAGGTGCCTTTCATTTGTCTTTGTTTACGGGTATTTACCGATGTACCCTTTAAATAAGGGGTTTTTTGACAGAATGGGCTGCTTCAATACATCATGATGTGATGCATCTGCTCGCAATGCCGTTCGTATTGGAAGTGGTGGTCGGCGCAGGCTGGATGAGGGTTGCTATTGGCCTGGCGAATAAGACGGCGCGCGCTTGCGTCAGGGCAAGGCGCGGCCGTTAAGACGCGCTGGTGTGTGCCGGCGCGTGTGCCGGGAGGGAGTGCCAGCGGTTGCAGGATGACAGGCTGATCTTTCGAATGGCTTTCAGCAAGCATCGGCGGGTGGCGCGGTATGGCAAAGTCGCCGGCGTAATCACGCTCCGCCGCGCCAGCGATCAGCTTCCCGCCGAAGCCGGCAATCACGCCCCCTCACAATCACACCTCCTCAACTAGGCAATCTGCATTGCCCCTGCCGCCATCGCTTGCTTCAGGCTTCGCCTGGCGGGATGGTCTCGCCACAAGCGTCGACGGCAGCGCTGGCCCGAAACGCCCCCCCGGGCGCCTGTACGCCGGGAAGTAGCCGTCCAGTTCGTCAAGCGTGGATTCGTCGCCGCCGGACAGCGCCACATAGCGCTCAGGATCCACAACCACGCGCTGCGTCCGGTACACATGCGTGTCAGGCGAAAAACCTAGCTTGAATTCCTGCAGAGAATCGTTCGCCGAACCCAATCCGCCGCCCAGGTGCAGGCAGCTCATGCGGTTAAGCCGGCCCCATTCGCGCGCGGCATGGATCACCGTCTTTGACGGCTGGCGATGACGGTATTCCCAATCCCAGCCTGCGAGGTGGTATTGCATGATGCCCGACTCGCGTGACACGGTGAACAATGCCCCGCCGATGACGCAGTCGTCCTCTTCGGCCACGAACAGCAACAGGTCGCTGCCGAGGGATCGCACCAGGGTCCGGTAGTATTGCGCGTCGAAGAAGTAATACGCTGACGCATTTAACCGCGTCATGGTTTCGTTGTAGAGCCGGATAAACCGCGGCAGCGTGGCGAAGTCAGTATCTAGCCGTGCGGTGACGCCAGCGCGGCGGGCGCGGTTAATGCCGCGCTTGTGGCGCGCCTGGGTTTCCTGCCACAGCCGCTCCGGGCTCTTCGTGAGGTCGATCGAGACGGTGGCCCCTTGCTCGACCACCAACCCGAAGCGGCTCTGCCAGTCCGCATTCAGCAATGGGTGCATGCGGATAAACCACGACACGCAGCCTTCACGGCGCAGCAACGCCAGCGCGGCGCCAAGCGCCTCGTCGGCGAACCCGGCCGGTGCGCCGTGGCTCACTACCGGTCCTCCGTAACCGTAGGCCGAGGTGGCGTCCCAACTGACATTGGTAAGCGGCCGGCACACGAGCGGAACCAGCAAGTCGCGGGATCCGTCGGTGACATGGACGGCAGCCGCACTGCCGCGCTCACTGCGCTCTGCTGCTACGTACCAGCCTGGCGTGTGATGGCAGTCATGGTGGCAGCGTGCCAGCGTTTCCCGCCACGCTGGCATGCCTGGTTGAAGCAGGATCGATTGCATTGATGATTCCATATCAGAGAACCCGTGCCAGCGCGCTCAGCGCCGGGGCATTGGTCTCGCTGGCATCAGCTTACGGACTGAGGCGCCGCGATGCGCTTTCGATGGGTGAATGACTGGAATGACCGGAAAGTCGTGCCGTTCGCGTGGGCGAGGCCACCAGCCCGGCGGCACCCGCATCGAGGGCACAATTCACGCTGGCGCGAGAACTAGGCCACGATCATTGTTGCCAGGACGCCGAACGCGATCGCGCACACCGCTCACGGTGAGGGATCAGCCGCGTGGAGGACGCGGCAGGCGTGGCAGGTCGGGACCGGGCCGTGGCCCGTCGGTGTAATGCGGCCGGCTGGCACTACCCGCACAGGCCGCGGGATATAGCGGGGAGGGCGATAACAGCTGCTCGAAAGGATCGGGGCCGGGCTGCTCCGACGGCTCGGCGGCTTCCGAAGATGGTATGGGGTGGCCGGCGTCGCCGCGCTCTGCGAACTCGGCCTCGGCGGCCCTGGCCGTGGCGTCCGCCGACACGGTGTGCGCGACCGCATCCTCCCAGCCTTGGAGAGGCAGGAAGGCCAGCATCATGACCAGCAGAAGAAGCCGGATGGCGCGCACGTGAAGACGGTTTAGGGGGTTTAGGTATAGGTCCGACAAATTCTACAGGGCGCGGCACCGGGGGGTTCACGTCTATGTGGTCAACCACACATAGACCGGCGATATCGCGATGACATGGCGTACACGCCCCTGAGGCGTGTGCGGACGACAACGACGCGCAGCCCTGGCTTTGACTGGGACCTGGGCGTGATCGCACTGTCGGCGGTGATCGCCGTCGTGGTGTCGGTAGTGGCGCTGTGGCTGGCCACCACGGTGAAGACGGGCGGCAAGCAGCTGGCCGCGGCGGTGGTGATGGGCGTGGCGGTCTGCGGCATGCACTACACCGGCATGTCCGCCGGCACCATGGTCTGCACCAGCCCGACCTATGCGCCCAGCCTGTTCGCCATCGAGGGCGACAGCATCGGCTATGCCGTGTTCGGCCTGACGCTGATCACGCTGCTGGTGATCCTGGTGGTGGAAGCCACCCGCACCGGCGCCACCCCGGCCGCGCGGCCGCGCGACCTGGCCTGAGCGCCCACGGGCGCAGTCCGCTCCGGCCCATAGCTCCCTCGCGCCGGCGGGGGACGGGTGCCGCACTTTCCTCCCTGCCTGCGCCCGCCCCCCCCCCGGCGCAGCGTCCACTGCATGATCGCCGCAGTCGCGGTAAGCTTGCGTTTTCACTGACGGCCGCGGCCGCGGGGTTGCCCGCCGCCGCGGCCTTGCCCTTCGCCCATCGAACGCCACCAAGGAGAACACGCATGTACCAGGATCTCGCCCTCTATATCGACGGTGAATTCATCAAGGGAGGCGACAGGCGCGAGCAGGACGTCATCAATCCGGCCACCGAGGAAGTGCTGGGCAAGCTGCCGCACGCGACCCGCGCCGACCTGGACCGCGCGCTCGCCGCCGCGCAGCGCGCGTTCGAGAGCTGGAAGAAGTCCTCGCCGCTGGAGCGCGGCAAGATCCTGCGCCGCGTGGGCGAGCTGGCCCGCGAGCGCGCCAGGGAGATCGGCCGCAATATCACGCTGGACCAGGGCAAGCCGCTGGCCGAAGCCATCGGCGAAATCATGGTCTGCGCCGAGCATGCCGACTGGCACGCCGAGGAATGCCGCCGCATCTACGGCCGCGTGATTCCGCCGCGCCAGCCCAATGTGCGGCAGATCGTGGTGCGCGAGCCGATCGGGGTCTGCGCCGCATTCACGCCGTGGAACTTCCCGTTCAACCAGGCGATCCGCAAGATCGTGGCCGCGGTCGGTGCGGGCTGCACGCTGATCCTGAAGGGCCCGGAGGACTCGCCCAGCGCGGTGGTGGCGCTGGCGCAGCTGTTCCATGACGCCGGCCTGCCGCCGGGGGTGCTGAACATCGTCTGGGGCGTGCCCAGCGAAGTGTCGACCTACCTGATCGAATCGCCGATCGTGCGCAAGATCTCGTTCACCGGCTCGGTGCCGGTGGGCAAGCAGCTGGCCGCGCTGGCCGGCGCGCACATGAAGCGCGTGACCATGGAGCTGGGCGGGCATTCGCCGGTGCTGGTGTTCGACGACGCCGACATCGAGCCCGCCGCCGAGATGCTGGCGCGCTTCAAGCTGCGCAATGCCGGCCAGGTGTGCGTGTCGCCGACGCGCTTCTATGTCCAGGAGAAGGCCTACGACAAGTTCCTGGCGCGCTTTACCGAGGTGATCGGCTCGATCAAGGTGGGCAACGGCCTGGACGACGGCACCCAGATGGGCCCGCTGGCGCATGAGCGCCGCGTGCTGTCGATGGAGCAGTTCCTGGACGATGCCAGCCAGCGCGGCGGCAAGGTGGTGGCCGGTGGCTCGCGCATCAGCGCCCTCGGCAACGACAAGGGCTATTTCTTCGCGCCGACCGTGGTGACCGACCTGCCCGACGATTCGCGCCTGATGACCGACGAGCCGTTCGGCCCGGTGGCGCCGGTCACGCGCTTCAAGGACACCGCCGAGGTGCTGCGCCGCGCCAACAGCCTGCCCTTTGGCCTGGCCTCGTATGTGTTTACCAACTCGCTGAAGACCGCAACGGAAGTTTCCAACGGGCTGGAAGCGGGCATGGTCAACATCAACCACTTCGGCATGGCGCTGGCCGAGACGCCGTTCGGCGGCATCAAGGACTCGGGCATCGGCAGCGAGGGCGGCCTGGAGACGTTCGACGGCTACCTTGTGACCAAGTTCATCACCCAGGTCTGAAGCCGAACGACGGCGACAGCCATTGAGGCGGCCTGCCGCCGGCTCCCTCCCGGAGCCGGCGGCGCCCTCCCCGTCAGCGGAAGAAGATGCCGCGCGTCAGGAACGTATAGTTCGCTTCTTCCGCCATCAGCCAGACCAGCACCAGCAGGCACAGCGGCGGGACCAGGATGGCGCAGATCAGCGCCATGCGTTCCCATGCCATGTGCATGAACACCGCCACGATCAGCCCCGCCTTCAGCGCCATGAACACCAGGATCAGCGTCCAGCGCAGGTAGCCGGTGACGTGGAAATAGTCGACCAGGTAGGACAGCGTCGACAGCACGAACAGCAACAACCAGATCTTCAGGTACAGCCCGATGGGATGCTGCTGGCCGCTATGCGCGCCGGCATGCCCGGATTCGTGCGCGGCCGGCTGCGCGGGCGTCGTGGAGCCTGCGGGGGATGCGGGAGTCGATGCCATGGCCGCCCTCACCAGAGATAGAACAACGCAAAGATGAACACCCAGACCAGGTCAACGAAGTGCCAGTACAACCCGGCGATCTCGACGATCTGGTAGTTGCCGGTGGCTTCGTAGCGCCCGCGCAGCACGCGCGTGGCCACCACCAGCAGGTAGATCACGCCGCACGACACGTGCAGGCCGTGGAAGCCGGTGATCATGAAAAACGTCGAGCCGAACTGCGCCGCGCCCATCGGGTTGCTCCACGGCCGCACGCCCTCGTCGACGATCAGCTTGGTCCATTCAAACGCCTGCATGCCGACGAAGAGCATGCCGAACAGCGCCGTCACCAGCATCAGCAGCGCGCATTCCCGGCGCGCGCGCCGGTAGGCAAAGTTGACGGCCATCGCCATGGTGCCGCTGCTGGTGATCAGCACGAAAGTCATGATAGCGATCAGCAGCAGCGGGATATCGGCGCCGCCCACGTGCAGCGCGAATACCTCGCTGGGATTCGGCCATGGCACCGTGGTCGCCATCCGCACCGACATATAGCCGGTCAGGAAGCAGCTGAAGACAAAGGTGTCGGACAGCAGGAAGATCCACATCATGGTCTTGCCCCACGACACCTTGAAGGCCTGCTGGTCCGACGACCAGTCGGCCAGCAGGCCGCGCACCCCGCCAAGTGGCGGAGCCGCGGGCGGCGTGGCCGACGGTGAAGACAGTTGCGTTGACATGCCGCTCTCCTCCTCTTGCGCGTGCGTGCCCGTCCTAGGCCGTGCCGCAGAGATAGCGCACCAGCTCGGGCGTGAGCCAGCCCAGCGCCGCCAGCAGCACCACCCATACCGCCAGCAGGAAATGCCAGTAGCGCGAGCACAGCCGCATGCGCAGCACGGCAACTTCGCCGCTGCCGCGCGCGGCAACCGCGAAGCCCCAGCCCACGAGCCCGCCCAGCACGTGCAGGCCGTGCATGGCGGTCAGCAGGTAGAAGAAGCTGCCCGCCGGATTGCCGGCCGGCATGACCTGCATCGCGCCCAGCGCCTGCCAGGCCCACAGCTGCGAAACCACGAAGGCGGCCGCGCCCAGGCCGCCGAGGCGCAGCGCCAGCCGCGCCACGCCCATGCTGCCGCGGCGTGCCGCGCGCGACGCCACCTCCATCGCCGCGCTGCCGGCGGCGAGCAGGGCGGTGGACAGCCACACCTGCCACGGCAGCGCGATGCGGTGCCAGTCCGGGCTGTCCATGCGCAGCGCATAAGCGGTCAGGAACAGCCCAAACAGCGACGTGACCACCCCCATGAACACCCACAGGCCGGTGCTTGCCGGCGAGCGGCGCCGCGGGTGGCGGTGCGCGGCATTCTCGCCGGAGGGGTTGCCGCCGAAGTCGTCGCGGCTGACCTTGTAGACGGCGTCGGCGTTCATGCTACGGCTCCGCGGCTGGCGTGGGGTTCAGGCTCCGATCCACCCGCTTCGGGCGGCGCATTCTGCGCGATGAAGTCCTCGGGCGCGCCCGGCACGCTGTAGGCATAGGCCCAGCGGTACACCACCGGCAGGTGCGGGCCCCAGTTGCCGTGCACCGGCGGCGTCTGCGGCGTCTGCCACTCCAGCGAGGCCGCGCGCCAGGGATTGCCATCAGTCTTGTCCCCATGGCGCAGGCTCCACACCAGGTTGTAGACAAAGAGCAGCTGCGCCGTCGCGACCACGAAGGCCGCCACCGAGATGTACATGTTCATCACGTGCGCGGATTCGGGGATGAAGGCGTAGTTCTCCCAAGCGTAGTAGCGCCGCGGCATGCCCAGCACGCCGAGATAGTGCATCGGGAAGAAGATGGCGTAGGTGCCGATGAAGGTGATCCAGAAATGCACGCGGCCCATGGTGTCGTTGAGCATGCGCCCCGTCACCTTGGGATACCAGTGGTAGATGCCGCCGAACACCACCAGGATCGGCGACACGCCCATCACCATGTGGAAGTGCGCCACCACGAAATACGTGTTCGACAGCGGGATATCCACGCTGACATTGCCCAGGAACAGCCCGGTCAGCCCGCCGATGACAAAGGTGCTGATGAACGCGATCGCAAACAGCATCGGCACCGAGAAATGGATGTCGCCGCGCCATAGCGTGATGACCCAGTTGTACACCTTGATTGCCGTTGGCACCGCGATGATCAGCGTGGTGGTGGCGAAGAAGAAGCCGAAGTACGGGTTCATGCCGCTGACGAACATATGGTGCGCCCACACCACCACCGACAGCACGCCGATCGCCAGGATCGCCCACACCATGGTGCGATAGCCGAAGATGCTCTTGCGCGCATGGACGCTGACCAGGTCGGAGACGATGCCGAACGCCGGCAGCGCGACGATATACACCTCGGGGTGGCCGAAGAACCAGAACAGGTGCTGGAACAGCAGCGGGCTGCCGCCCTTGTAGGTGAGCTGCTGGCCCATCGACACCATCGCGGGCATGAAGAAGCTGGTGCCCAGGGTCTTGTCCAGCAGCATCATCACCGCGGACACGAACAGCGCCGGAAACGCCAGCAGCGCCAGGATGGTGGCCATGAAGATGCCCCACACCGACAGCGGCATGCGCAGCAGCGTCATGCCCTCGGTGCGTGCCTGCAGCACGGTGGTGACGTAGTTCAGGCCGCCCATCGTCGCCGCGACGATAAAGATCGCCAGCGACACCAGCATCAGGATGATGCCCCAGTCATGCCCCGGCGTGCCGGGCAGGATGGCCTGTGGCGGATACAGCGTCCAGCCGGCGCCGGTGGGCCCGCCCGGCACGAAGAAGCTGGCCAGCAGCACGATCACCGACAGCAGGTAAACCCAGAAGCTGAGCATGTTGAGGAAGGGGAACACCATGTCGCGCGCCCCCACCATCAGCGGGATCAGGTAGTTGCCGAAGCCACCCAGGAACAGCGCGGTCAGCAGGTAGATCACCATGATCATGCCGTGCATGGTGACGAACTGGTAATAGCGGTTGACGTCGATAAACTCGAAACGCCCCGGAAAACCCAGCTGCATCCGCATCAGGTTGGACAACGCCACGCCCACCAGCCCCACCACGATCGCCACGATGGTGTACTGCACGGCGATCACCTTGTGGTCCTGGCTCCAGACGTAGCGGGTCCAGAAGCTCTGCGGCGCGTGATGGGCTGCATCGTCGGCGTAAGCCATGCGGGTCTCCTCACTTGCGTGGCGGCGCGGGCGCCGCGCCGGGCGGCACGGCCACCGCGGTCGAGGTCGTATAGGTGCCCGAGGCAGCGCCAGGGGCTGGCGCGGGCGCGGCCGTGCCGGCTGCCGCGGTCGTGGCGGCGCTGGTGGCGGCAGCGGGCGCGCCCGGCGCCGCGACCTCCGGTGCGGGGGCGCCGGTTCCCGCCGACTTGATATACGCAATCAGCGCAGCGGTCTCGTCCTCGCTCATCGGCAGCTGGGGCATCACCGGACCGAAGCCCTTCACCAGGCGCGCGTGCGGGTCGGTGATCTCCTTGTGCAGGAAGGCGTCGTCGACCGCGGCGCTGCTGCCGTCGGCAAAGGTCTCGGTCTTGCCGTAGAGGCCCTTCCACGTCGGGCCCACGCCGGGATTGCCGTCGATGCTGTGGCATGCGACGCAGCCCTTGCTTTGCGCCAGCGCGCGGCCCTTTTCCACCACGCCGGCGTCGCTGGCGGCGCCCGGCGCTGCGGCGGCCATGGCGGCCGGCGGTGCCGCCGCCTTCGCCAGCGCCATGGCAAAGGTCTGCTGCTTCGCCAGCCAGGCGTCGTACGCGGCGGGTTCGTCCACCACCACGATGCCGCGCATGTTGTAGTGCCCCACGCCGCACAGCTGCGCGCACAGGATTTCAAAGCGTCCCGTTTGCGTCGGCGTGAACCAGAACGACGTCACCATGCCCGGCACCATGTTCATGCGCGCGCGGAACTGCGGCACATAGAAATCATGCAGCACGTCCTTGGAGCGCAGCAGCACTTTCACCGGCTTGTTCAGCGGCAGGTGTACCTCGGGCCCCACGATGACGATGTTGTCCTGCCCGCGCGGGTCGTCCGGGTCAAGGCCCAGCGGATTGGAACCGGTAATGAAGCGCGGGTCGGAAGCACCCAGCTCGCCGCTCTTGCCCGGAAAGCGGAACCCCCACGACCATTGCTGGCCCACCACCTCCAGCACCATCGCCTCGCGCGGCGGGCGCACGTAGTCGGCGTAGACGAACAGGCCCGGCGCCAGCAACGCCACCACGCCCAGGGTGGTGCCGCCGATCAGCCACCACTCGAGCTTGCGGTTTTCCGGCTCGTAGGCGGCGCGGTGGCCAGTGCCGCCGTTGGGATGCGGCGCATTGTGCCGGTAGCGCCAGACGATGTAGCCGACGAACAGGTTGATGACGACGAAGAATATCCCGGTGATGACGAGGGTAATGGTCAGCGTGTCGTCCATCTGCTTCCAGTTGGACGCCAGCGGGGTCGCCCACCACGGGCTCAGAAAATGGAAGAGCACCGAAGCGACGACGATGACGACGAGTGCAATGGCCAACGCCATAACCACCCTCCTCCTCGCGCGCGGCGAGGGATGCGGAAGTCACGCAAGGTTAGATAAGACTAGTGCATGCCGTCAGGTCACTGCAAGGCGACATGGCGGGCAAATGCGTGCCTCCATGCACAAGCGGTCCGCCCAGAAAAAGCGGCGGCAGGAACCCTTCGGCTCCATGCCACCGCCATGGTCGCGCGCGGCCCCGTGTAATGGCCAAAGCGCGCAGGAAACGTGCATGCGTCTTGCCGTGCCGTTCGGGCACGATCCCCGGGTTGAAAAATGTCTCGGTTCGGCCGCTGAGCACCGCGGCTCATTGCGTCATCTCAGTGCGACACGTCCTTGCTTTCCAGCTTCCAGTAGCACGCCGCGGCCGTCACGCCGAAGATCAGGTGGCCGATGAACGTATGCCAGCCACGCACCTCGACAAACCACGGGAACGCGCGCGTCATCACATAGAAATTGAAGAAGTAGACGACCAGCCCGAACACGGCGCCGGCCAGCATCGCCATGCCGAGGCTCGAGTCCAGCGTGAACGGCGCGATGATCGCCGCCAGGATCATGCCAAGCACCGCGCCCAGCACGAAGTGGATCGCCAGTGCCGCGGCCGCCGTGCCGACGGTGAACAGCGACGTCTGCAGCTCGTCCGGGCCCATCACGATCGCCGCGATCATGCGCGTGGCCACCCACGGATTGACGCCCGACACCATCGACGACCAGAACAGTTCCAGCACCAGCAGCAGCGCGCCCGCGGCCAGCCCCGACACCGCTGCCGCGGTCCAGTCCGGCTGGCGCCGCACGTAATGGTGCGATCGCATGTGAAGTTCCATAGCCACCTCCGTCTCTCTCTTGAGTCGGCGGGACCTTCGACATGGATGGGATCGGGGCCCGCGTCTCTGATCAGCATAGGACACGCGCTTCCCATCAGGCTGCCGGCATGGCGAAAAACACTTCCGCTTCGTGCGTGGCGCAACGCCATCGGCGCAGGAGTGCCGATAACGATACCTGCGAACGCCCGGCTGCTGTGCACACTACGGGACAATCCCGATGCGCGCTGCCTTGCGCGCGGCACACACTGCCTATACTGGAATCACAAAAGAGAGACAGGAGACCGCCATGCACTTCACCGCGCATGATCTTGTATTCCTGATTCCGATGGCGCTGGTGGGCGTGATCGCCATGGGTTCGATCCCGGTGACCGCCAAGTACCTGCGTATCAGTTGCCGGACCATGGGAGCGCTGATCGGCGCGCTGGTCGCGGTGCTGGTGCTGGAAGCGCTGCCGATGCTGATCTGATACCGGCCCGGGAGGCCGGGCTGGCAGGTTTTGCACGATCCGCACGAATCGCGAAGAGGAGGGCCGCCATGTCGATCGCCCTGCTTGCCGCCATCATGGCGGCCCTGCTGCTTGTTACCGTGCTGGTGGCCCTGTGGCGCAGCGTTCACCCGTATCGGATGCGCTACCGGCGTTATGCCGCGCAACGTCACCACACCGGCCTGTGCCGGCCGCCTTTGCGGCGGCATGGCTAGTCAATGCATGACGGCGCTGCAAAGCGCCGTCATGCATTACAGCTCGATCATCGCGAACTCGCCCTTGCCGACGTCGCATTCGGGGCAACGCCAGTCGTCGGGGATGTCTTCCCAGCGCGTGCCGGGGGCGATGCCGTCTTCGGGCCAGCCCTGTTCTTCGTCGTAGACCCAGCCGCAGATCACGCACACCCAGGTCTTGTAGGCAACGGCCGCTTCAAGTTGATCCTGCAAAACATTCTCCAGATTCGGTCATGACACATTGTCCGGGCCGAATCATACCGTTTTTTGCCGGCGGCGCCGTGACGGCGCCGCCGGCCGCCACGGCTACTGCCGGATCGAGAAATCGACCCGGTTCGGCGCGCCCTTGTCCTTGATGCCCTCGGCCGTGAGCTTGGGCGCGGTCAGGAACAGCCGGCTCTCCGGCACCTTGCCTTCGCGCTCCAGCGACTGCTTGACCACCAGCGCCCGCTGCTCGGCAAGGCGCTTCAGGTCGGCCTCGGAGACAGTGGCATTGGCCATCAGCAGCTTCTCCATTTCCTCGGGCGGCAGCGACTTGGCAAAGCCGACGAAATTGCGCGGCTTCTTCATCGAGGCGCGCTTGTAGACCTCTTCCAGGTACTTCGGGTATTCCTGCTTCGACACCTTGATCTCGGCGCCCTGCACGCCCGACTCGTCGTCGCCGGCCTCGGTGCCTGCCTGCGCGCTGTTGCGCAGGTCGCGCCGCTTCTGCTCGGCCACGCGCGCATCCAGCCACGCGCGGCGCGCGCCGGCTTCGTCGGTGGCCGGGTCGATGCGGCCGCTGATTTCCAGCCGCAGCGAAGGCCGGTCATTGAGCGCCTGGCCGAGCTTGCCGATCTTCTCCTTCGCCGCCGGCGTCAGCGTCGACGTGCCGGGCGCGAACTCGACGTAGCCGAGCTCCTCGCTGCTGCCGCCGAAGGCAGAGGCTATCAAGGAGAACGGCGAAGTGATCGCCTTGGTCAGCAGGTTGACGATCACGCGCACGATCACGCCGCCGATGCTGAATTCCGGATCCGACAGCGAGCCGGAGACGGGCAGGTTCACGTCGATCACGCCATTGCGGTCCTTCAGCAGCGACACCGCCAGCAGCACCGGCAGCTTGGTCGCGTCCGGGCTGTCGACACGCTCGCCGAAGGTAAGCTGGTCGAGGAACAGGTGGTTGCTCGCATCCAGCTTGCCGTTCTCGATCTTGTAGGCGACATCGACGGTCAGCTTGCCCTTGGTGATCGGGTAGCCGGCGTACTTGGCCGCGTACGGCGTCAGCCGCGTCAGCTCGACCCCCGATGCCTTGGCGGCGATGTCCAGGAACAACTGCTCGCCCAGCGGGTTGATCTTGCCGCTGATGGTGACCGGCGCATCGTCGTCGATGCGGCCGTCGAGCACCAGGTCGGCAGGCGCGGGATCGCCCGACGACACCTTGGACACCGAGCCCTTCATGCCAGTCAGGTTGGCCGTGTAGTTCGGCTTGACAAAGAAATCCGAGAAATTGATGTTGCCCTGGTTCACCGACACGCCGCCGATGCGGATCTGCGGCTTGGGGCCGCCCGGCTTCTGCTCGACCTGCGCGGTGCGCGTGTCACCGGCCTGCACCGGCGGCGTCGCCGGCGCCGAGGCCGGGTTGGCCTGCGTCAGGCTGGTGGACGGCGCCGCCTCGCCCTTGGCCGCGCCGCCGGCCAGCACGTCCTGCAGATTCAGGCGGCCGTTGGCGTTCAGGATCACGCGCGCATAGAAATCGGACAGCGCGATATTGCCCAGGCTGACGCGCATCGGGCCCTTGCTCTCATCCATCGCGAAGTCGATGCCCGACAGCGCGAGCGAGCGCCAGCGCAGGAAATCCTCGCCGCTGACACGGTCGACCGTGCGCACGTTGCCGGCCAGCACGTTGCCGGCAAACTGCGCGGCGATCGGCTTGCCGGTGGGCGCGTCGACATTGAGCTTGCCCTTGACGGTCAGCGTGCCGCTACGCAGCGCCGCGTTGAGGCGGTCGGCCAGGTACGGCTGCAGCGGCCCGATTTCGACCTGGCGCAGGTCCAGCTGCAGGCGGCTCGCCGGCATGGCAGGCAAGACGGTGCCGTCGATGCCGATCACGCCGCGCCGGCCGGATTCGGCGTGCAGCTTCACCGGCACCGCCGCCGGCGTCAGCGGCCAGGCAATGGCGCCGGTGCTGAGCTCGATATTGCGGAACTGGTGGATCACCGGGCGGCCGCGGTTGGCTTCGGCCGGCTGGTAGTCGGCCACGCGCGCGCTGCCGCCGTCGACGGCGATCTTGCCGATCCTGGCTTGCCAGACACCTGCGGCGGCACTGCCGTTCCTGCCATTGGCGCCACTAGCGCCATTCGTGGCATTCGCGGCAGGGGCCGGTGCCTTGCGCGGCGTGGCGCGAGCCTGCTGGGCGGATTCGCTGGCCCACAGCCGCGCCATTTCGAGCAGTTGGCCGCTATGGTCGCGCGTGGCCGCGATCTGCGGCTGCGCCAGCGTCACCTGGCTGGTCGCGAAGGTCTGGCGCGCGAGGTCAAACTGGATATCGTCGAGCACCAGCTTCTCGGCGCGCAGCAGCGGCAGGTTGGCGCCTGCACGGTCGGCCTCGGCGCGTTCGCGCGCACGACGGCTGACGCGCTGGTGGGCCTGCGTCGCGGCTTCATTCGCGGTGTTGGCGGTGTTGGCGGTGTTGGCGGTGTTGGCGGTGTTGGCGGTGTTGGCGGTGTTGGCGGTGTTGGCGGTGGCGGTAGGCGCGGCCGGCATCACCACCGGATCGCGTGTGGCGACATAGAGCGGCGCCAGTTCCACCCGGGACTTTTCCAGCACGAACTGGAACTGCGGCGCCGCCCACGACATGCGGTAGTGCAGCTCGGCATCGACCGCGGTCTCGCCGAACTGGCTGCGCAGCTCGCGCGGCCACCACGCGGCAAAGCCCTGCGGCCGCAGCCCCTTGGTCTCGAGCGTGCCGGCCAGCGTGCCGTCGCGCAGCAGCAGGTCGCCGGCATGGTGCAGGGTCTGGCCGTCGGCCACGGTCAGGGTGGCATCGATATGCGCCGGCTTGTCGCCTTCGGTGCCGGCAAAGCCCTTGACCTCGGCGTCGAGCGGGCCCAGCGCCAGCTTGCCCGGGCCCGAGGGCGCCAGCGCATCCTCAAACCCGAGGTTGGCCTGCTTTACTACGATGCGGTCGACCGCATAGCGCCAGGGCTGGTCCTTGGCCGCGGGGCCGGCCGGCGCGGCTTGCGCGGCAGAAGCCGAAGGAGCAGGAGCAGCGGAAGCAGCCGCGGCGGGCGCGGGCGCGGACGCCGCCGCAGCCGGAGCCGGAGCGGGGGCCGGCGCCACACCGTCGGTCGACTTGCTTACCGCCTGCGGCAGGAACGCCGTCGCCAGGTTCAGCGTGCCGTCGGCGCGGCGTACCGCCTGCACCCCCAGCCCTTCGATTTCCACGCTACGCAGCTGGGCCCGGTGCGCCAGCGGCTCGAGCCGGGCAATGTCCAGCGCCAGCCGGCCGCTTTTCACCAGCGGCTGGCCCGCGCGCGTGCGGATATCCGCATCGCGCAGCGCGGCCGTGCCCATCAGCAGCATTTCCTGCGTGTCCTTCTGCTGGCGGAACGCCACCGTCAGGCGCGTATCAAGCTTGCCGGACTTGACCTCGGCATCGCGCAGCGGCGGCGCGAAGGCCATGAGGCGCGTCACGTCGAGCCCGTCGAGATTGACATTGAGCCGGGTCTGGCGCGAATCGGCGAAGGGCAGCACCTCGCCATCGAGCGCCAGCGGCGTGCCGTTGACCCGCGCGCTCAGCGTCGGCCGCGTCACGATCTCGACGTCATGCGGCAGGTTGGACAGGAACGGCAGCGTCAGCGTCAGGTGGTCGACGCGCAGGCTGGTGTCGAGCAGCCTGTCGTCATAGCTGAAGCTGCTGCCGGTCACGGCAATATTGTTGACCGAGAAGCGCGCCGGCTTGGCATCGGCCGGCTTGGGCGGCAGTGCTGCGAATTTTTCCTGGACATCGGCAAAGGTCATGCGCCCGTCGGCGCCGCGCGCGACGCGCACGGCAAGGCGGTCGACGCGCAGGTTGTCCACCACCGGTGCCAGATGCCACAGCGATGCCACCGAAGTATTGGCCTCGGCCTCGCCCAGCGTCACCGCAGGCGTCTTGCCGTCGCGCTCGTAGATCGTCAGGTCAGACAGCGTGGCGGCCAGTTCGAACGGCCGCACATGCGCCTTGCCCAGCGTGACCTTGCGCCCGAGTGCTTCAGTCGCGTTCTTTTCGATCAGGTATTTGAGCAGCGGCGGTCCGCCGATATAGCCCGCCAGCCCGAACACCGCGAGCGCGGCAACCACGCCGCCGGCAACGCGGGTCGCCAGCCGGCCGCGCGGCGTGGCGGCCACTGCCTGAATGGATTGCTTGAATTCCATGTCGTCCCAGAAAATCTGACCCCGCACTCCGGCGTTACACGCTGCTTTGTGCCCCGGATTTCACTTTTTTGTCGCCATTATGGCAACGGATTCGGACAAAGCAAAGACATGGGAATTGCTCAGTCACCGCCAAAAATGCCGATCTGGCATCTTTATGGCCTTTGCGAAGTGGTTGGTCGCAAGCCTGGGGCTTACCCGCCACACCGCGCCTGCCACTCCCGCGCTGTATCCGACGCGCTCGGGGAATGCCCCCGCGGTGACGACTTGTGTACGGTTCGATTGTCGACTGAGAGCTCGCGCGCGATTTCTTTCATCGTGCCGCCCTGGGCGCGCAGCGCCATCACCCACTCGCAACAGGCGCCCGTTCGGACCCGGTCGGACGAAATAGCGTTGCCTTGTGGAAGGCGCTTTCGCCGATATGCAGGCTGGTGTCCGAAGGCGCCGGCCGCTGCGCCACCTGCCATAGCGGCACACTGCTTACCGACGCCAATGCGCGCTTGCATCCGCCGAGCGACTCGATGGTCGAACCGGAATCGCCCAGCTATGCCTCACGTTCGGCAAGCAGTATCGAACCAGTCCGCTCAGGAGTGTGTGGCAGCATCCGCCTTACTTCCACGACGGGTCGGCTGCAACGCTGGAGGACGTTGCGCAGACCTATAACACCAGGCAAGGGCTGGGGTTGACCGCTGAGCAGATTGCGGATCTGGCCGAGTATCTGAAGTCGTTGTAGGCGCGCCTTCCGTGAATGACGCGTCAGGATTTCCTCGGTCACGATGGCGATCAACGGCTCGATCCACGAACTCTGCGAGACAGGGCCTCTCTAGCCAGCCAACTCGGCAACCGCCCGATTGAACGCGCCTGGGTTGGCAATATTCATGCCGTGAGAGGCTCCGGCAATTGTCTGACGCTTAGCTTGCACGATCCATTCTTGAAGCTTCTCGACCGTGCCACGGAACATGCGCGGACTCTTTTGCCCATCGATCAGCAACGTTCGACACCGGATTTCGCCGGCCGCTTCGCGTGTGTAGGCGGGCAACGGGTCACGCAGCTGCTTCGGCAGTGTGAGCGCATTATCGAGCGCCATCCTGCGGAAGCCCTGGGAACTCTTGCTCCAAAAACCCGGCATGGTTACCGAGTCTACGAACAGATTCAGACCGGCATCGAATTCGCCTTGCTCAACCAGTGCTGCAGCCTTCTCTCTCAACGCATGGGTGGCCGGCGGCAATTTGCCGGCCCCTGCTTGCGGCGTTGCCTGAAGTGGGCCGCCTGGATCAGCGAGCGTGAGCGTGTTCACCAAGTGAGGGTATTCACACGCTAGATGAAACGCAATGCAACCGCCACGCGAGTGGCCGACCAGATGGACCGGCCCCAGACCGAGCGCATCGATGAACTCCGCAATCTCCGCGACGTGCGCCTCCCAACTGAAGTCGCCGCGTCCGTTCGCACTGGTTTGTGGCCAATAGTGGCCCAGGCTCGGAGCGAGGCAGTGGAAGTCCTTCGACAGAGAAGCGAGCTGCGGCTCCCAATAGCGGTAGTCGCACAGCGACCCGTGCACGAATACCATTGGCTCGCCGCTGCCAGCTTCCACATAGGGAACGGAGGTGCCGGAGGCAGTGGAAACAAAAGAAGGTTGTAGCCAGGCACCGGCAAGAGCCAGCGCAGTCAGGGGCGCTCGTGCATTCATGTTTAACTCCTTGCCCAGACTTTGCTGCATCGCGCTCAAAAAGAAAATCGAATAATATTGATGGAATCTTTCAGATTTTCTGATAGCTCCCCTTTGCGGGGGCTCCCTTGCAGTGACAATGAAGTGTTACGTGCGCACGTTCAGCGCCGTGCGCAGTCACGATGCTGCCTTCGAGCACGTAGATGAAGCCGTGTGCGTCATGGCGGTGGACCGGATCGGCACCGCCAGGGCCGTACTCCACGACGATCATCTGCACTTCCTTGCCCGGATACTCCGGCAACGGCTCCGTGAGCAATGGCTTGACGCTGACATCGCCCGCGGCCATGGCAGGTTTTGCCATCGTCAGGCACTCCAGGCCGGCCTTGTCGAGTCCGAAGGCCTTGTCGGACGAACCGGGCACCGTGCGGAACGCCACGTTCAGGCGGTTCCAGGTGTTGATCGCACCCACCAGGAAAGTGAGATCGGACAGTTCCTTCTCGGAATACTGCGTGCACACGCGTTCATAGATTTCATCCGGCACGCCTTGCGCGGAGAGCTGGGTCACTGCCTCCGTCCAGGCTAGCGCGGCGCGCTCGCGCGGTGTGAACAATGTCGATTCGCGCCAGATCGCCACGTGGTGGAGACGCAGTTCGCGCTCGCCATGGATCTTGGCCTGCTTGATGTGCATGTCGACGCAGAACGCGCAATCAGTCGATGACGCTCACAATGCTGTGTATCCCCTCACGTGCCATCTTTGCGTAAGGGCAGAGACGCTCGGTATCCCGGACAAGCTCTTCGGCAACGTGCCGTTCCACACCCGGCATGCGAATGCGGATCTCCGCAATCAGCGCGTAGCCGCCGTCCATGGGATCGCGGCCGAAGGACACCTCCACCGTGACCGTGGCATTCGACACGTCAACCCGTGAACGCTTGCCGACAAGACTCAATGCCCCGTGAAAGCAAGCCGCATAGCCTGCGGCGAACAGCTGCTCCGGATTGGTACCGCTGCCCGGACCGCCGAGTGCCGCGGGCAGACGCAGATCGAGAATCAGATTGCCATCGTCGGATCTCGCAATACCAGATGCACGGCCATGCCCGGCCTCACCGCCCGACACCGTGACCGTCGTCGTATAGAGCGCGGTGAATCCCTGACCCCGGTACCTGTCGAGCAGAGTAAGTGGTGGAGGCTGCAACCTTTCGTTGTCGCCCATACGGTGTCTCCAGACTACCGACTTATGATTTCTGCCAGTCTTCGAAGCGGATGCGGCCAAGGCGCGCATCGCCTTCGGGCACGAGGGTGTCTTCCTTGAGTTCGGCACCGAAGTACCGCGCGGCCGGATCGGCCACGACGCGGCGAGTGTCGCCAATCGCCTGGAGATAACGCTGCACCAGGTCGCTCATCCTGAAGCGCTCCGGCCCGGCGATCTCGGCGATACCGTTGAGTGGCGCCGCAAGCGCGGCGTCGGCCACGGCGTGGGCAACATCGTCCGACGCGATAGGCTGGATCAGCGCGGACGTGAGCGTGATCGTGTCACCCTGTCCGGCCGACTGCACGATGCCGCCGAGAAATTCAAGGAACTGGGTCGAGCGGACAATCGTGAATGGAATGCCCGCCTTGCGGATCAGGGCCTCCTGTGCAATCTTGGCGCGGAAGTAGCCGCTCTGCTCGAGCTTGTCGGTACCGACGACCGACAGCGCAACATGGTGCGCCACGCTAGCCGCCTTTTCGGCTGCCGCCAGGTTGCGGCCCGATGTTTCGAAAAATTCGAGCACCGCCCGATCCTCGAACGACGGCGAGTTCGCGACATCCACTACGACCTGCGCACCTGACAGCGCTTGCGCCAGGCCCTCGCCCGTCAACGCATTGACCCCGGTGGCCGGCGAAGCGGCTACCACTTCATGGCCCTGCGCAACCAGTCGCGCCACGACCTTCTTGCCGATCAGGCCGGTGCCGCCAATGACAACAATCTTCATGATGCTTCTCCAAACAGAAGGTGGAACAAATCCACATGCATGTTAGGTAAGACGGTGGGTCCCCCACCAGACCGGCTCAGGACGCACCATGTTTCCTGTTTTGCATCAATCGAATGCGGCAGCGTACAGGCGATCGGCGTGCGCCCGGACACCCGGAGAAATGTGGAGGGGAACCAATGTTGCCGGCCGGCAACCGTGAATCTAGCGATTCACCTTCAGCCGGTATTCGCTGGGCGAGAGTCCGAAGTGTCGCTGGAAGGTCACACGCATCCGTTCCTCGCTACCGAAGCCACACGCGCGCGCGATGGCTTCGATCGGCTGGCTCAGGTCCTGCAACTGGCGCCGCGCGGCTTCCAGCCGGAAATACGCGACGCCCTTGGCTGGCGTGCGTCCGGTTTTTTCCTTGTAGACCCGCGCGAAATTACGCGGACTCATGCCGACACGATCCGCCAGTCGCTCGACAGAGAGCTCCTCGTTCGACAGGTTCTGGGTGATCCACACGTGCAACGATTCGAACATCGGCACCTGGCGGCTTTGCGTGATCAGGATCTCGCTCAACTGCGGCTGCGCACCGGGACGCTTCATGTAGACCGCCAGCTCCTTGGCCGAATTGAGCGCGACCTCGTGCCCGTAGTCGGCTTCCACCATGGCGAGTGCCAGGTCGATGCCGGTGGTGACACCGGCCGAGGTCCAGAGGTTCCGCTGCTGCACGAAGATGGCATCCGGGTCCAGGTCCACCGTGGAAAACAGCTTACGAAACCGGTCGAGCATGGCCCAGTGCGTCGTGGCGCGTCTGCCGTCGAGCAGGCCGGCGAATGCCAGCAGGAAGGCGCCGCTGCACACCGAAGCCATGCGCCGCACCGTACGGCTCGCGACGGTCAGCCACTCGATCAGCGAAGTCGAATTCCTGGCGACCTCAAGGATGATCGGCGACCCCGGCACAACAACGGTGTCGACCATCCCCAGGTCGAATGAATCGAGTGCCACTGTTTGCATCGCGGTGCCTTCCACTGTGGCGACCATGCCCCCGGAGTAACTGGCAGTGTGACACCGGTATCCCGCCATGCCGCGCTCCCGCGCGTATCTGGAAGCGGCCCAGAACACCGTCTGGGGGCCGGCAAGATCGAGCAGACTCACATCGGGATACGCCACGAACAGAATATTGCGCGGCGTGTCTTCAATGTTCTCTGGAGCGAGGGGCGGCTGATTCAGGACCATGGCAGGTAATGCAGTACTCGACGGATGCTATGTCATCTACACAATCGGGTGCAAGAGGGCCCGCCTGCGAGGCGGCGGAGTTTCCACTTGCGCACCAATCGTCGATGAAAGTCGCGTGACGTGGAGAGACGGGCTGGCAGTCTGGCAGAAAATCTGGGTTCTCTGTCATTTACGGCCTCTTGGCCAATTATTAAGATCCGAAGAGGTCGGCCAACGGCTGTATCCGGGCATGCCGGGATGGAAGAGACGGCGCTGGCCGCACAGCAATGTCCGCGCCGGACGATGACCGACACTGCGGATAAGAAGGGGAGCACTTTGGGGGAAGCAGACATAAAGCCATCGGATACACCGGAACGGAGCTTGCGGCTGAGCTTGCCAAATCGCGCGGACGCGCTGTCGGCGAGCTTTGCGGCAAGTTATGCGGGCATCATGGCGTTCATGGCTGTGGCCAGCGAGGGGAGCTTTGCCAAGGCGGGAGAGCGCCTGGGCATCGGTCGATCGGCAGTGAGCCGGAACGTACAAAAGCTCGAAACACAGCTCAGTACGCGGCTGTTCCTGCGCACCACGCGCACCACGCAGTTGACGCACGAAGGCCAGCGCTTTTTCGAGAACTGCCACCAGGGTGTCACGCACATCGTGGAAGCGATGAACGACATGCTGGAACTACGCCAGGGCCCGCCTCGCGGATTCGTGCGAATCAGCTCGACGGTGGGCTTCGGCAGGAAGGTGGTAGCCCCGCTGCTTGATAAATTCGTGCGCGCCTACCCCGATATCGCCATCGACCTGCTGCTCGACGACCGTCCCACGGATTTCGCCTCGGAACAGATCGACATCGCGTTCCGCAACGGGCGAATCGAGGATTCGAGCATCATCGCCAGGCAGCTGATTCCGATGCAGATGGCATTGTGCGCAGCGCCGTCCTACGTGGCCAGGCACGGCCTGCCACAGACGCTGGAAGACCTGCCGCAGCACGAGTGCATCAATTTCCGCTATTCCAGCGGGCGCGTGTTCGATTGGGAGTTCAAGGTCGACGGCATTGTCCGCAAGTACACGCCAGCGGCTCGCATGACCTTCAACGATGCCGACCTTGTACTGCAGGCGGTGCTGCAGGGATGGGGCATTGCGCAGATGGCCGGCTACCAAATCTGCGATCACATCGCGAGCAAAAACCTGCTGGTTGCGATGAGCAGGCACTCGCCCGACGACCGCGGGCATTACATCTGCTATCTGAGCCGGCAGCACCTGCCCACGCGAAATCGCGTCTTCATCGATTTCATGGTCGAGCACATCCGTGCGCTCGACCTGAATTGCCTGACCGAGTTCAACGCCGGAGACATTGATGCGACGGCGGAGGCGGCGTCAGCGTAGTTCTCCAGTTCAGGTGCCGCGTCTGCGCATTGGTAGTCCAGCTTCGACCACGGCGATGTGGTCGCCGTGCGTGCCGGGCATGGTGACGGCGCTGTTCGTCAAGGACCGCTTGCGCGGCTGAAGCTTGGTGGCCCTGAAACGCAGAGAAAGGGAGGGCAATTGCCGGGGCAATTGCCCTCCCTTTTTCCATGCGCGCGTGGTCGCGGCTCAACGCCGGTGCTGGCGCAGGAAATCCCACATCATCGCGCTGGCGTCGGGGCCGATGTCGCTATGGAAACCGTAGCTGGCGTCGCCACCGCTCCAGGCGTGGTCCAGCCCTTCCACCTCCACCAGCGCGACCAGGTCGCGGCTCCAGCGGCCGAAGCGGTACTCGCGGCAGCGGCCGGGTTCTTCGCCCGGCGCCGCGTCGGGCCCTGCGTCCGGAATCGCGGCAAGCCGGTCTTCCAGCTCGTTGTAGGCGAGAAACTGGCGCGCCAGCAGCCTGCCGTTGACCGGGTGCACCGCATCGTCGGCGAGGCCGTGGATCACCAGCGCCGGCATCTCGGGCCCGCCTGGCGTGACGCCAGCGGCGTCGAGCAGCCATGCCGGCTCGGCCGTGGCACCGTGCCGCATGGCGTGCAGGCCGGCGCGCGGCGTGTCGGCAGCGCCGATCACGACACCGGAATGCATCGCCACCGCGGCCACCTTGCCGGGGTAACGCAGCGCCACCACCGCGGCCATGGCCGCACCGGCGGACATGCCGGCGAGGTAGATCTCGCGCTCGCGCACATCGTGGCGCGCGGCCAGCGCATCGAGCAGTGCCGCCAGGGCCTGCGCCTCGCGCCCGCCCTCGGCGGCGCTCAGGTCGAACCACTGCCAGCAGCGCTGGACCTGCCGCCGCAGCGGCTGTTGCGGGTAAGCGACGATAAAGCCCTCCTGTTCTGCCAGCGCGTTCATGCGCGTGCCGGCACTGAGGGCATCGGGCGTCTGCCGGCACCCATGCAGCAGCACCACCACCGGCAACGGGCCGCGATGGCGCTTGGACGGGATATAGAGGTGATAGGACAGCCGCGGCACCAGTTCGCCGGGCAGCGCCGCCAGGCGCAGCCGGTGTGCCTGCCAAGTGCCGGGCAGTTCGTCCGGCGCGATGGGTGACGTGGCGGGCGACCTCGCGGGTGACCACGCGGGCGGCGTGGCGGGCGTCGTCAGGGGGGCAACAGCCGAGCGGCGTGGGCGGGCTGGCGCGTCCTGCGGACGTGACGGTGTCAGCGGGTTCAGCGAATCGAGGCGTCGCAGCCAGGACTTCACCTGAGTTTCAGTTCGGGCCTGCACCCGGCTCAGGCGCCGGAGTTGTGCGTGCCAGTCAGCGGCTAGGCTCTTGGTCATGAGGACTCCTGCTCATATGACGGAATCTCCCCCGGGGTGCCTTTGTTGTGCGTTGCAGCATACCACACCCCGGATGGACTTCCCGTGAGGCGGATGTGGCACGCGGATTGCCTTGGCGCCACGCCCGGGCCTCCCCCGCCATCGCGAAAATATTGAACACTGGAATCGAAAGAATGAAGATCGCAGCAAGTTGGCTGGCGATGCCGGCGTTTTATACTGACTTGTCGATTGCCCTTGCGTCAAAATACCCATGCCGGATCACGGCGCCCCCGCCTGTTCGCTTTGCCTTTTCCATCCCGTCTGTGGCGCAGCCGCGACGGCCGCCGCCACCGCGCCCGCCGGCACGCGCCTGCGGCCCGAGCGCCTGAGCCTGCGCGCCGGCGACTATGTCGTCCGCCAGGGACGCCCGGCATTGACGGTCTATCCGCTGCGCACGGGCAGCGCCAAGCAGGTCTACGAATCGCCGCTGGGCTGGCGCCAGGTCACCGGCTTTTCCTTGCCGGGCGATGTGCTGGGACTGGAACCGCATGAAGCGCCACAGCACGGTGCCGCGGCGATCGCGCTGCAGGACTCCGAGGTGTGCGCGGTGCCGGTCGAATCGCTGCGCGAGTTGATGGCTGCGCCGGCCTTCCGCATCGCCGCACTGGCGGTCATGCGCCGCAACGCCGAGCGCGAGCGCGTGCTGCTGGTTGCCGTGGGATCGATGAAAGCCCCGCAGCGCCTGGCCATGCTGCTGCTGGACCTTGCCGGCGAGCAGGCACGCCGCCATGGCCGGCAGGACAGCACGCTGACGCTGGCGATGTCGCGCGCCGATATCGCCAGTCTGCTGGGCCTGACGCTGGAAACGGTATCGCGGCTGCTGTCGCGCTTTGCATCGGTTGGTCTGATCGCGGTGCGCCAGCGGCGGCTGCGCATCATCGACTCCGCCGGGCTTGCCTCGATCTATGCCGACCTTGACGGCGGCGCACAGCGGCCTGCGCGCGAAGGTGATCCGGGCGCGGAATTCGCGCCCGCGATGGCGATGTGCCGGGGCCCGGCGTCCTAGCCGTCGGCGACGGCTTGCAGCCCCGGGGGTTGCGCACTCAGCGACGTTGCTGCGTGCACTCCTGCCGATACGCCTCTTCCAGCCGCTTGCGATCCGGCTGCCGCTCCAGTGTCGGATAGGTGCGGCCGTCTGCCGTGGTCACCGACGACTTGCCTTCGGACCACTGGGGCCCCTTCGGCAGCGCATCGATCTGGTCCAGCAGGCCCTGGCAGTGCTGGCGCTGCGATGCGGACAAGGTGCCACCGGGGCCTTCGACCACGGCGGTGGCTTCGTCCAGCATCCGCGGCGGCGGTGGCGCCACCATCGGCGTACCTCCGGCGGCGGCTGCGGATGCGGCAGGACTCGCTGCCCACGACGTGGCGTGCAGGGAAATTGCCACGATGGCGGCCGTCAGCAGGCCGCACTTGCAAACAAACCTCTTCAAAACCAGTACTCCAGGGGCCTGCGCAGGGCATGGCGACAGCCATGGTGCGCGGCATTGCGTTGCGGAAAAACCAGCCGTGCCTTCAGCGATCCTTGCCGTTGCCCTGGCGGCGGCCGGTACGGTTGCGCAGCAGCTCGAGCTTGAGCAGTGCGTCCGCAAGCATACTCTTAAGCCGCGCATTCTCCTCTTGCAGTTCGCGCAGCTTGCGCCCGTCGCGGGCATCGTTCTGGCTCTGGTCCCCGTAGCGCGCGCGCCATCCATAGAACGAGGCATCGCTGAAGCCATAGCGCGCGCACAGCTCGCGCACCGGCACGCCGCTGGCCGCTTCGGCCAGGTAGCTGCGGATCTGTTCTTCCGAATACCGTCTGTTCACGAATCTCTCCGCTCCACAACGGCGCCGGCGCTGGCGCAGGCAATGCCGGCCGCGCCGCCAACCGTGCCGACTCTGGCCGTACGTTAGCCCACGGCCGCGCCAAAAGGCAATTCAGTGTCTTCGCAAGGCGAGTTAAGAAAATTATCTGGATGGACGCCGCGCGCAGCGCCGCCCAAATGGCTGCCGCAAGCCACCTGCCAGCAGGCGCGCGGGCGTTTCCGGCACCTCGTCGTTCAGAAAATCCGCAAGCCTCGCCGTAGCCGCACAGGCCGTGCCGCCGTGCCGGCAACGCTGCCGACACGGCCATATTTTGCTAAGCCAATTTGGAGTCCACTTTGTTTCAGCACCGTGGCAATGGCCTGGCAAGCCGTGTCGGCCCGCACGTCGTCTTGAGCCGGCAGCGGCTGTCCCGCCGGTATAGCGAACCGGATAAGGGCGATAAAAGCAGGATTAGAAGCCTGTCATCAAATCAAGTTTCTAGGACTTTTGCAGACCATGTATTAAGATTCCTCGGCACAACTAAATTTCGCACGCTTTCGCAATGCGCCACGCGGCGCTCGCAGGAAGCGGCCCGGCAGCCCGCAGCCACCGTGAAGAGAACCGGTGTGCGGTCCCTACACTGCCGGCAAATATCAGGCCTGAAGGATCGAGGAGTCACTGCGCCAATTTGTCGACGCAAGTCGGAAATGTGGAGTCGTGCATGGCCATCCAAAGAGTCCTGTCCGGACGGCGCGGACCGATCCGGTCTGCCGCGCCGAGTGTGACGGGCGCCATTTTCCAAGCTGGCTTTGCAGTATGGGCGTCAGATTGCCGCCCCGTCGGATAAGCACGTTTCATGCTTTGCCGCGCGCTCCATTGCGCGCGGTGCTGTACGCATCGGACAGACAAGAAATCAAAAAAAGAATCATGCATCGGGAGAAGTCAGAATGCGTCACGTCAGCACCAAGCTATTACATGTCTTCGTCCTGGTGATGGAGTATCGCGACCTCAACGCGGTCGCCGCCTGTACCCAGGGACGCGTGCCCACCGTCGCTTATAGCCTGACGCGCTTGCGCGAAATCACGGGCGATCCGCTGTTCGTCAAGCGCAATGGCATGCTCGAACCGACGCCCCACGCCTTGCGCCTGGAGCAGACCGCGCGCCAGATCCTGGCCAAGTGGAACCAGCTGGTGCGCCCGGGCGAAGCGGGCATAAGCCAGCGCCGCGCGGACGGCAGACGGATTTCCATCGGCTTCTCGTCTTCGATCGGCGACCCGGTCATTACGGAAATCCTGACCACGCTGTGCGAGCAGTTCCCGCAGGACAGCTTCATCACGCGCCCCGTGATCGCCGATGCCGCGCTGGCCAGCCATCTCGATAGCGGCCAACTGGATTGCGCGTTTGTCGTAGACGGCGGCCACGACCCCGAGCGCGTGCAGCAACAGAACATCATGGCCACGCCGCGCCGCCTCGTCAGTGCCGCCCGCGAAGGCAGCCACGACGAGGGTGAAACGGACTGGATCCTGCTGCAGGAAGATTGCGAAGCCGGCAGCCCGCTGCGCGCCTTCCTGAGCCGGCAGGCCGGCACGCCCGGGCATCGCGAGACCGTGGTGCCTTCCTGGCACACGCAGATCACGCTGCTGCATGCCGCGGGAGGCATCTGCCCGGTGCTGGACTTCAACGTGCCGCTGGTCACGCGCGAGCGCAAGACACGGCTGCTGGCACCGCCGAGCAGTTTTCCCGAATGGGCCGCCCTGCATTTCTGGGCGCCGGAGCGCAGCCACGACAAGGCGGTGCTGCGCGACATCATGGAAGTCGGCAGCGCGGTGCTGCGCGATCCGCTCAAGGCCATCGACGGCCGCCGCAGCGGGCGGCCCGCGATGGCACAGGCCGAGGCGCTCGCCTGACTCGCGCAATGGCGCCGGCGCGCTAGTCGCCGATCCGTCAACGCATTCGATGCGCCGCGAGGCGCTGGCCCCTGCCGGGGCCAGCGCTTTTTTTTTTGCTGCGACACGGTGGCGACAGCGCTTTGCGAATTCTCCTACTTTCGCGCCGGGGCATAGCCAGTATCCTGCCCATGCATCGCAGCGCGCCGGCCGTCTCCCGTTTGGCCCGTCCTGCGGCGATGCATGCAGTTGTCTGGCGTCACTTGTCTGGCGCCGCCATTTCGCCGCACGTCGGCCGACGTGCGGCGTTTTCTTGAGCGCGGCGCGGCATGACGGCCGGCACGAATCTGGACCGAGGAGACCCGATGGCATTGAGGATCCTGCTTGCCGATGACCATCCGGTGGTCAGCGCGGCCGTTGCCGACCGCCTGCACACCCAGACCGGATGGGAAATCTGCGGCACAGTGACCAGCGCAACGGCACTGCTGAACAGCGTCGCGACCCTGCGGCCCGATGTCGTCGTCACCGACTATCACATGCCCTCGCAGCAGGAAGGCAGCGGGGACGGTTTGCGCATGTTGGGCGCACTGCGCCGGCGCCATCCGTCGCTGGCCGTGACCGTTCTGACCATGATCACCAACCCTCTGGTGCTGCGCTCCATCCTCGATACGCAGGTGCATGGCCTGCTGCTGAAAGACGCCCCGCTGTCGGAGCTGGTCACCATGATCAGCCGCATCCAGCGCGGCTTCCGCTACATCGGCAAGTCGGCCATGGAGATCCTGTCACAGGCCGATTCCGGCAACCCGGCGGCAAGCCATGGTGGCGCCGAGCGGCTGTCGGCGCGTGAAATGGAAGTGCTGCGGATGTACCTGGCCGGGCGCTCCGTCAGCGAGATTGCGGTCCTGCTATGCCGCAGCGTCAAGACCATCAGCCGCCAGAAGAACTGTGCCATGCACAAGCTCGGTGTCACCAACGACCGCGAGCTGTTCGAATTCGCCGCCCTCAACGGCATGCTGCTTTCCGGCTGCTGAATGGCGGGCGCCGGCACCGGCCGGCACTCAGGCCACGGCGTCAGGCTGCTCCAGCCGCGCCAGCGCATGCGCAATGCCGGTCTCCAGCTGCGCCAGCCCGCGCGACAGGTCTTGCATGGTCGAGGCCGAAACCTCGGTCAGCACATCCTCCAGGAAGGCGGAGCGCAGCGGCATCAGGCGCGCCACCAGTTGCTGCCCGGCGTGCGACAGCGTGACATGGGTCACGCGGTTGTCGCGCTCCGATGTGGTCCGCTCGACCCAGCCAAGCTCCTGCATGGCCTTGAGCTGGCGCGTCAGCGCGCCCGGATCCATGCCGACGCGGTCGGCCAGTGCCCGCTGCGCAATGGCATCCTCCTGCAGGTGCAGTACATGCAGGATCCGCCAGCGCGCCAGCGGCAGGCCGATGCACTGCTCGAATGCGGCCGCATACGCGCGGTAGGTGCGTCCGAACTGCTGCAGTACGGCTACGCTTTGTCGCTCCAGTTCCATCCGTTCTCCTCAGGGGTACACAAGCGCCATCACAGGCGCCGCAGGCGCTCACTCCGCCGCCATCGCAGGCCCCGCGGTGCGCACCAGTCTGACCGGCGGCACCCGGTGCGCGCACCAGACGCCCACCGCAGCGGCAATCCCGGCGGCCAGCAGGCCCAGGTGGATCGCGCTGACCAGCGACATGCGCGCCTGCTCCAGCAGCAAGGCGCCATTGTGCCCGGCCTGGCCCAGCTCGCCGAGCAGCGCCAGTTGCGAGGCCTTGTCGATCAGCACCTGCGGGTCTCCCATGCGCGCTGCCCACTGGCTGGCGCCGGCGGCAGCCATGGCGTGGTCGACGCCGCCGGTATAGCTGCGCGTGACCAGCGTGCCGACGATCGCCGTACCGACCATGCCGCCCACCATGCGCAGCGATTGCAGCATCGCCGTGGCAATGCCAAGGTGCTCGCGCCCGGCGGTCTGCTGCGCGAACACCGTCAGGTTGGGCATGATGAAGCCCAGCCCGAGTCCGCCCACCAGCATGATGGCGAGCAGCATCCCGTGCGGCATGGCGCGCGTGGCCTGCGACAGGGCCAGCGTGGCCAGCGCCAGCATGCCAAACCCGGCATAGAGCATCGCGTTGGGCCGGCGGATGCGGGTGATGACGCGGCCGTTGACGATGCTGCCGACCGTGATGCAGACCACCAGCGGCGTGATCAGCAAGCCCGCTTCCTTCGGCGACAGGCCAAAGCCGCCCTGGAACAGCAACGGCGCATACAGCAGCAGCGCGAACATCGTGAAGCCGGCGAACACCGACAGCTGGAACAGCGGCGCCAGTCCGGGATTGCGGAACATCTCCACCGGCAGGATCGGGTTGGCGCAGCGCCGCTCCCAGTGCCACAGCGCCACCATCGCGAGGGCCGACAGCAACAGCAAGCCACCGGTATAGGCATCGAAGCCGCGCCCGGACAGCAGTTCGACGCTCATCTGCATGGCGCCCAGGCCAAGGGCGATCAGCAAGGCCCCGACCCAGTCCACGCGCACCGGCCCGCTGTGCGCCTGCTGGCGCAGGTGCGGCAGGTAGCGCCAGGCAAACCACAGGCCCAGCACGCCGACCGGCAGGTTGACATAGAACACCGCGCGCCAGCCGTACCACTCGGTCAGCACGCCGCCCAGCGACGGTCCGATGGCATTGGCGATACCGAATGCCGCACTCAGCATCACCTGCCAGCGCAGCCGCACATGCGAGTCGGGAAACAGGTCGGCAATGCAGGCGAAAGCCGTGCCCACCAGCATGCCGCCGCCGATGCCCTGCAGCGCTCGCGCCAGCACCAGGAACGGCATGCTGCTCGCGAGCCCGCACAATGCCGACGCGACGGTGAACACCACGATCGACGCCAGCACGAAGGGCTTGCGTCCGTAATAGTCGCCCAGCCGGCCGAAGATCGGCACGGTGATGACGGACGTCAGCAGGTACGCCGTCGCCACCCAGGCGTAGTACTCGAAGCCTTGCAGTTCCGCCACGACGGTCGGCAGCGCGGTGCCGACCACGGTCTGGTCCAGCGCCACCAGCATCACCACGAAGGACACGCCTAGCATGGCCAGCAAAGACTTGCGGAATGGCAGGACCTGGCCGGTGGCCTCACCGCTTTGTGGCTGGGGCGTCATGTGATTGCTCGATCAATCGTTGCGATGTCAATGATTATAGGACACACATCGGAGTCCGCCAGCCCTCAATACGATTATTCCGCGCCGAGATACCAGTGGCGGAACATCTCCCGTGCCGGCGCCAGGTAACTGCCGATAGGCTCCTGCCGGCCATTGGCATACCAGTGGCAGTAACAGCCATGGAATACCGCCAGCAGCGCGCGCGCCATTTCCGGTGGCAGCGGGCGCTCCGGCGTGCCAAGGGCCTCCACCAGAACCCGCACATGGCCGTTCCACCCTTCACGGATATGCTCGCGCACGCTTTGCGGCGCATTGCCTGAAAACAACAGCGCCAGCACGATCCCCTTGGTTTCCGGGTTGCGCGTGAAGTAATCGGCTACCCGCTCGAACAACTCATCCACCCGCTGCGACACGGTCAGGCCTTGCAGGTCAGCCGGGTCGAACTGCACCTCGATTTCCTGGAACAGGCTGATCGCGGCTTCCGCCAGCAGCATTTCCTTGCTGCCGAAATGCCACAGCAAGCTGCTTTTTGCCACGCCGGCGTGTGTGGAGACCTGGTCCAGCGTGACTTCGCCATAGCCGTGCTCGGCGATCAATCCCTTGGTCAGGTCAATGACGCGCTGGCGCGTTTCCAGGCCGCGGCGGTATTTGGTCGCGCCGGTTCCGCGTGCCGGCGGTGCTTTCGGTGCGGTGTCGTGGGGGCGGTCGGTGCCTGGGGCACCTTCTTCTGATGAATGCATGGCTGCGTCGGCACTGGGCCGGGGAAATGTTGAGCGCCGGCCATTTTCCCTCTCGGGATTTGCCCTAGAGGCGGCATGCTGTCCTTGACAGGCTACCACCGCCTTCACCAAACTTGAAATTGTACCGACTGTTCAGAATAAATTTAGGGGATTATGATTATGGTGAATGCAGCACAACCAACACGCCTGGAGGCGCTGCTGGCAATGCAGCAGTCAGCCTTCATGGCGTCGCCCTTCCCCTCGCTGGCGCAACGCAGAAGCGCACTGCAGCGGCTGCGCCGGGCGATTCGCGGCCATGCCCACCGGCTCGCCGCCGCCGCGGCGCGCGACTTCAGCGCGCGCGCCGACGCCGAGACTCTGATGGTCGACGTACTACCGTCGGTGCTGCATATCAACCACCTGCTGCGCGGCCTGCGGCGCTGGATGAAGCCGTCGCGCCGGCACACCGAGCTGCTGTTCCTCGGCAACGGCGCGCGCGTGATGGTCCAGCCCAAGGGCGTGGTCGGCATCGTGGTGCCGTGGAATTTCCCGGTCTACCTCGCGCTGGGCCCGCTGGCGACCGCGCTGGCCGCCGGCAACCGCTGCATGGTGAAGACCTCCGAATACGCGCCGCACACCTCGGCCGCGCTGCGCGCGCTGCTGGCCGAAGCCTTCGATGAAGACGAGGTGGCCGTGGTCGAGGGCGATGCCGCGGTGGCACGCGCCTTCACCAGCCTGCCGTTCGACCATATCGTCTTCACCGGCTCGCCCGAGGTGGGCCGCCACGTCATGCGAGCCGCCGCCGACAACCTGACCCCCGTGACGCTGGAACTGGGCGGCAAGTCGCCGGCAATCGTTTCCCGCAGCGCGGCGCTGGCGACGGCGGCCACGCGCATCGCCCATGGCAAGACCCTGAACGGCGGCCAGATCTGCGTCGCGCCCGACTACGCGCTGGTGCCGGAAGAGCTTGCCGGCGCTTTCGCCGAAGCAGTGCTCGCCGCCGCGGCCCGCATGCATCCACAGGGCAGCGACGACTACACGGCCGTCATCCACGACGACGCGCTGGCCCGCCAGCGGGCGCTGCTCGACGATGCCCGCGCGCACGGCGCGCGGATCCTCGCCGCGGCGATGCCGGCGGACGGACGGCGCCTGCCCCTGCACGTGGTGCTTGGGGTCACGCCGCAGATGCGCCTGGCGCGAGAGGAAATCTTCGGGCCGATCCTGCCGGTCATGACCTACCGCACCTTCGACGAGGCCATCGTCTGCGTGCAGCGCGGCACGCGGCCACTGGCGCTGTACTACTTCGGCCATGACAAGGCCGAGACCGGTCCGCTGCTGGAGCGCACCCACGCCGGCGGCGTCACGCTCAACGACTGGGGCTGGCATGTGGTCAACCACGACCTGCCCTTCGGCGGCACCGGCACCTCCGGCATGGGCAACTACCACGGCGCCGAAGGCTTCCGCGAGCTGTCGCACGCCAAGGCGGTGTTCAGCGAGCGCCGCTGGTTCCCGATCACGCTGTTCCACCCGCCATACGGCGGCCGGATCCAGCGGCTCGCTCTGCGCCTGTTTCTCGGCAAGCCGCATTCGTCCGCCGCGGATGCTCCCCTGCCTTCCGGCACGAAGGCGGTTCCGCCGGCCACGCCCCGCTGAGCCACACGCCCGCCGGCCATCATCGATACGCCGGCGACGGCTGCCTGCTTCCCCGACAACGACCCTACCAAGCAACACTGGAGACTTTATGCTTCGCAAGTCCGCCGCTTCCGCGATCTCCATCGCGTGCGCCCTGCTGCTGCCGCTGCCCGCCGTCGCCGGCGTAGCGCCGGTAGCTCCGGGCGATGCCACCGCGGCCACGCGCCAGGCCAACGCCGAGGTGCTGAAGCACCTGCCCTTCGCCAACCGGCAGGATTTCGAGGACGCGCGCCGCGGCTTTATCGGCACTATCGAGCGCGGCGAGATCCGCGACGCCAGCGGCCGCGTCGTCTGGAACCTAGACGCCTACGCCTTCCTGAAGGACGACGCCGCGCCGGCCTCGGTCAATCCGAGCCTGTGGCGCCAGGCGCAGCTCAACCTGCACCATGGCCTGTACCGCGTGACCGAGCGCATCTACCAGGTGCGCGGCTTCGACCTGTCCAACATGACCGTGGTGGAAGGCGACACCGGCCTCATCATCATCGACCCGCTGCTCACCGCCGAAACCGCGCGCGCCGCGCTCGACCTGTACTACAAGCACCGCCCGAAGAAGCCGGTCGTCGCGGTGATCTATACCCACAGCCACGCCGACCACTTCGGCGGCGTCAAGGGCGTGGTCAGCGAAGACGACGTCAAGGCCGGCCGCGTCAGGATTATTGCCCCCGAAGGCTTCATGGAAGAAGCCGTCAGCGAGAACATCTACGCCGGCAACGCCATGAGCCGGCGCGCGCAGTACATGTATGGGCCGCTGCTGCCTAAGGGGCCGCGCGGGCAGGTCGACGCGGGGCTGGGCAAGACGGTGTCGCTCGGCACCGTCACGCTGATCCCGCCCACCGACCTGGTCGGCAAGACCGGCGAGACCCGCACCATCGACGGCGTGCAGATCGAATTCCAGATGGCTCCCGGCACCGAGGCGCCGGCCGAGATGCTGATGTACTTCCCGCAGTTGAAGGCCCTGTGCGCTGCAGAGGACGCCACCCACACGCTGCATAACCTCTACACCATCCGCGGCGCGCAGGTGCGCGACGCCAACCAGTGGTGGCGCGCGCTGGACGAGACCGCAGACCGCTACGGGCATCGCACCGAAGTGGTCTTTGCCCAGCATCACTGGCCGATGTGGGGCCAGCAGAACATCCTCGCGTACCTGGGCAAGCAGCGCGACGGCTACAAGTACATCCATGACCAGTCGCTGCGGCTGGCCAACCAGGGCTACACCATGACCGAGATCGCGGAAATGGTGAAGCTGCCGCCGTCGCTGGCCAGCCAGTGGGACCTGCGCGACTACTACGGCACCGTGAACCACAATGCCAAGGCCATCTACCAGCGCTATCTCGGCTGGTACAGCGGCAATCCGGCCGACCTGCACCCGCTGCCGCCCGAGCAGTCCGCGCAGCGCTACGTGCGATTCATGGGCGGCGCCGACAAGGCGCTGGAGCAGGCGCGCGCCTCGTACGCGCAAGGCGACTACCGCTGGGTGGCCGAGGTGGTCAAGCATGTGGTCTTCGCCGATCCGAAGAACCAGGCGGCACGCAAGCTGCTGGCCGACGCGCTCGAGCAGATGGGCTACCAGGCCGAATCCGCAGCCTGGCGCAGCGCCTACCTGGTGGGCGCCTACGAGCTGCGCAACGGCGTGCCGAAGACGCAGTCCACGCAGACCGCCAGTCCCGACATGGTCCGCGCGATGACCGACACCATGTTCCTGGACTTCCTCGCCGTGCGCCTGAACAGCGAACGCGCGGCCGGCAAGCTGGTGAAGATCAACTGGGTCCAGCCCGACACCGGCAAGCGATACGCCCTGTCCGTCGACAACTCGGTCTTCATGTATCGCGCGGAACGCCAGCACGCCGACGCACAGGTCACGCTGACCGCGCCGCGCGCAGTGCTGGTCGGCGCGCTGCTTGGCCAGACCACGCTGCAGGCGGCAACGGCTGCCGGGCAAGCAAAGCTTGACGGCGATCCCGCCGCGCTGCAGACGCTGTTCGGCATGCTCGACAAGTTCGACCCGCAATTCGAGATCGTGGCGCCGTGATACCCGCCGACGGCGCGCGACTTTCTCCGCTTTCAAACCCTGCTTGACCAAGGCACCATGACCACGAAACCCTGGCTCGCCAGCTATGGCGACATCCCCGCCGAGATCGATGCGGACACGCCCCGTTCTCTGACCGCACTGCTGGATACCGCGCTGCGCCAGCATGCCGACCGGCCCGCCTTCACCTGCCTCGGGCAGACCGTCAGCTACGCCGGTCTCGACGCGCAGTCGCGCGACTTCGCCGCCTATCTGCAGTCCGAACTCGGCGTGCGCAAGGGGGACCGCATCGGCGTGATGCTGCCCAACCTCATCGCCTTCCCGATCGCCCTGATCGCGATCGCGCGCATCGGTGCGGTGCAGGTCAACATCAACCCGATGTACACGGCGCGCGAGCTCGAGCATCAGCTCAACGACGCGGGGGTCGAGATCCTGGTGGCCTACAGCGGCATCAGTGCCACCGTCGCAGAAGTGATGGCGCGGACCCCGCTCAGGACCATCGTCACCGCCGGACCCGGCGACGGCACCGGGGCGGCGTTGCCGTCGCCGCCGGTCGATCCCCGGCTGGCGCAGGCAATCGCCTTCGACGCAGCCGTCGCCCAGGGTCGTGCGCTGCCGCTGCAGGCCGTGGAAATCGAAGGCAACGACCTGATCTTCCTGCAATACACCGGCGGCACCACCGGCGTGTCAAAGGGCGCGGCGCTGTCGCACCGCAACCTCGTCGCCAACGTGGCGCAGTTCAAGGCGATGGTGACGGACAACCTGGTCGACGGCAAGGAAGTGGTCGTGACCGCGATCCCGCTGTATCACATCTTCGCGCTGATGGTGAACTTCATCACCTTCTTCACGGTCGGGGCGCGCAACTGGCTGGTGCCGAACCCGCGCGACATGGATGCCTTCATCGACGTGCTCAAGGCCTCGCGCTGCACCGTGCTGACCGGGGTCAACACGCTCTACGCCGGCCTGGTTGCGCACCCGCGCATCGGCGAGGTCGACTTCTCGTCGCTGCGCCTGGCCGCGGGCGGCGGCGCGGCCATCGTGCCGGCCACCTCGCAGCGGTGGAAGGCGCTGACGGGTGTCTTCATCCGCGAGGGCTATGGCCTGTCAGAGACTAGCCCGATCGTCAGCTTCAATCCACCGACGGCCGAAGCCTTCAACGGCACCACCGGCCTGCCGCTGCCGTCCACCGATATCCGGCTGCTGGGCGACGACGACCGTGACGTGCCGCCCGGCGCGGCGGGCGAAGTCTGCGTCAAGGGGCCGCAGGTCATGCGCGGCTACTGGAACAAGCCAGGCGCCAACGCCGATGCGTTCACCGCCGATGGCTACTTCCGTACCGGCGACATCGGCATGCTGACCGAACAGGGCTACCTGAAGATCGTCGACCGCAAGAAGGACATGGTGATCGTCTCCGGATTCAACGTGTTCCCCAACGAGATCGAGGCCGTGGTCAGCGACTGTCCCGGCGTGATCGAATGCGCGTGCGTGGGTATCAGCGACGGCCACTCCGGCGAAGCACTGAAAGTCTACGTGGTGATGGCCGCCGGCGCGACGCTGGATGCAGCGGCATTGCAGGCGCATTGCCGCGGGCAACTGACCGGATACAAGGTGCCGAAATCCTTCGAATTCGTCGAGGCACTGCCGAAGTCGACAGTAGGCAAGGTGTTGCGACGGGAGCTGCGGCCCCGGGCGTGAAGCCAGTTTGCAAGCAACGCCAACCGCGTCAGGTACCAGAACCCTTCCACCGCCGGCTCGCCTCCGGGAAAGGACGGCCCGCCCAACCTCGGGCGGGCCGTCCATGACCACGCGCTGTCGACGGGATCGAGCCAGGCTAGACGTTCAGGCACATCGCCGGCAGATCGCCATACAACGCCATCAACGCACTGGCAACGCCGTTGGTCCAGCCGAACCCGTCCTGCAGCGGATACTCGCCGCCTCCGCCACCCCTGGCACGCTCGCCGGTGGCCTCGATCCGGTATTTCTCCACCAGCTTGCATTCCCGGGCATAGACACCGGCGATCGTGGCGAGCCAGCGCTGCGCGATGTCGCGCGCCAAGCCTTCATGGCCGTAGCGCGTCAGTCCGCGCACCGCGAGCCATTGCAATGGCGCCCAGCCGTTGGGATGGTCCCACTGCTGGCCGGAGGTGAGTTCGGTGGTGGCCAGTCCTCCTGAATCCATCAGGCGTGCAGCCACAGCACTGGCAACGCCGCCGGCTTCTTCCGTCCGTGCAAGGCCGAGGTATAGCGGCATCATCGTCGCCGCTGTCAGGCATGGTCGCGGCGATCCGCAGCACCAGTCGTAGTCGACGAAGATGCCGGCTGCGTCGTCCCACATGTATTGGCGGATGGCGGCTTCGCGCCGGCGCGCGGCGGCAAGGAAGCGGTCGGCATCGGCATCGCCGGCCTGGTCGCACAATTCGGCCAGGCGCGTTTCTAGGTGCCACAACAACGCGTTGAGGTCGACCGGCAGGACCGCTGTAGTGCGAATAGTGGCGAGATCGGCGGGTTGCCCCGCAAGCGGCAGCTCGAGCCAGCGGGAGCTGAAATCCCAGCCCGATTCGGCGGCGGCGCGCAGGTCGCGAAACACCAGGTGGTGCGGCCGGCCGCTGCGCTCGGCGGTCTGCACGTCTTCCAGGAAAGCTTCCTCGCGCGGGCAAGGCCGGTCGTCCCAGTAGCGGTTAAGCACGGCGCCGTCGGGCAGGCACAGCGCGCGCCGGTGCGCGCAGCCCGGACGCAGGGCCTGGGCACCGTCCATCCAGAAGTCGTACTCGCGCCGAAGCTGCGGCACGAAGTCGCGCGCGCTGGCGACCTGTTCGCGCTCGAGCAGGTCGACCATCAGCGCGAATACGGGCGGCTGCGAGCGGCTCAGATAATAGTTGCGCGTACCGTTTGGCACCAGCCCGTAGGTGTCGATCAGGTAGGCGAAATTGCGCGCCATTTCCAGCAGCAGGTCGCCGCGCCCGCTTGCCGACAGCCCCACCATGGTGAAATAGGAATCCCAGTAGTACAGCTCGCCGAAGCGCCCGCCAGGCACCACGTAGCGATGCGGCAGCGGCAGCAGCGACGACAGCGGCGGATGCGCGCCCGGCTCGCGCGTCAGCACCGGCCACAGGCCGTCGATATGTTCGCGCAGCGTATTGGCGGGATCGGAGACATAGTGGCTGTCCGGCACGATCGCGCGGGTGAAGTGGGCCTGCACGAAGTCGGCCAGGCAGAAGCCAGGCTCGACGCGTGTCTGGCGATAGCGCGCGACGATCCACTCGGGGTCGCAGCCGGGAATGCAATCAGGAAAGGTCTTGCTGTCGGCGAACAGGCCGCTGTGCTGGACATCGACGAACAGTTCGCCGTAGCGCACCGCCGGCGACAGCGTGTCGGCCTGCGGACAGCTCGCCAGGGCATGTGGCTGCGGGCATTCGCGATGCGCGGCCAGCGGCGGATGAGCCACCGCGTGGACCTTGGCCGGCGCGGCGACGGCGCCGGAGACCGCCCCGGCGCCATCGGGCGTGGCCGGGTCAGTGCGCGGCACCGTGTAGGCGCCCGCGCTTGCGGCGCGGCGGTCGTCATTGTTGTGCATAGGTCCAGTGCAGGCTGCCGGTCACTGACGTATTCATGACGGCCGAAGCCTTGGCGCCTTCTCGCGTTGATGCCGGCATCCTGTACGCCGCCGGCGCATGATGGCAGGAGCGGCCAGGCGCAGCGAAGTTCGCCCGTCAAGGTGTGGATTCAGTGTAGTGCGGCGAGGTCGGCAACTGCGTCTTCCGGTGCCTGCACGACATGGCACGGCAGACAGATCCGCACCGCGAGGCCATGCGGTGCAGCATTGTGCGCGGTGACGGCACCGCCATGCGCGGCGATCGCCGCCTGCGCGATGCTCAACCCCAGTCCCGCGCCGCCGGATGCCCGGCGCCGCTGCGTACGCGGAAAAAGGGCTCGAACAGGCTCGGCAGTGCATCGTCAGGCACGCCGCGGCCGCCGTTGAACCACTCCACCGCGGCGGTCAGCGCCATGCCGATGCCGACAATGGCAGCCACGCCCAGCCAGAACGTCAGAAAATTGCGCCAGAACAGCGGCAGCGGGAACAGCGCACGCACGCGGCGCCACGGAGTCATGGCGACTGCACCAGCATGTAGCCGCGGCCGCGCAGGTTGCGGATCAGCAGCGGCGGGGCCGTGCCCTCGATCGCCAGCTTGCGCCTCAGTGCGCTGATATGGGTGTCGATGCTGCGGTCGAAGCGCTCGGGCGCGCGGCCCAGCGCAAACTGGCCAATCTCTGCGCGCTCGACCACGCGGCCCGCGGAGCGCAGCAGGATTTCGAGCACGCGCTGTTCTGCTCCGGTCAGCATCGCCTGGATGTTGCCGTGCATGGCAACGCCCGTAGCCAGATTCAGACGCAGCGTGCCGGCCTGCAGCCAGGTGTCCTGCTCCGGCTGCGCAGCCTCCACGCCCGTGCGGAAACGGCGCAGCACGGCGTGGATGCGCGCCTTCAGCTCGCGCGGGCTGAATGGCTTGCTTAGGTAGTCGTCGGCGCCGAGCTCCAGGCCCAGCACGCGGTCGGTTTCATCGCCATGCGCGGTGAACATGATCACCGGCCGCTGCGAGCGGCTGCGGTGCTGCCTGAGCAGGTCCAGCCCGTTGCCGTCCGGCAGCATCAGGTCGAGCAGCGCCACATCATGGTCGTTGCGCGCGAGCAGGACTTCGCCCTGCTCGCGGGTGTGCGCCAGCGTGACCGTGCAGTGATCGGGTTCGAGGTATTCGCGCAGCATCTGCGCAAGCTCGATGTCGTCGTCGATCAGCAGCACGCGCGCGGCGCCCATGTTGAAGCACATCTGTATCCAGCCTTCCCGGTGACGGCGTTTGATGCTGCCGCGCGCCCGGGTTCCGTCAAGAAACGTCAAGAAAACAAAACCTATCCAAAGTGGCTGGTAAGCACTTTGTATCGCGAATTCTAATATGAGAATGATTGTTATTTACATTGTACGGGGAAAATAATGAAGGACAGGCAAGCCATGGGGCACACCGTGGCGGCAAACACGCCGGCAGGTACGTCGGCAGGTTCGACGGCAATGAGCGCAGGATCGTGGGGCCGGATCGTGGCGGCGCTTTGCGCGGCTTCCGGCATGACGGGAATGACAGGAGCCTGGGCGCAGTCAGGCCAGCCGGACGCCGAAGCGAAGAACCTGCCCACGGTGGTGGTCACCGCCGCCGGCAGCGCGCAGGACATCCGCGACGCACCCGCGTCGATCAGCGTGGTCACGCGCGATGAGCTTGAAAACAAGGCCTATCGCGACCTCAACGACGCGCTCGTGGAAGTGCCCGGCGTCATCATCAGCGGCGGCGGCGACACCACCGACATCAGCCTGCGCGGCATGGGTCCCAAGTACACCCAGATCCTGATCGACGGCAAGCGCCAGAGCTCGCGCGAGACGCGCACCAACTCCGACTCGTCCGGGGTTGAAAGCAGCTGGACGCCACCGCTGTCGGCGATCGAACGCGTCGAGGTGGTGCGCGGGCCGATGTCGTCGCTGTATGGCTCGGATGCCATGGGCGGCGTAGTCAACATCATCACGCGCAAGGTACCCAGGACATGGACCGGCGAACTGCGCGGCGACGCCACGCTGCAGCAGAACAGCGACTCCGGCGACATCTACCAGGGCAATTTCTACCTCGCCGGCCCGCTCAAGAACGACCTGCTCGGCCTGCAACTGTACGGCCAGAGCTACCATCGCCAGGAAGACGATATTGACAACGGCTTTCGCGGCCGCCGCGCCGAGAGCCTGACCGCCAAGCTGGCGCTCACGCCCACGCGCGACCACGACATCGTGCTGGAAGCCACCACCATGCGCCAGCTGCGCAACGAGACCGTCGGCAAGACCGTGCCGCCGGTCGCGCCCGGCGCCAGCTGTCCGCGCACCGGCTGCCCGACCTCGTCCGAGGCCGACTACCGCAGCGAGAAGTTCGCGCTGTCGCATACCGGCCGCTGGGGCTTCGGCGTCTCCAACAGCTATATCCAGCAGGAGGAGTTCGACAACCGCAGCCGCCAGATGAAGATCAGGAACCTGGACCTGCGCACCAGCTGGGCCATGCCGCTGGGCAACCACATGCTGTCGGTCGGCGCCGAGTACCTGAGCCAGCGCCTGCACGACCAGACCGGCAACCAGATCGCCAACGGCCCGGAAAAGGTTGACCGCTACCAGTGGGCGCTTTTCGCCGAGGACGAATGGCGCCTGTCGCAAAGCTTCGCGCTGACCGGCGGCGCGCGCATGGACTATGACGAGAACTTCGGCCAGCACTACAGCCCGCGCCTGTACGGCGTGTGGCAGCCGGCCGAGCGCTGGACCGTCAAGGGCGGCGTTTCCACCGGCTTCCGCGCGCCGGACCTGCGCCAGACCGTGGCCGGCTGGGGCCAGACCAGCCGCGGCGGCAATATGTATGGCAATCCGGACCTGAAGCCCGAGACCATGCTGTCGCAGGAACTCGGCCTGCTGTATGACCAGGGCAATGGCCTGCAGGCCGGCGTGACACTGTTCAACAATGACTTCAAGGACAAGATCACGCGCGTCGCCTGCCCGAACACGCAGTGCACCGATGGCGCGAACCGGTTCGGCGCCAACCCGACCACGTACATGAACGTGGACAGCGCCTACTCGCGCGGCGTGGAAGCCAGCCTGCGCTGGCCGATCGCGCGCACCTTGTCGCTGACCGGCAGCTACACGTACACCAAGTCGGAACAGAAGAGCGGACAGTACGCCGGCCAGCCGCTGAACCAGCTGCCGATGCACCTGTTCGTCGCCACGCTGAACTGGCGCCCGACCGGGAAGCTCAACGGCTGGGCGCGCGTCAACTATCGCGGCAAGGAAAGCCAGCCGATCACCGGGCCGTCGTCCAGCACCGTGGTGGCGCCGTCGTACACGTTCGTCGACCTTGGGGCGACTTACGCGGTGACCAAGCACGTGTCGGTGTTCGCCGGCATCTACAACCTTTTCGACAAGCAGGTGAACTACACCGATTACGGCTATGTCGAGGATGGCCGGCGCTACTGGATGAGCGTATCGGTCAAGTTCTGATCTTTCGGCTTGTCAACGGCCCGGTGGTCCTGGTTGCAGGATCCCGGGCGTTGCTGTGCATTCAACCAGGGACTCTGATGAACCGATTCCAACCGGGCAGGCGCCGCCTGCTCGCCGCCGGTGCCGCGGCCCTGCTCGCCCCCGCCTTGCCTGCGCTGGCAATGACGGTGAAGCATGCTAAAGGCACCACTGAAGTACCCGACCATCCCGCGCGCATTGCCGTCTTCGACAGGCCACGCTCGACACGCTGCGTGTGCTGCAGGTCCCGGTCGCCGGCGTGCCCGAAGGCCAGTTCCCCGGCAAGCTCACGATGTACCAGGATGCGCGCTACGCCCGGCTGGGCCCGGTGAGTGAGCCCGACCTGGCGGCGATCCGCGCCCTGGCCCCGCAGCTGATCGTGGTCGGTGGCCGCTCCGCCGCCAGGTACGACGCGCTGGCGCAGCTGGCACCGACGCTCGACCTGTCGCCGGGCCGCGACGACCTCGTCGGCAGCGTCCCAGCACATGCAGAACTGCTGGCCCGCCTGACCCGAGGCCGGCTCCCAACGCCGGTCCTCCAACTGCCCTCACACCTCCTTCTCCCCATGCCTGACCGGCAACGCCGGCGCCGCCTCCTGCCTCCCCAGCTGCATGAAGATCCACGCCGACGCACAAGTGATCAGCCCCATGCAGACAAAGGTGGTATGAAACGCCGGCAACACCGCAGCCGTGTCCCCGCCAAACCGATTCTGGAACGTCGCCAGCAACGCGCCCGCCGACGTCACCGCCAGGCTCATCGACAGCATCTGCACCATCGACAGCATGCTGTTGCCGCTGCTGGCGCCGGCGCCGCTCAGGTCCTTGAGCGTCACGGTATTCATCGCCGTGAACTGGATCGAATTGACCATGCCGAACACGGCCAGCAAGGGGATCAGCAGCCATAGCGGCAGTTGCGGCGTGATCAGCGCGAAGGCGGCCATCACCAGGCCGACCACGAAAGTATTGGAGACCAGCACGCGGCGATAGCCGTGGCGCTGGATCAGCCGCGTGGCGAGCCGCTTGGAGGCCATGCCGGCGGCGGTGACGGGCAGCATCATCAGGCCTGCGTCGAAAGGGGAATAGCCCAGGCTGACCTGAAGCGTCAGGGGGATCAGGAACGGCATCGAGCCATTGCCGATGCGGGCGAACAGGTTGCCCAGCAGGCCGACGCTGAAGCTGTGGATGCGGAACAGGCGCAGCGGGAACAGCGGCTGCTTGCGGCGGTTGGCATGCAGGCCGTAGGCGGTCAGCGCGGCCATGCTGGCGATCAGCAGCAACAGCACGGTGGCGTGCTGGAAGCCGAGGCCGGCCAGGCCGTCGAGGGAAAATGACAGCGCCAGCATGGCGATGGCCAGCAGCAGGTAGCCAGCGATGTCGAAGCGGCCGATGCCGGACAGCTTTGCGTTCGGCATATACCGGATCGTGGCGATCGCGCCGAGCAGGCCGACGGGCACGTTGATCAGGAAGATCCAGTGCCACGACAGCGCCTGCGTCAGCCAGCCGCCCAGCGTGGGTCCGATCAGCGGACCGATCATGCCCGGGATGGCAACGAAGCTCAGCGCCTGCAGGTACTGTTCGCGCGGGAAGGTGCGCAGCACCGAGAGCCGTCCGACCGGCAGCAGCATGGCGCCCCCCACGCCCTGTACCACGCGTGCGCCGACCAGGAAGTTGAGCGTGGGCGCGTACGCGCACAGCAGCGAGCCGGCCACGAACAGGCCGATCGCGGTCTGGAAGATGGTGCGCGTGCCGAAGCGGTCGGCGAGCCAGCCCGAGGCCGGGATGATCACCGCCATGGTCAGCGAGTAGGCGATCACCACGGACTGCATCCGCAGCGGGCTCTCGCCGAGGCTGCGCGCCATCGACGGCAAGGCGGTGTTGACGATGGTCGAGTCCAGCGTCTGCATGAAGAAGCCGACCGCCACGACCCACAGCATGATGCGGCGGGTACGGTCGTCCGGCGACGGCACGACGGGAAGGTCTGGCATGGGCGCGGTCATTACGCAAACTCCGGTCTGGCGCGCGCTGCCGCCGGCAATGACTGGTTGGGCATGCAGGCGGACGCAGCCAAAGCCAACACCTTAAAGGGCAATGGCGCAACAGGCAATCAACAGGCAATCAACAGGCAGTCAGCGAAACCGGTGCACGACCGCCCGACGCGTGCCGAGCCTACAAGGCCGCGCGCAGCCCGATGAAGAAGCGCCGGCCCGGTGCCGGCTCGAAGTAACGCCCGTTGGCCTCGTTGACGATCACCGAGCCGATATAGCGCCGGTCGGTCACGTTGTCGATGCGGCCGAACAGGTAGGCGCGAGTCGGGCCGATGCGGAACTCATAGCCCGCGCGCAGGTTGAAGACCGCGTAGCCGGGCGCGGCCTGCGTGTTGAGATCGTCGGCATAGACGCGGCTGTCGACGCGCATCTCGGCGCCGAGCGTGAGCGGCGCCAGCGGCCGCCAGGCCACCTCTGCGCTGAGGCTGTGGCGCGCGGTGCCGGGCAGCCGGTTGCCCGCGGCCACGGTCTGGCCCTGCGCGTTGACGAAGGCATCGCCGAAATAGGCATCGAGCCAGGTATAGGCCAGCCCGGCCTCGACGCGGCTGCCGCCGCCCTGCCCCGGCGTGCCGACCTGCCCCAGGAAGCCGCCGCGCCAGCCCAGCTCGAAGCCGCGCCGGCGCACGCCGTTGACGTTCTGGTAGACGGTGCGGCCCGCGTTGTTCGATTGCGGCACCACTTCGTCGTGGCTGTCGGCATCGAACAGCGCGGCCTCCAGCCGCTGCCCGTCAGCCTGCCACTTGATGCCGATCTCGCCCTGGCGGCTGGTCGAGGCGCGCAGGCCAAGGTTGCTGCCGACCCCGCCGGGGCCATAGGCGATCTCGGTCAGCGTCGGCGTCTCGAAACCGCGCCCGAGGTTGGCGTAGACGTTCAGGGTATCGAGCGCATGCCACACCAGTCCCAGCACCGGGCTGACGTTGCTGTAGGTGGCGGTGCCGCTGTCGTCCGGGCTGGCCGCGGTGATGAACTGGTCGTCGATGCCGAGCCGCACGCGGCTGGCACGCACGCCGCCGACCACCTGCCAGGCGGGGTGGAAGGTCCAGTCGACCTGCGCGAAGGCGCCCAGGTCGGTCGCGGTATTGGTCTCGTCGCGCCGCAGCGCGCCCTGGCTGCCATCCTGGTTGACATAGCCGTTGCGGCCGTCGCGCATGCCGTTGGCTTCCACCCCGGCAGTCCACCGCAGCGGCAGGCTGTTGGCGGTAGTGCGCCGGCTCCAGGACAGCGCACCGCCGCCAAAGATGCGATCCAGGTCGACGATGCCGCCAGACGACGTCGGCGCGGCGCCGCTGAAGCCGAGCCGCTGGTACAGGTTGCGGGTGCCGCCGTAGAGACGCCCGGAGAGGCTGTCGAGGTCGGTCAGCTGGTGCTCCGCCACCACGCCCGCCTGCGCCTGCTCGACGTTCTTGCCGGTGTCAAACTGGGTCGCCGCCGGCACCGCCTGGCGCGGGTTGGCATCGGCCTGCGCGCGCGTCAGCCCGAGCGGATCCTGCGCCAGCGGCTGGTTGAAGTAGTTGAACTGGCCGGTCACGCGCGTGCCGCTGGCCGGCTGCGCCACCACGCGTGCATTGAGCTGGTAGCGGCGCGCCGCCGAATGGTCGCGGTAGCCGTCGGTCTGGTAGGTCCAGGCATCGAGCGAGCCGCCCAGGCGCTCGTTGCCGCCGGCCAGCGCCACCCCGGCCTGCCACTGGCCGTCCGAGCCGAAGCCGGTCGACGCGCGCGCGGTAAAGCCGTCCTTGGGCGGGTCGGGCGTAAACACCTGCACCACGCCGCCCGAGGCATTGCCGTACATCTGCGCAAACGGGCCGCGCAGCACCTCGACCCGGCCGGCGTTGGGCAGGTCGGCGGTGGAGGCCTGGCCCTGCCCGTCCGGCATGGTCGCGGGGATGCCGTCGACATAGAGCCGAACGCCGCGCACGCCGAATGTGGAACGCGTGCCGAAGCCGCGCACCGCCAGTTGCAGGTCCTGCGAATAGTTCTGCCGGTCGCGCACGGCCACGCCCGGCACACCCGCCAGCACTTCGGACAGATTGACCAGCGGCGTGGCGCTGCGCAGCGGATCGACCGGCACGCTGTCTACCGCGGCGGGCGCGTCGAAGCGGCGCTGCTCGCTGCGGGTGGCGGTGACCACGATGTCGGAGAGGGTTTCGCCGGTGGCGGCGGCCACCGCGCTGTCCGGCGCATCTGCGGCGCGCACGCCGGCGCATGTGAGCAGCAAGGCTGCTAGCGCCAATGCCCTGGGCACCAGCACGCGGAGGCAGGGACGGCGCTGATGCAAGACCGACGAAGGCTGCGTGCCGCCTGGTCTCATGATGGTCGGGGGCGTGGGCCACAAGTGGTGGTGCCGCAACTTTATCGCGTCCCGGGGCGCTTTTCCATGGCCGCCGCTGCGGGGAAAACCCGGGATAGCGCTGCGTGGACGATCGTCCAGCGCGGCACGATCGAAACTTCAAAATATTTCAATAATTTGTTTAATGAATGGCCTCACGCAGGGGTAACCGCGTGCCTAAACTCTCTTCACCGGCCGACACAACGCGCGATACTAAAAGGCAGACACGCCACAGCGCAGCGCAGCAAACGGTCATTCAGATTTTTAAAATCAAGGGACTAGACACCATGCATACCCAACCTACCCGCGTCGCCATCGTCTACCACAGCGGCTACGGCCACACCGCCAAGCAGGCCCAGGCCGTCGCCCGCGGCGCCGGCAGCGTGGCGGGTGCCGAAAGCCTGCTGATTCCGGTGGAAGACATCGACCAGCACTGGGACACGCTGGAGCAGGTCGACGCCATCATCTTCGGTGCGCCGACCTACATGGGCAGCGCCTCGGCGCAGTTCAAGGGCTTCATGGACGCCACCTCGCGCAACGTCTTCGCCAAGGGCGGCAAGTGGGCCAACAAGGTCGCGGCCGGCTTCACCAACGCCGCCTCGCGTTCGGGCGACAAGCTGGCAACGCTGCAGCAGATCGCCATTTTCGCGGCACAGCACGGCATGCACTGGGTCAACCTGGGCCTGCCCCCGGGCCACAACAACTCCAAGTCGACCGAGGACTCGCTGAACCGCCATGGCTTCTTCCTCGGCGCCGCCGCGCAGTCCAACGCCGATGAAAGCGCCGACGTGGTGCCGCCGCTGGCGGACCTGCGCACCGCCGAGCACCTCGGTGCGCGCGTCGCTGAAGTGGCGCAACAACTGGTGGCAGGCCGGCGCGCGCTGGCGGAACTGAAGCAGGCCGCCTGACCCCTCACCACGCCTCGCGCGTGAACTGCCTGCCGGCCCTTCGGGGCCGGTTTGCGTTTTGGGAGACGTGCGTTGCACCGCAGCGGGAATGCCCCGCCCGGAAATATGGCTTTGCGCGCGCGCAAGCGCTGCCCCAGCCAGCCAGGCGCCGGTTATGTCGGTTGACAGCCGTCAACCTAGACGCAGAACACATGACTCCGGCAGCTCATGACCACTATATGTAGTGCTAACCTGTGCGTCACACACTACATAAAGGGGTAAACATGCGCGACGCACAGCAAGCCGGCACGCTGCCGCCGGCCCAGCCCGGCGGCCAGGTCGACGTGGCCAGCGCCATGGAGGAATACCTGGCCCAGCGCGACTGGCGCGTGCGCGCCAACGCCAACCAGGGCTATAGCCTGGGCGGACTGATCCTCAACGTCGCCGGCAAGGTCACGGCCAACTACTGGCTGTCGCAAATCTTCAGCCCTGAATCCGGGCAGGCGCACCGCGACGGCGACCTGCATATCCATGACCTCGACATGCTGTCCGGCTACTGCGCCGGCTGGTCGCTGCGCCAGTTGCTGGCGGAAGGCTTCAACGGCGTGCCGGGCAAGGTCGAGGCCAACCCGCCCAGGCATATGTCGGCCGCCGTCGGCCAGATCGTCAACTTCCTCGGCACGCTGCAGAACGAGTGGGCCGGCGCGCAGGCATTTTCCAGCTTCGATACCTACATGGCGCCGTTCGTGCGGCACGACCGCATGGACTACCGCGCGGTACGCCAGGCGATGCAGGAGCTTGTATTCAACCTGAACGTGCCAAGCCGCTGGGGCACGCAGACGCCGTTCACCAACCTCACCTTCGACTGGACCTGCCCGCAGGACCTGGCCGGCCAGGTGCCGTATATCGCCGGCGAGGAAATGCCGTTCACCTACGGCGACCTGCAGCCGGAGATGGACATGATCAACCGCGCCTACATCGAGGTGATGATGCAGGGCGATGCGCGCGGGCGCGCCTTCACTTTCCCGATCCCCACCTACAACATCACGCCGGACTTCGACTGGGACCATGCCAATGCCGAGCCGCTGTTCGAGATGACGGCGCGCTACGGGCTGCCCTACTTCCAGAATTTCATCAATTCCGACCTGGAGCCGCACATGGTCCGCTCCATGTGCTGCCGCCTGCAGCTGGACCTGCGCGAACTGCTCAAGCGCGGCAACGGCCTGTTCGGCTCGGCCGAGCAGACCGGCTCGGTCGGCGTGGTCACCGTCAACTGCGCGCGCCTGGGCTACCTGCACGCGGGCGACGAGGCCGGGCTGACGGCAGCACTGGACCGCCTGCTGGCGCTGGGCCGAGACGTGCTCGAAGACAAGCGCCGCGTGGTGCAGCACTACATCGACGCGGGGCTGTATCCCTATACGCGCCGCTACCTCGGCACGCTGCGCAACCACTTCAGCACGCTCGGCGTCAACGGCATCAACGAAATGATCCGGAATTTCTCCGGCGACGCCGACGACATCACGACGCCGGGCGGGCATGCCATGGCATTGCGGCTGCTCGATCATGTGCGCGCGCGCATCGGCGAGTTCCAGGAGGCGACCGGCCACCTTTACAACCTGGAGGCAACGCCGGCCGAAGGCACCACCTACCGCTTTGCGCGTGAAGACCGCAAGCGCTGGCCCGACATCCTGCAGGCCGGCACCGCCGAGCAGCCCTACTACACCAATTCCAGCCAGTTGCCGGCCGGCTATACCGACGATCCGTTCACCGCGCTGTCGATGCAGGAGGCGCTGCAAGGCAAGTACACCGGCGGCACCGTGCTGCACCTGTACATGAACGAAGCCCTGTCCGGCGCACAGGCCTGCAAGGCGCTGGTCCGGCGCGCGCTGTCGCGCTTCCGCGTGCCGTACCTCACCGTCACGCCCACGTTCTCGATCTGCCCGAAGCACGGCTACCTGAGCGGGCGCCACGAGTTCTGTCCCCGGTGCGATGCCGAGTTGCTGGCACGCGCCCCAGCCGCGGCGAGCGCGCCGCAAACCCAACCTGAAGAGGAGCTCTCATGAATACCGAATCGCGCCAGCCAGCCACGCCGGCCCTCGATCCCGCCCTGCGTACCCGCTGCGAGGTCTGGACCCGGGTGATGGGCTATCACCGGCCCGTGACGTCCTTCAACACCGGCAAGCAGGGGGAGTTCAATGAGCGGCTTTTCTTCACCGAAAGCGCCTGTCGCTGACAGCCCCTGCCTCACGGCCATACCGGTGCCCGCGCCGGCGGCCACCGCGTCATTGCTGGGCGGGCCGGCGCTCGCCGGCCTGGTGCCATTCTCCAGCGTGGACTGGCCCGGCCAGCTGGCGGCGGTGCTGTTTATCGCCGGCTGCCCGTGGCGCTGCGGCTATTGCCACAACGCCCACCTGCAGCGGCGCCATGCGGCCTATGCCTGGCCTGCAGTGCTGGACTGGCTGAAGACCCGCGCCGGGCTGCTCGACGGCGTAGTGTTTTCCGGCGGCGAGCCGCTCAGCGAAGCGCGCCTGCCGGACCTGGCCGCGGCGGTGCGCGCGCTCGGTTTCAAGGTGGGGCTACATACCGCCGGCATCTACCCGCGCCGTCTCGCCGCACTGTTGCCACTGCTGGACTGGGTCGGGCTGGATATCAAGGCGGACGCCGCCGGCCACGATGCGCTGGTTGGACGGCCCGGCGGCCTGGCGCGCGTGCAGGCCAGCCTGGCGCTGCTGATCGGCGCCGGCGTCCCGTTCGAATGCCGGACAACGTGGGATCCCGCCTGCCTCAGCGAGCCGCGCTTGCTGGCGCTGGCACGCTCGCTGGCCGCGCATGGCGTGCGCCACTATGCCGTGCAGGCCTGCCGGACGGGCACGGTGGCGGTGCCTGGCGCATCGTTGAGCGCGCCGGGGCGCGCGGCGCTGGCGTCGTCGTTCGAGACGTTCTGCTACCGCGAAGGGTGAGCCGTGCCGCCCGGCGGTGCCTTTGGCCCCCGTCCGCAAAAAATTCCCTAAAGCCCCGCCTTCCGCCGTCGATAACAGTAGGTTGAGGCGTCAAGCGTGCGTGCCGGCGAACCGGCACCGGCGAGGCGCCATGACAGCCGACTTGGACAGCGGGGGAACGGAGGAGACATGCAGAACCTGGGAATACGGATGAAGCTCGGCGCGGCGTTCGGCGCCATGTGGTCACTGGCGGCGGTCGGCATCGCGATCGCACTGCCGCGCATGCAGGGCGCCGCCGACGGCAACGCGCGCAACCTGCTGGTGGCGCTTGGCGTGGCCGGATTGGGCGTGGCGGTGGCGGCCACCTGGGCCCTGGCGCGCAGCATCGAGGCGCCGCTGGCCGAAGCGGTCTACATCGCCGAGACAGTGGCCGCCGGCGACCTGAGCCAGGACTTCGAGACCGAGCGCGGCGGCGAATTCGGCCGGCTGCTGGGCGGGCTGGGCGAGATGGAAGACATGCTCACCGACCTGGTGACGCGCATCAAGGCCGCCACCGATTCCATCGGCGCGGCCTCGCACCAGATCGCCGCCGGCAATACCGACCTGTCGCAGCGCACCGAGGAACAGGCCGCCTCGCTGCAGCAGACCGCGGCCAGCATGGGCGAGCTGACGGCGATGGTGCGCCAGAACACCGAACGCGCACGCGCGGCCAACGGCCTCGCGGAAGCCGCATCCGGCATCGCCGAGCGCGGCGGCGAGGTGGTCGGCCACGTGGTCCAGACCATGTCGGCGATCAGCGCCAGTTCGCGCAAGGTCACCGACATCATCGAAGTGATCGAAGGCATTGCCTTCCAGACCAACATCCTCGCGCTAAACGCCGCGGTGGAAGCCGCGCGCGCCGGCGAGCAGGGCCGCGGCTTCGCCGTGGTGGCGGGCGAGGTGCGCACGCTGGCGCAACGCAGCGCCGCGGCGGCCAAGGAGATCAAGCAGCTGATCGACGCCTCGGTGCAGCAGGTGGACAGCGGCTCGGCGCTGGTCGGGCAGGCGGGCGAGACCATGCATGAAATCGTGCAGTCAGTCAGCCGCGTCACGGCGCTGCTGGGCGAGATCACCGTGGCGTCGGAACAGCAGAGCGCGGGGATCGCGCAGGTGAATGAAGCGGTGGCGCAGATGGACAGCGTGACGCAGCAGAACGCCGCACTGGTGGAGCAGGCGGCCAGTGCTTCGAGTGCGCTGGCGGGGCAGGCTACGGAGTTGCAGCAGGTGGTGGGGGAGTTCAAGCTGGAGGCTTGAGCGGGGCTGCGACAACGCATCCCTACCGATGGTTTGCTCCCCTCTCCCACTTCGCGGGAGAGGGGAGCCTTCGCCAGCGGTGGAGGCTTGCGTATTAGCGCGCCGGCGCACCACCGCACTTGATGGCGAGGCAGCGCTCGCGCGCCCACGCCCTACACTGCAGCAACTACCCCCGCCGGCAGCACAGCCCGCACCGCCGCTGCAAAGCGCCCCACGATATTGTCGATATCCTGCTCCGTACTGATAAACGGCGGCGCAAACAACACGTGGTCGCCACGCACGCCGTCCACCGTGCCACCCATCGGATAGACCAGCAACCCGTTCTGCATCGCCGCAGACTTGAGTCGCGCATGCGTCTTCAGCGTGGGATCGAGCGTCGCCTTGCTGTCGCGGTCCGCGACAAACTCCACGCCGACAAATAGCCCGCGTCCGCGCACGTCGCCCAGGTTGGGATGGTCGCCCAGTGCTTCGCGCAGCCGCGCGCGCAATTGCTCGCCGCGGGCCAGCACATTGGCCAGCAGCCTGTCTTCGGCAATCATGCGCTGCACCGCCAGCGCCGCTGCACAGGCGGTGGCATGCCCGATGTAGGTATGGCCGTGCTGGAAGAAGCCGCTGCCGCCGACGATGGCGTCATAGATGCGGCGCGTCGACAGCATCGCCCCGATCGGCTGGTAGCCGGCCCCGAGGCCCTTGGCAATGGTGACGATATCCGGCACCACGCCATCCTCTTCGCACGCGAACAGGTGGCCGGTGCGGCCCATGCCGGACATCACTTCGTCCAGGATCAGCAGCACGCCGTACTTGTCGCACACGGCGCGGATGCGCTTCAGGTAGTCGCCCACCGGCGGCACCGCGCCGGCGGTGGCGCCGACCACCGTCTCGGCGACGAAAGCGGCGACGGTGTCCGGCCCCAGTTCCAGGATCTTCGCTTCGAGCTCGTCGGCGAGCCGCTGTGCGTACTGCGCGTCGGTCTCGCCAGCCTGCTGGTCGCGATAGGCGTAGCACGGCGAGACGTGATGCGCCGGCACCAGCAGCGGCAGGAACGGCTCGCGCCGCCAGGCATTGCCGCCGATCGCCAGCGCGCCGAGCGTGTTGCCGTGGTAGCTCTGACGGCGCGCGATGAAATGGCGGCGGCCCGGTTGGCCCACCTCGACGAAATACTGGCGCGCCAGCTTCAGCGCCGATTCCACGGCTTCGGAGCCGCCCGAGACGAAATACACATGGTCGAGATCTCCGGGCGCGGCGTGCGCCAGCGTTTCGGCCAGCGTTTCCGACACCTCGGTGGTGAAGAACGAGGTATGCGCGTAGGCAATGGTGTCGAGCTGCGACTTGATCGCCTCGATCACACGCGGGTGCGCGTGCCCGAGGCACGATACGGCGGCGCCGCCGGAGGCATCGAGGTAGCGCTTGCCTTCGCTGTCGATCAGTTCGATCCCCTGCCCGGCAACGGCGACGGGCAGTTTCTGACGCGGATTGCGATGGAATACGTGGGTCATGATGGCGTGGTGGTGGCAATGGCCGGACGCTACGGCTGCGCGGCACGGGCGACACGCATCGTGGCGCGGTGCGAAACAGTATAAGGACTTGGCGGGGATTTGCGCAACATTTGTTGCATTTACGATTTCCCATGCAATCAAGACGTTTTCACCGAAAAGTACGCCGGCATCACCCGAAAGCCACCCGGTGCGAAACGATTGTTTCACCACAGCGCGTAGCGTCGCACCTGACGGATGCCCCTCAACGCCTGCTCTTCGCCGCTTTCGGCCCCTCCGTGCCACCCTCCCCCTCTGCCAACGCCTCCACCAACGCGGCCTTGACGCGCTTCTGCTCGGTCACGTCCTGCGACGCGCCCACCATGGTCAGCGCATTGCCGTGCTCGTCCAGCGTGACCTCGCCTTCCTCGTGGATGTCGCGGAGGCTGCCGTCGGGCAGCGTGATGCGGTAGTCCACGCGGTACGGCGCCTTGTCGACGGTGGCCGCGCGGATGGCGGCCTGCACGCGCGGGCGATCCTCCTCGACGATCGAGGCCAGGTAGCGGTCCATCGTCACCTTGAACGCCTGCGGCGCCCACCCGAAGATGCGATAGGCCTCGTCGGTCCAGGCGCAGTCGTCGGTCTGGATGTTCCAGTACCAGCCGCCCAGGTGCGCGATCTCCTGCGCCTTGGCCAGCAGCGCCTCGTTCTGGCGCAGCGCGGCCTCGGCGCGGCGGCGTTCGGTGATGTCCAGGCTGACGCCGATCATCTTCACCGGGCGCTGGTCGAAATCGCGCACCAGCGTGGCCCGCGACGAGATCCAGCGCGTGGTGCCCTCGTGCACCACGCGGAATTCCCACTCGTGCATTTCCTGCGCGCCCAGCGTGCGCGCCAGCACTTCCTTGAGCCGCGCCACGTCGGCCGGATGCACGCAGGCCCAGAAGTCGTCCATGTTGCGGATATGCCGGCCGAACAGCGTGACGTCGTTGGATGAGTACGTCAGGCCGTCGGTCAGCACGTTCCATTCCCACGTGACGATGCCCGAGACCTCCTGCGCGAACTTCATACGCGCCTCGCTTTCCATGATCTCGGCCAGGTGCTTCTGGCGCAGTTCCTTGATGTGCGGATCGGACGCGCTGCTTGCCTCCAGGTCGGCGATGGCCTGCTCGCCATATCGCAGCCACAGCCAGTTCACGCCCAGGAAGCGCGCCAGCGCCAGCAGGCGCTCGTATTCGATCTCGCCGCCGCGGGTCCACTTGTGTACCGCCGATGGCGAGACCGACAGGGCCTCGGCCACCTGCTTGAGCATGATCCTTTTGCCCTCCAGCACGCCTTTCAGGCGGGTGGCAAAAGTGTCTTCGGTCATGGCATCCCCCCTCTACTTTTTTTCAACCGATGGTGAATTGAGTAACTCGAACCTTACACCATCGGGGTAAATCGCGTGACTTGATAGCTTGGATCAATTGTGTATGTTCTATCGATCGCTTTTACCATATTGCGCCGCTCCCGCTCTCGTCACTAGACTTCATTCCACATCACTGGTGGTAATTTAATTTACTTTCAGTGAATCGACAAGTCACCGCACAGACCGAGACAAACGAGGAGACACCCCCATGCAAGAGACCACCGCCGCCTGCAGCACCACCCCGCTGGCCTACACGCTGCCGGCCCACTACTACACCTCGCCGGAGATCTTCGAGCACGAAAAGAAGACGATCTTCGCGCGCAGCTGGGTCTGCGTGATGCACAAGAGCCAGGTCGCCGAGAACAACCAGTACGCCACCGCCAAGGTGGCGGGCGAGAACGTGTTCGTGGTGCGCGGCCGCGACGGCGTGCTGCGCGCGTTCTACAACGTGTGCCCGCACCGCGCGCACGAGCTGTTCGCCGATGGCGCCGGCAAGGCAAAGAACGTGATCACCTGCCCGTACCACGCGTGGTCGTTCGGCCTGGACGGCAAGCTGATCCATGTGCGCAACGCCGAAAACGTGCCGGGCTTCTGCAAGGACAACGCCGGGCTGACGCCGGTGCGCGTGGAAGAGTTCTGCGGCCTGATTTTCGTCAACCTGGACATGGATGCGAAGCCGCTGTCGGAACTGGCCGCCGGCCTGAACGACGAGATCCGCGCGCGCTGCCCTGACGTCGACAAGCTGGTACCGGCGCACAAGCTCACCTACGAAATGAAGGCCAACTGGAAGGTGGTGGTCGACAACTACCTGGAGTGCCTGCACTGCCAGACCGCGCACCCGGCGCTGGTCGAGTCGATCAGGATGGAGACCTACAAGCACGAAGTGCGCGGCCTCTACACCAGCCAGGTCGGACAGACCCGCTCCGGCAGCGACGCCTTCACGTATGACAGCGATGCGCCCAATACCGACTTCGCCGCGTACTGGCTGTGGCCCAACGTCACGCTGAACGTGCTGCCGGGCGACGGCAACTATGGCGTGTTCTACATGTTCCCGGTGGATGCCGACACCACCATCCAGCACTTCGAGTTCTACTTCCGCGACAGCACGCCCACGGCCGAGCAGGAACAGCTGATCGAGTACTACAAGAACGTGCTCAAGCCGGAAGACCTCAGCATCGTCGAATCGGTGCAGCGCGGCCTGAAGTCGCGCGGCTACCGCAACGGGCAAGGTCCGCTGCTGGTCACCGACGACAAGACCTCCGCCATCGGCGAGCACGGCGTGCAGCACTTCCAGCAGATGGTGCTCGACGCGCTGGCCGCCTGAACCAACAAGATAACGAGGAACCGCAGCAATGATCCAGACCCAGCTCTATATCGACGGCCAGTGGCAGTCGCCCGTCGACCACGGCACGCGCGCCATCGTGAGCCCGGCCGACGAATCCGTGATCGCCCAGGCCGCCGAAGCCACCCGCGCCGACGCGCGCCTGGCCATCGCAGCTGCGCGCAAGGCCTTCGACGGCCCGTGGCGCCAGACGACGATCCGTGACCGCGCCAGACTGCTGAACAAGATCGCCGGATTGATCGACCGCGATGCCGAGAAGCTCGCCCACCTGGAGTCGCTCAACACCGGCAAGACGCTGGCCGAGAGCCGCACCGACATGGGCGATATCGCCGCCACCTTCCGCTACTTTGCCGGGCTGGTGGCGTCGGAATCGGGCGCCGTCAACGAAGCGCCGCACCACGTCATCAGCCGCACGCTGCGCGAGCCGGTCGGCGTGTGCGGCCTGATCACGCCGTGGAACTACCCGCTGCTGCAGGCCGCATGGAAGATCGCGCCGGCGCTGGGCGCGGGCAACACCGTGGTGATCAAGCCCAGCAACCTGACGCCGCTGACCACGCACCACTTCACGCAGCTGGTGGCCGAGCTGGACCTGCCGCCAGGCGTGTTCAACCTGGTGACCGGCGGCGCCGAAGTCGGGGCCGAACTGGCCGAGAGCCTGGATGTGGACCTGGTGTCCTTCACCGGCGGCGCCTTTGCCGGCGAGAGCATCATGAAGGCCGCCACCGGCAACTTCAAGCGCATCGGTCTGGAGCTGGGCGGCAAGAACCCCAACATCGTCTTTGCCGATGCCGACCTGGATGCCGCGGTGGACTACGCGCTCAACGCCGCGTTCTTCCACGCCGGCCAGGTCTGCTCCGCCGGCTCGCGCCTGATGATCGAGGACAGCATCTATGATGCATTCATCAGCCGGCTGGCCGAACGCCTGCCGCGCATCGTGATCGGCAACGGCTTTCATGGCGAAACGCAAATGGGCCCGGTGCAGTCGGCGCAACAGCACGAGAAGATCCTTGGCATGGTGCAGGCCGGCATTGCGGAAGGCGCGCGCCTGGTCCACGGCGGCAAGCGGCCGGCCGGCGACGTGTACAAGAAGGGCTACTGGCTGGAGCCGACGCTGCTGGCCGACGTGACGGCAGACATGAAGATTGCGAAGGAGGAGATTTTTGGGCCGGTGATCACGGCCGAGCGTTTCCGCTCCGAAGAAGAGGCACTGCGTGCCGCCAACGACACGCCGTACGGCCTGGCCGCCGCGGTCTGGACCCGCGACCTGGACAAGGCCAACCGCATGTCGCGCGCGCTGCGCTTCGGCACGGTGTGGGTCAACGACTACCACCCGTACTTCCCGGAAGCGCCGTGGGGCGGCTACAAGGCGAGCGGCATCGGCCGCGAGCTGGCCCGCATCGGCCTGGACGAGTACACCGAGCTCAAGCACAGCTATATCAACCTGGCCCCCAAGGCGATGGGCTGGTTTGGCGCCTGAGCGCAGCTGACTTCGCAATCGCGTGCGCGGCGGTACCGTCCCCGGGCTGCCACGCACGGCGTCAAGCACACAAGGAGATTGCACCATGCAGGCAATCCAAGAGTACGACTACATCATCGTCGGCGCAGGTTCCGCGGGCTGCGTGCTGGCGGCGCGGCTGACCGAGGACGCCGGTGTCTCGGTGCTGCTGCTGGAAGCCGGCGGCCCAGACTGGCGCCTGGACTGGCGCACGCAGATGCCTGCGGCGCTGGCGTATCCGCTGCAGGGCACCACCTATAACTGGGCCTATGTGACCGAGCCCGAGCCGCACATGAACAACCGCCGCATGACGCAGGGCCGCGGCAAGGGACTGGGCGGGTCGTCGCTGATCAACGGCATGGTCTATATCCGCGGCAACGCGATGGACTATGACGGCTGGGCGGAGAACCGGTCGCTGGAGGACTGGAGCTACGCCGACTGCCTGCCCTACTTCCGCAAGGCCGAGACCTACGACAAGGGCGCCAACGACTACCACGGCGGCAACGGCCCGCTGCATGTGACCACCCCGAAGGCGAACATCAGCCCGCTGTTCGACGCCTTTATCAAGGCCGGCGAGCAGGCTGGCTATGGCAAGACCGACGACCTGAACGGCTACAGGCAGGAAGGCTTCGGTCCGATGGACCGCACCACCACCGCGCGCGGCCGCCGCTGCAGCACGTCGCTGGCCTACCTCGACCAGGCGAAGGACCGGCCCAACCTGACCGTGCACACCCGTGCGCTCGCGGACCGCGTCCTGTTCTCCGGGCAGCGCGCCATCGGCGTGTCATACATCCAGGGCGATCACGTGCGTGAAGCGCGCGCGCGCCGCGAAGTGATCGTCAGCAATGGCGCGGTGGCCTCGCCGCAACTGCTGCTGCGCTCCGGCGTGGGCAATGCCGATGAGCTGCGCGCGTTCGGCATCGATCCCGTCGCGGACCTGAAAGGCGTCGGCGAAAACCTGCAGGACCACCTGGAGATGTACCTGCAGTACGAATGCATTAAGCCCGTGTCGCTGTACCCCGCGCTGAAGTGGTGGAACAAGCCGGCCATCGGCATCGAGTGGTACCTGCGCGGCACGGGCATCGCGTCGTCGAACCACTTCGAAGCGGGCGGCTTTATCCGCAGCAGCGACGAGTTTGCGTGGCCCAACCTGCAGTACCACTTCATCCCGCTGGCGATGAACTACGACGGCAGCAACCCGGTGCAGTCGCACGGCTTCCAGTGCCATGTGGGCTCGATGCGCTCGCCCAGCACCGGCTTCGTCAAGCTGGCCAGCCGCGACCCGCGCGTCAAGCCGCGCCTGCTGTTCAACTACATGGCGCATGACGTGGACTGGCGCGAGTTCCGCGCCGCGGTGCGCCTGACGCGCGAGATCATCGGCCAGCAGGCGATGGACCAGTTCCGCGGCCGCGAGATCAAGCCCGGCATGATGATACAGAGCGATGCCGAGATCGATGCCTTCGTACGCGAGCATGCCGAGACCGCCCTGCACCCGTCGTGCACGTGCAAGATGGGCGACGCGTCCGACCCGATGGCCGTGGTCGACAACCAGGGCCGCGTGCATGGCCTGTCTGGCCTGCGCGTGGTCGATGCCTCGATCATGCCGAGGATCGTCACCGGCAACCTGAACGCGCCCACGATCATGATGGCCGAGAAGCTGGCCGACGTGATCCGCGGTCGCGCCCCGCTGCAGCGCTCGACGGCGCCTTACTACAAGGCGGCGCCGGCGCGCAGGCAGGCGAGTGCGGAGCGAGCGCAGCCACCCACCGCGCGCGTCCCCGTGCCGATGCCTGCCTGACCCGAGCGGCGCGACTCGCGGGCCTACCGCCCCGAACCCCAGACTGCGGCACATGTGCTGCCGGGACCAAGGTCCCGGCGGGCAGCGTGCGCCCAGTCGGACGCGTCGCGCCTCCCACACCACCAAAAGCCGGCGACCCATCAACAAACCCAGACCGGCTGCAAGGAGGAGACAACTTCCATGCTGCGCAAATGCTTTCCCGCAAGACGGGCCCTGCAAGGCGCCCTGCCCCTGTTGCTGTGCCAGGCGCTGCCGGCGCTGGCTCAAGCCGACGGCGACACCACGCTGGCGGTCGCGCCGGTGCCGCAGGTCACCGCGACCGTGCCGCCGGCAGAAGCCGCTGCGGTAGCGTCGCCGTGGAGCGCCAACATGACGCTGACCTCGCAGTACGTCTCGCGCGGCTTCCGCCAGACCTGGGGCAAGCCTGCCGTACAGGGCGGCATCGACTACGCCCATCCGAGCGGCTTTTCCGCGGGCACCTGGATGTCGAGCATCAGCGACAAGTTCATCGAGGGCGGCACGGTCGAATGGGACTTGTATGCCGGCTACACCGGCACAGTCGGCGACTTCGTCTACGCCGGACAGGTTTACTACTACCTGTATCCGGGCGCGAAACTGCAGTACGCACAGACCAGATACAACTATGGCGAGGCAGTCGCCTCGCTGACCTACAAGTGGTTCAACGTCAAGTACTGGCTGACCTATACGCCCGACTACTTCGGCTATAACAGCGCCTCGCTGTTGACCGGCAACAACCTGCACAGCCGCGGCTCGGGCTACCTCGACATCAACGGCACCTTCGACCTCGGCCACGGCGTTTCGCTACTGCTGCACTACGGTCAGGAGCGCGTGCGCAATTTTGCCGCCTACAGCTTCCGCGACGTGCGCGTCGCGGTTTCCAAGGCGTTCGAAGGCGGCTGGACCCTGACGGGCGCCTACACCCGCGGCTGGGGCCGCACCGACGTCTACGACAACTACACCACCGGCGCGCTGGATTCCTCCGGCAACCCGGCGGTGTCCAACCCGCTGAAAAGCACGTTCCTGGTCTCGCTGACCAAGACGTTCTGACGGCATTCACCAACCGCTGTACCACTGCCTTACGAAGCACACCACCATGGCCTCCCTGGGTCTTACCGATGCGACCGGACTTGTCGGCGTAGCCGCCTACGTCGCCGCGCACTTTGCCGTGCAGGTCCTGCACAAATCCCCGACCGGCCGGCTGGCGGTCGTCCTCAACGTGATCGGGCCGAGCTGCATCCTGATCTCGCTGACCGGCGCCTTCAACCTGGCCTCGTTCCTGACCCAGTGCTTCTGGCTGGGGCTGACGCTGTTGGGATGGTGGCGCAACCGGCGGACCGGGCGCGCGGTGGTTGAAACGTTGGGTGGCCCGCGTCCGGGGCAGCCCGTGCAGCAGTAACCCACGGCGCGGCCGGTGCCGATTGCAACGCGATACAAAACTTCCGTTGCCATGGCACAGCGCCGTTCCTATACTCATTCGAAACACCATTAGTGCTGTAATTTACTTTTGGTGAATTGATAAGACACCGGAAGTCGCGAGACCTGCATTCGGGGATCGCGGCAACCCCGGGATGACAACAGGAGACAAGGATGAGAAACGCCCCCAAAATTCCCGCCACAGATTCCCGACCGTCGTAACGACCGGCAGGCAGTACCCAAGTACCTACCCACCGCAGACGGCAGACCGTGACGGAGCTAGCGCTCCAGACAAACGGCACCGGGAAGCAAGGAGACATTTCGTGTATTCGCAAAAAGACGTGCTGTCGATCGGCGCGCAGGCGCCGCTCGCCCCTGCGCAGCAACAGACCCAGCCAACCCAATCCCATGAACTGCAGCGCACCCTGACCTGGAAGGACGCCTTCTGGGTCACCAGCGGCGTGCCCGCCGGCGTGCTCTTCACCATCGGCGGCGTGTCCGCCACCATCGGCAACCCGGCGTGGGTGATCTGGATCCTGGCCATCCTGATCGGCTTTGCGCAGTGCTTCGTCTACGCCGAGATCTCGGGCCTGTATCCGCACAAGTCGGGCGGCGCCTCGGTGTACGGCGCGCTCGGCTGGGTGCGCTACAGCAAGTTCGTCGCGCCGGTCTCGGTGTGGTGCAACTGGGTGGCGTGGTCGCCGATGCTGGCGCTGGGCACCAGCCTGGCCGCCGGCTACATGCTGAGCGCGCTGTTCCCGCCCGATTCGGTCATCAACACGTGGCAGCTGACGCTGGTCGACCTGGGCTTCGTCAGCAAAGGCCTGACGCTGCGGGTGAACTCCACCTTCCTGCTGGCGACGGCATTCCTGCTGATCACCTTCAAGCTGCAGCACAGCGGCGCCTCGGCCGCGGCTACCACGCAGCGCATCCTGGGCATCGCTTCGCTGACGCCGCTGGTGGTGATCGCGCTGGTGCCGCTGTTCACCGGCGACATGCCCTCGACCAACTTCCTGCCGCTGCTGCCGCTGACGCATGACGCCACCGGCGCCGCGGTGCTGGGCGGCTGGAACGCGGCCGGCATCAGCACGGCGATGGGCGCGATGTTCCTGGCCTGCTGGTCGACCTTCGGCTTCGAGACCGCGGTCTGCTACACCCGCGAGTTCAAGGACCCGCAGAAGGACACCTTCAAGGCGATCTTCTGGTCCGGCGTGCTGTGCCTGTTCATGTTCATCGCGGTGCCGATCGCCTTCCAGGGCTCGCTCGGGCTGCAGGGCATGCTGGCGCCCGACATCGTCGACGGCTCCGGCGTGGGCGCGGCAATGGCCAAGTTCGTCGGCGGCGGCGCGGTGGTGTTCAACGTGATCGTGGTGATGCTGGTGCTGGCGATCCTGCTGATCGTGATGACCTCGATGATGGGTTCGTCGCGCACGCTGTACCAGGCCTCGCTCGACGGCTGGCTGCCGCGCTACCTTTCGCACGTCAACGAGCACGGCTCCCCGACGCGCGCGATGTGGACGGACCTGCTGTTCAACCTGTTCCTGCTGCTGATGTCGAACTACATGGCGGTGCTGTCGATCAGCAATGTCTGCTACATGATCTTCGTGTTCCTGAACCTGCAGGCCGGCTGGATCCACCGCATGGACCGCGCGGACTGGGCCCGCCCGTACAAGTGCAAGAACTGGCTGCTGGCACTGGGCGCGTTCTGCGGCTTCTTCGACCTGGCTTTTGTCGGCGCCGGCGCCAACTTCCAGGGCGAGAACACGCTGCGCAATGGCCTGATCGCCGCGCTGCTGATCGTGCCGGTCTTCGTCTACCGCCACTATGTCCAGGACAAGGGCCAGTTCCCCGAGTCGATGCGCCGCGACATGGAACTGCCGCATGCGCGTGCCGGCAAGCTGCCCTACGTGGCGCTGATCGCCGGCGCGGCGGTGGTGTGGATCGCCGCGCGGCTGACCGTGATCTCCTGATCTGGCGAGGCAGGCGGCGCCTGGCTCGCCTGCCCTCTCTCTTCCCGACATTCCCTGCATTCCGAGGTATTGCCATGACTGACACGCTCCGCGTACGCGTCGGCCGCGTCGAGCCGCTGGCCGCCGGCATCAAGCGCTTCACCCTGCAACCCTGCGACGGCGGCGCGCTGCCCGCTTTCTCCAGCGGCAGCCACGTCGTGGTCCATATGGACAGCGGCCGGCTGCGCAACGCTTACTCGCTGACCAGCGCGCTGGACAACCCGGCCCACTACCAGATCGCAGTGCGGCTGGAAGAAGCCTCGCGCGGCGGCTCGCGCTACATGCATGAGCAGGTGCAAGAGGGTGATGAACTGCACATCGGCGCGCCGGGCAACCTGTTCGGCCTGGACCACGGCGCCGGCCGCCACCTGCTGATCGCCGGCGGCATCGGCATCACGCCGTTCATGACGCATATCCAGGCGCTGCGGGCGCGCCACGCCGCGTTCGAGCTGCACTACTGCTTCCGCAACGCGCAGTCCGCGGCGTTCCTCGACGTACTGCCGGCCACGCTGCAGCCGGGCCAGTTGCACCTGTACGAGAGCGATACCGGCACCATGCTCGACATCGCCGCGCTGCTCGCCGCGCAGCCCGCCGATACCCATGTCTATGTGTGCGGCCCCGGCCCGCTGAACGATGCCGTGGTCAACGCCGCGCGCGCCGCCGGCTGGGATGCCGGCCGTATCCACTTCGAGCAGTTCCGCAACGAGGTCGACACCACCGGCGGCGCCTTCGAGGCCGTGCTGCAAAAGAGCGGGCTGACGCTGCAGGTGGGCGCAGAGGAATCGCTGCTGCGCGCGATCGAGAAAGCCGGCGTCCAGGTGGATTGCATGTGCCGCGAGGGTATCTGCGGCTCGTGCGAAACCGCGATCCTGGAGGGCGAAGCGGACCATCGTGACCAGTACCTGTCCGATGCGGAGAAGACGGCGCAGAAAACGATGATGCTGTGCGTGTCGCGGTGCAAGGGGCAGCGGCTGGTACTGGATCTCTGATCGCCATTCGCAACTTTTTGGTTGCATCTCCCTCCCCGGTCTCCTAACATGCAACCACACCGTTGCATATCAACCCCCGAAACAGGAGACCGGACATGCCCTCAGAAACCGACCGCATCGAGCGCAGCATCCTGATAGAAGCCCCCGTGGCGCGCGTGTGGCACGCGCTGGCCGATGCCGATACCTTCGGCAGCTGGTTCGGCGTCAAATTCGACGGCGCCACCTTCACGCCCGGCCGGCGCGCCATCGGCAGCATCACCCACCCCGGCTACGAGTACCTGAGATTCGATGTGCAGGTGGAACGCATCGAGCCCGAAAGGCTGCTGTCCTGGCGCTGGCACCCCGCTCCGGTGGAACGCGGGCGCGACTATTCCGGCGAACCCAGCACGCTGGTGGAATTCACCCTGCGCGAAGTCGACGGCGGCACCATGCTGACGGTGGTCGAGTCTGGCTTCGACCAGATCCCGCCCGAACGACGCATGGAAGCGTTCCGCCTCAACAGCGGCGGCTGGGACGCACAGATGAACAATGTCCGCAAGCATGTCACCGGCGCCTGAAGCGCTGGATCTGAAACAGTCGGCCGCGGTCTTTGCCGCGCTGGGCGACGAGACCCGGCTGCGGCTGGTGGCCGCGCTGTGCGCGGGCGGCGCGATGTCGATCGCGCAGCTGACCGCCGGCAGCGCGATGACGCGGCAGGCGGTGACCAAGCACCTGCAGGTGTTGTCGCAGGCCGGGCTGGTGCGCGACAGCAAGGCCGGGCGCGAGCGGCTGTGGATGTTCGAGCCCGGGCAGGTCGAGGCGGCGCGGCGCTCGCTGGAGGCGATTGGAAGGCAGTGGGAGTTTGCGCTGGGCAAGCTGAAGCTGGCGGTAGAGACGAATCACTAGCCAAACCGACGTCCCGCACGTCACCTGTTTGCTCCCCTACCCCGCAAGCGGGAGAGGGAGCACACAGTTTGTAGACGACACCGCAACATGTAATCCCCCGCGCACCCCGCTATACTGGGAAGCCCCCCGCCTCACCACCACGGCAACGCAGGCCGCGCCCGCGCCAGGCCTGCCGGAGGAAGCGCGCAATTGGCTGACCACGACCTGTCCAGGCTGAAAATCGACCGCAGCGCCACCGCCGCGACCGGCGCCCGCGTCCGCCCCCGGCGCAGATGGCTGCGCTATGCGGTCATCGCGCTGATCCTGCTGGCCGTGCTCGGCATCGCTGTCAGGCTCGCCGGCCCGAAGTCGGTGCAGACCACAACGGTTACCTCGGCCTACCCCACGCAGAATTTCACGCTGCTCAACGCCACCGGCTATGTCGTGCCGCAGCGCAAGGCGGCGGTCGCATCCAAGGCGCAGGGCCGGCTCGAATGGCTGGGCGTGCTGGAAGGCTCGCGCGTGAAGAAGGACGAGGTCATCGCGCGGCTGGAAAGCAAGGACGTGTCCGCGTCCTTCGCCCAGGCGCAGGCGCAGGTCAAGGTGGCACAGGCCAACCTGGCCCTGCAGCAGGCGGAGCTGAAGGACGCAGAAGTCAACCTGCGCCGCTCGCAGATCCTGATCGGGCCGAACGCGATCTCGCGCACCCAGTACGACGCCGATGTTGCGCGCTACAACAAGGCCAGGGCCTCGGTCAGCAGCTCGCAGGCGTCGATCGCGTCGGCGCAGGCCAATGCGCGCGCGGCCGAGGTGGCGGTGGAACAGACCGTGGTGCGCGCGCCGTTCGACGGCGTGGTACTGGTCAAGCATGCCAACGTCGGCGACAACATCACGCCGTTCTCGGCCGCCGCCGACACCAAGGGCGCGATCGTGACCATTGCCGACATGGAGACGCTGGAGGTCGAGGCCGACGTCGCCGAATCCAATATCGCCAGGATCCGCGCCGGCCAGCCGTGCGAATTGCTGCTCGATGCGTTGCCGGGCGTGCGCCTGGCCGGGCAGGTGTCGCGCATCGTGCCGACGGTGGACCGCTCCAAGGCCACGGTGCTGGTCAAGGTGCGCTTTGTCGACCGCGACGCGCGCGTGCTGCCGGACATGAGCGCCAAGATCGCCTTTTTGTCGCGCGCGGCCACGGCGCGCGACCGCCAGCCGATGGTGGCGGTGCAGCCCGCCGCGGTGGTCATGCGCGATGGCCGGCAGGTGGTCTACGTGGTGCGGGACGGCAAGGCGCACGAGACCCAGGTCAAGACCGGCGACAAGCTCGGCGAGCTGGTCGCGGTACAGGGCGTCAAGACCGGCGACGTGCTGGTGCTGTCCCCCGGCGACAAACTCGGCGACGGCGACCGCGTCACGCCGGCCAAGCCTTGAAGTAACCACATGAGGGTGAGCGCATGAGCACCGCGCCGCTGGTCCGCATCAGCCACGTCGCCAAGTCCTACCGGCGCGGCATGCAGACCGTGCCCGTGCTGACCGATATCTCGCTCGATATCGGCGAGGGCGACTTCGTCGCGCTGATGGGCCCGTCCGGCTCCGGCAAGAGCACGCTGCTGAACCTGATCGCCGGCATCGACCGCCCCGACAGCGGCACGCTGCAGGTGGGCGGGCTCGATATCACGCAGCTGCCCGAGGCCGCGCTGGCGGACTGGCGCGCGGCCAACGTCGGCTTTATCTTCCAGTTCTACAACCTGATGCCGGTGCTGACCGCATTCGAGAACGTGGAGCTGCCGCTGATGCTGACCAGCCTGCCGCGCGCGGAACGGCGCGCGCGCGTGGAGCTGGTGCTGGACATGGTCAACCTGGCCGACCGCATGAGCCACTACCCGTCCGAGCTGTCGGGCGGGCAGCAGCAGCGCGTGGCGATCGCGCGGGCGCTGATCACCGACCCGTCGCTGATCGTCGCCGACGAGCCCACCGGCGACCTCGACCGCACCTCTGCCGCGGAAATCCTGGCGATGATGCAGCGCCTGAACGCGGAACTCGGCAAGACCATCATCATGGTCACGCACGATGCCCATGCCGCGGCCGCGGCGGGCTCGCTGGTGCACCTCGATAAGGGCGAGCTGATCCGCGGCGAGGTGGCCTGATCCGTCATGTACGCGCTCAAGCTGATCACTCGCAACGCACTGCGGCACAAGCTGCGCACCGCGCTGACCGTGCTGGGGCTGGTGATCGCGGTGCTGGCGTTCGGGCTGCTGCAGACCGTGATCGATGCGTGGTACGCCGGCGCGTCGGCCGCGTCCAGCGCGCGGCTGGTGACGCGCAATGCGATCTCGCTGGTGTTCCCGCTGCCGCTCAGCTACGAGGGCCGCATCCGCGGCGTTGACGGCGTGACCGCGGTGGCGCGCTCCAACTGGTTCGGCGGCGTCTATCGCGACCGCAAGAATTTCTTCGCGCAGTTCGCAGTGTCGGACAACTATCTCGATCTCTACCCGGAATTCATCGTTCCCGAACAGCAGCGTGCCGAATACCAGCGCGACCGCAAAGGGGCGCTGGTCGGCCGCCAGCTGGCCGACCAGTTCGGCTTCAGGATCGGCGACGTGATCCCGATCAAGGGCACCATCTACCCCGGCACCTGGGAGTTCGTGGTGCGCGGCATCATGGACGGCCGCGACGAAAGCATCATCACGAAGCAGATGGTGTTCCACTGGGAATACCTGAACGAGACCATCCGCAAGAAGTCGCCGCGGCAGGCCGACCAGGTCGGGGTCTATGTGCTGGGCGTCGACAATCCCGACAACACCGCGGCGATCTCGCGCAATGTCGATGCCGTGTTCCGCAACTCGCTGGCCGAGACGCTGACCGAGACCGAGCAGGCGTTCCAGCTCGGCTTCGTCGCCATGTCGAACCAGATCATCGCGGCGATCCGCGTGGTCTCCTACGTGGTGATCGTGATCATCATGGCGGTGATGGCCAATGCGATGGCGATGAGTGCGCGCGAGCGCACCGCGGAATACGCCACGCTCAAGGCGCTGGGCTTCGGACCAGGATTCCTGGCGCTGCTGGTGTTCGGCGAGTCGCTGGCGATCTGCGTGGCGGGCGGCGCGCTCGGCATGCTGGCTACGCCGCCGATGGCGGCGGCGTTCAAGCAGGCGGTGGGCGGCGTATTCCCGGTGTTTACAGTGTCGCAGGAAACGATGCGCGCGCAGGCCGCGTGCGCGCTGGCGGTCGGCATCGCCGCCGGCATCGTGCCCGCGGTACAGGCCGCGCGGGTGCGCATCGTCGAAGGCCTGCGGGCAATCGGCTGACGCGTTCGACCATGGCGATCCCGCTCACCTATATCGCGCGCAACCTGTGGGCCCGGCGGCTGACCACCGCGCTGACCGCGGGCGGGCTGGCTTTGGTGGTCTTTGTCTTCGCCACCATGCTGATGCTGGATGCCGGCCTGAAGAAGACGCTGGTCACCACCGGCGAGCGCGACAACGTGGTAGTGATCCGCAAAGGCGCCGAGACCGAAATCCAGAGCGCCGTCGAGCGCGGCCAGGCCGGCATCATGGAAATGCACCCGGCGGTGGCCATGACCGGCGCCGGCCAGCCGATGGCCTCGCGCGAGGCCGTGGTGCTGATCTCGCTGACCAAGTCCAGCACCGGGCAGCCCTCCAACGTGGTGATCCGCGGCATCTCGCCGCTGGGCATGGACCTGCGTCCGCAGGTCAGGCTCGTGGCGGGGCGCATGTTCCGTCCGGGCTCGGCTGAAATCATTGTCGGCAGCAGCATTGCCGACGGCTTTGCCGGCGTGCAGATCGGCGAACACCTGCGCTTCGCCCAGCGCGAGTGGACTGTGGTGGGCCACTTCGACGCCGGCGGCAGCGGTTTCGACTCGGAGATCTGGGGCGATGTCGACCAGCTGATGCAGTCGTTCCGGCGCAATGCGTATTCGTCGATGGTGGTGCGGCTGGCCAACCCCACGCTGTTCGAGCGCTTCCGCGCCGATATCGACGTGGATCCACGCCTTGCCGACGAGGCCAAGCGCGAGCAGGTCTTCTATAGCGACCAGTCCAGGGCGCTGTCCAAATTTATCAATATCCTGGGCTTTACGCTGTCCACGATTTTTTCGATTGCGGCAATGATCGGCGCCATGATCACCATGTACGCGTCGGTGGCCAACCGCGTGGCCGAGATCGGCACGCTGCGCGCGCTGGGATTCAAGCGTGCCAACGTGCTGGTGGCTTTCCTGATCGAGGCGGCGTTGCTCGGACTGGTGGGTGGCGTGGCCGGGCTGGCGTTTGCGGCGCTGATGCAATTCGCGTCGTTCTCGACGACCAATTTCCAGACGTTTGCCGATCTGTCGTTCCGCTTCATCCTGACGCCTGGCATTGCGCTGCAGACGCTCGGGTTCGCGATGGCGATGGGGCTGGTGGGCGGCTTCCTGCCGGCGGTGCGGGCGGCGAGGATGAATATCGTGGATGCGCTGCGGGCGCGTTGAGCGGCTCGCTCGCTGCCGGTTTGCTCCCCTCTCCCAATGAGGGGAGAGGGAGAACACCTTGCTTAGCCCGGCTCGGGCGGCTTGGGTGCACCCAACGCCGTTGGCTTCGCTACAGGTCTCCAAGAGCCCCGATCCTTTCCTTGCCTTCTCCCCACTGTCCGTCTACAACCCGTAGTGATGCATGCTACTCGCCAGGCCTCGCTGGCGGCCAGTGCGCACCGGCACGGCCAGCGGCGCCCCACCGCAGGACTTACCGCCAGGACGCCCCCGATGAATCTCGACCTGCTGGCTTCATTGCTGACTGCCGTGGTGGTGCTGCTGATCGGCACCCTGGTCAACCGCAGCGTCGGCATCCTGTCGCGCTACAACATCCCCGACCCCGTCACCGGCGGGCTGCTGTTCGCCATCGTCGCGTCGGTGGCAGCGGCGGCGGCGAATTTCCGCGTGGTCATCGATCCCGGCATGAAGCCGGTGCTGCTGCTGATGTTCTTCGGCGGCGTCGGCCTTGGCGCCGACCTGCGCATGCTCAAGCGGGGCGGCAGGGCGCTGGTGATCTTCCTGATCATCCTGCTGCCCTATATCGTGGTGCAGAACGCCGTCGGCGTGGCCATGGCCAGGACACTCGACCTGCACCCGATCTTCGGGCTGGTGAGCGGCTCCATCACGCTGGTGGGCGGCCATGGCACCGGGGCCGCCTATGCCGAGCGCTTCGCCGAGGTCAACAACCTGCAGGCGGTGATGGACCTGTCGATGACGGTGGCGACCATCGGCCTGGTCGTCGGCGGCATCATCGGCGGTCCCGTGGCGCAGTACCTGATTTCGCGCTACAAGCTGCGCTCGACCGCGCGCGAGGTCGGCGACACCGAGGAGGAAGCCGCCGCCGCGTCGCCGATCACCACGGTCGGCGCGCTCGCCGCGCTGGCCGGCATGCTGGCCGCCGTGATCGGCGGGCGCTGGATCGCGGCGCAGATGCCGGCGGGCCCGATCACCATCCCCGGCTTCCTGTGGTGCATGATGCTCGGCATCGCGATCCGCAATCTGCTGCCATTCATCGGCCTGCGCTTCGACGACCGCGCCACCGACCTGATCACCAACGTCTGCCTGTCGCTGTTCCTGGTGATGACCATGATGGCGCTGGACCTGGCCGAGGTGGCGCTGTCGGCCGGCCCGTTCCTGCTGATCATCGCGATGCAGGTCGTGTTCATCATCCTCTACGTGGTGTTCGTCTGCTTCCGCTTCATGGGCGGCGACTACGAGGCGGCGGTCACCTCGGCCGCGTTCATCGGCTTCAACATGGGTTCCACGGCGACCGCCATGGCCAACATGCGCGCGATCACCGCGCGCTACGGGCCGGCGCCCACCAGCTACCTGATCACGCCGCTGGCCGGCGCGTTCTTTGTCGACCTGATGAACGCGTTCGTGCTGACCATGTTGCTGGCCTTGCCGCTGATCGGAGGCTGACATGCGCCGCGCCTGCCTTGCCTTCCTCTTTGCGCTGCTGGCCAGCCTGTGGCTGGGCGGCTGCGGCGGCGGCCCGAACGCCGACGGCATCCGCGCCAATCTCAACGAGCGCCTGGCGCAGGCGCTGCCGCCGGGCACCGTGCAGCTGGTCGACGTCGACCGGCGCGGCTCGCAGTCCGATACCAAGGCACCGGCCGGCGAAACCCGGCGCGTGGTGTACTTCGATGCGGAACTGAAGCTGCTGCGCGACTACGACTTCGGCGCGTGGGATTCGCCCGGCGTGGCCGGGCTGATCTCGGCGCTGGGCGCGGGGCCGCGCGGGATCACCGGGATCACCAGCGGCGGCAACAAGGCGGGCGACGTGCTGCGCGCGCACGGCACCGCACTGTACCGGCGCGACGGCGAGCGCTGGGTCAGCGTGCAGCCCGCCGGCTATCGCCCCGCCGAGGCGCCGGCCGTGGCCACCAACGCGCCCACTGGTCCGGCGGCGATCCTGGATGCGATGCGCAAGGTGGTCGAGGCTGTGCAGAAGGACGCCTCGCCGGCGCAGCGCGCGGTGATCGAGCAGGAACTGACCACCGCGCACGCCAATATCCGCGCCCGGCTGGCACGCGTGGACGAGGGCTACGCCATTGCCGCCGGCGCCGAGCATGGCCAGTACCTGCGCTTCGTGCGCGCGCTGGTGGACGGCGCGCGCGTGCGCGCCATCGCGCTGGTCACTCGCGGCGGCGAAGAGAACCTGCGCCTGCTGCGCGCCGGCAAGGTCTCGGCGGCCATGGCGCAGGGCGATGCCGCGCTCGATGCCTACGAGGGCAAGGGCGCCTTTGCCGAAGACGGGCCGCACGCGTCGCTGCGCGCCGTCGGCAGCCTGTACCCGGAACCGGTGCACGTGCTCGTGCGCGACGGCGATCCGGCACGCTCGGTGTCCGACCTGCGCGGCAAGCGCATTGCGGTGGGCGAAAGCGGCTCGGCCTCGCGCGGCACGGTGCTGCGCGTGCTGGCCGCACACGGGCTGGCCGAGAAGGATTTCAAGGCCGAGGAAGTGGGCCTGGGCGCGGCGCTGGTGGCACTGCGCCAGAACCAGGTGGATGCCGTGATGCAGGTGATCGGCGTGCCGTCCGACAGCATCCGCGATGCGCTGAGCGAACTGCCGTTGCGACTGCTGCCACTGGACGAGCGCGCTATCGCGGCGATGGTCGGGCAGAAGGCGGGGTATTTCCGCGCCAGCATCGCACCCGGCACGTACCCCGGCCTGCGCGAGCCGGTGCGCACCATCGCCACCGCGGCGATCCTGGTGACCGGACCCGACCTGTCGGATACCGAGGTGGCCGACCTGACGCGGCTGGTGTACCGGCATGGCCGCGACTTCGTCGCGCGCGGCAGCGCCCAGGGCGGGCAGATCAACGTGGCCACGGCGCGCGAAGGGCTGGTGATTCCGCAGCACCTGGCGGCAGCAAAGGTGCTGGACGGCCTGGCGGCGGGCACGCCAGCGCAGCGGTCCGGAGGACCGGCCACTCAGGCACCGGCACCCGCGTCGGCACCGGCTGCCACCGCATCCAGGCCGGCCGCCCGCTAACCCCGGAAGCCGCCGCTCGCGCTACCCTGCCGCCGGCAACTCCGCCGCCAGCCGGCAGCGCCGGTCGAGAAAATCGCTCGCGTGGCCATTGCTGCCACCCGCCGCGTGGACCGGCTGGTCCACCAGGAAGAAGCCAGGGCGGCCTTGCCGGTCCTGGCCATAGGTCAGGAATATGCCCCGGTCGGGCGGCGGCACCGCGGCGGCGCTGGCGCCGGGATCGTCAGCCCTGCCCCCGACCAGCGCGAACGGGTCGGCCGACAGGACCGGCGTGGCAGCCGGGATAAACCTGGCCCGCACCGGCTTGCCGTCGAATCGCAGCGAAGTCCACTCGGTGCCGATCGGCCCGCTCGCGCCATTGACGAAGGCGCGCGCCGCGGCGCTGATGCAATCGAGATGGATATGGAGCTGGTCCTGGCTGCGCGAGGTGCGGGAATTGACCGCCAGCCCCAGCATGTCGTCCGGCACGGGCTTGCCCAGCGCCTGCCCGACCATGCCGCGCTCGTCCCAGCCGAAGGCCCAGGCGTTGGCACCGGTGCCGTCCCACGCCTTGCGATCCTCCACGCCCGTCACTGTCCGTGCCGGGATCACCAGGTAGTGCGACACGCCGATCGCGTCCTTGTACAGCACCAGCCCGCGGGCTCGGTCGACGCTGGCGCAATCGGCATGCTGCGGCTGCGGCGGCGCCAGGCAGCGCTGCTGCACGTTGCGCCACAGGCCATCGCGCCCGCCGGACAGGACGCCGACCACGTTCTCGGCGGTGCAGCCCGCCAGCATCATTGCCGCCGCCAACGCCAGCGCGCCGCGCCGGCGTGCCGGGGTCAGCGCCGGCATGGAATGCCGTAGTACGTCCCTACCCGCGGGTTGGACACGATATAGGCGTGGCGCTGGGCCCAGAACTGGGCGTCGCGGAAGACCTCGGCCTCGCGTTCGCTCCAGGGTGTGGCCAGCAGCGGCAGGGCTTCGGCGTCGGTGGTCGGGTAGACCTGGGCCTGGTAGCGGGCCGTCTGCAGCGCGCCCGTACGGATGGTACGGATCGTGACGTGGCGTGTCATAGGCAGCTTCTCGTCATGAGGACGCCAAATCATAACCACATTCCTGTGTTGCTTTGATGACTGCGGCTGTAACTTGCTGTCAGGAAGCCGCACCGGCCACGACCAACCGATGTCCCCTCGCCGGAAACCGGAGCCAGACATGACGATCAAGTCACCTCGCAAGATCGCAATCCTCGCGCTGACGCATCTCGCCATGCTGGCGGCCGGCTTCGCGGCCGGGATCTATGTGCTGCCGATCCTGACCGAGCAGGCGGGGGCGAGTATCGGGCAGTTACAGGAGGTGTCGCGGCAGGCGGCCTTTTCCGGCGCCTTCCGCAAGGACCTGGCCGGCAGTGACGCATTCCACTGGGCCAGCGGACGGCTGCATGTGTCGGACCGCGCCATTGCCTTCGAAGGCAGCGTGGCGCCGGGACCGGACTACCGGATCTACCTGGTGCCGGAGTTCGTCGACACCAAGGCCGCTTTCCTTGCGATCAAGGACCGCGCGGTGCAGGTTGCGCCGTTGAAGACCTTCGGCAATTTCACCGTCGCGTTGCCGGATGGCGTCGATCCCGGCCAGCACCGTGCGGTAGTGATCTGGTGCGAGCGGTTCGGGCAATTCATCAGTGCCGCGGCCTACCGGTAGGCCGCGCAAGAAAAAAAGGGCCGATCGAGGAACCGGCCCAACGAACCCCGCACAGGCAAGGTGTCGATATGAACATCACGCGCCCGCCCGTGCGCGGCGCCGCAGCGCCATCGCGGGCGGGCATCAGGCGGCGGTGATCAGAAGCGGTGACGCATGCCGATGGTGGCGCCGGTCTGGTTCTCGCCCGCGACCACGGTGCCCACGCCATTCAGGCCCAGGGCCGAGCCGTTCTTGTTCTTGGCGTAGCCCACGTTCAGGTACACGTCGGTGCGCCTGGACAGCGAATAGTCGGCCGACAGCACGAACATCCACGGATCGGCATCGCTGCTGCGGGTGTCGTTGTAATAGGCGGCGCCGGTCACCAGGAAGGCGGGCGTGAAGCGGTACTGCGCGCCAGCCCAGTAGACGTTGCTGCGGGTCGCGGCGGCGGTGGCGCTGGAGACGCCATCGTCCTTCAGCCAGCGGTAGCCGGCGAACACCTTGGCGTCGCCGAAGGCATAGGCGGTGCCCACCGCGGCGCGCTTGGCGCTGCGGTCCTGCAGCGCCACGGTGGCGCCCTGGTACTGGTCGTAGGCGGCACCGACCGTGAAGCCGCCGGCGGCATATGACAGCCCGCCGCCGAAGTTGCGCGCCACCTTGGGTTCGCCCGGCACTTCGCCGTTGTTGTCGCGGCCGAAGCTGTAGAAGCCGGTGGCGGTCAGGCCGCCGAACTTGCCGGTGTACTTGATGGCGTTGTCGGCGCGGCCGTTAAAGGCCGAGTCGACGCTGTTGAGCGAGTAGCGCGGGCCCACGCCCATCGGGTCGAAGGCGCCGAACAGGTCGTACAGCGCGTTCTGCTGGCGGCCCAGCGTGACGGCGCCGAAGCCGCCCTGCAGGCCCACGTAGGCCTGGCGGCCGAACAGGCGGTTGCCCTGCCCGGAGGTGCCGGTATCGATATCGAAACCGCTTTCCAGCACGAAGATGCCCTTCAGGCCGTCGCCCAGGTCTTCGGTGCCGCGCACGCCCCAGCGCGAGCCGGACAGGTTGCCCGAGTTCAGGCGGGTGGTCGTGCCCTGGGCACCGTTGGTGCCAGGCACGTGGCTGATGACTTCGAGGCCGGCATCGGCGATGCCGTACAGCGTTACGTTCGATGCGGACTGGGCCGAGGCCACCCCGGATACCGCGGTAGCGGCCACTGCTGCCGCCATTGCAAGGAGAGCTTTCTTCACTGTGATTTCTCTGTTTTATGGTGATTCCATGACACCGCGCCGGACCGACCGGGGCCGGTCGGCCATCCCGGCCTGAGCTGGCTGGCCGCGCAAGACCCGGCGGCGACGCACGTCCGCACATGTGCGGCCGGCGCATTGTGCTGGCGCAATATGAAAGCGTTGTGACGAGTAGTACTCAGCACAATGTGCCGAATAGCACCCGAATGGGGGTTTTCCCTGTAAGCAAGGGGATCGTTTTGGTAGGATGCAGGCTTTTCCGACGACGGTAATGCCAGTGCCCCGTGCCGCCATGTGCCTTTGCCTCGACAGCTTCGCGTCATGAAGCTGGCAGAGATCAAGACCCGGCTTGCCTCGCTGCAGGCTCCGCTCCCCGCCTCGATCCAGCAACGCCTGTCCGGCCTGTGCGCGCGCAGCGCGCGCCTGGGCCTGACCCGGCCCGGCTCGCTGCGACCCACGCGCCGCGGCGTGCTGGTCGGCATGGCCGCGGCGCCGGCAGCCTTGCTGCTGTACATGCTGGTGCTGGTGCCATTCACACCGGGCATCAGCGACATCCGCAAGGCCAAGTCCGAGCAGCCGGCGCAGGTGCTGTCGGCCGACGGCAAGGAGCTGGCGCTCTTCAAGTGGGCCAACCGCGACTGGGTGCCGCTGAAGCAGATCTCGCCCAACGTGGTGGCGGCGCTGATCTCGACCGAAGACCACCGCTTCTATGAGCACCACGGGCTCGACTGGCGCCGCCTTGCCTCGGCCGCGGTGCATACCTTCTCGGGCGACCGCCAGGGCGGCTCGACCATCACTCAGCAGCTGGCGCGCAACCTCTATCCCGACGAGATCGGCCGCGCGCCCACGCTGACGCGCAAGCTCAAGGAAGCGATCACCGCGTTCAAGATCGAGGCCCTGTACACCAAGGACGAAATCCTCGAGACCTACCTGAACACGGTGCCGTTCCTGTACAACGCGTTCGGCATCGAGATGGCCGCGCGCACGTACTTCGACAAGCCGGCGCGCTCGCTCGATGTGCTGCAGAGCGCCACGCTGATCGGCATGCTCAAGGGCAACAGCTACTACAACCCGGTGCTGAACCCCGAGCGCGCGCTGGACCGGCGCAATATCGTGCTGGGGCAGATGGTCAAGCGCGGCAAGCTCGACGCGGCCCGCTATGAGCAGCTCAAACGCCGTCCGCTGCGCATCGACTTCGAGCGCCAGACCGAGCCGCCCGGCCCCGCGCCGCATTTCGCGCAGCAGCTGCGCAAGTGGCTGATCGGCTGGGCCGACCGCAACGGCTACGACATCTACGCCGACGGCCTGGTGGTGCGCACCACCATCGACGCGCGCCTGCAGGCCATGGCCACGCAGGCGGTGGCGCAGCAGGGCAACCGCCTGCAGGCGATCGCCAACGCCGCCTGGGCGCCGCGCGCGGGCTGGGCCGCGGACCGCGCGCTGGTGCAGGCCTTCGTGCGCGAGTCGCCGGAATACCGAGCCGCCACCGCCGCCGGCACGCCGCCGGAAGACGCGATGAAACAGCTGCTGGCCAATGGCACCTTCATGCGCGCGCTGCACCAGCAGAAGACGCGGATCCAGGCGGGCTTCCTCGCCATCGATCCGCGCAACGGCGAGATCCGCGCCTGGGTCGGCAGCCGCGATTACACCCAGGACGCCTTCGACCACGTGCAGCAGGCGCGCCGCCAGCCGGGCTCGACCTTCAAGCCCTTCGTCTACGGCGCGGCGTTCGAGGAAGGCAAGTCGCCGGACGACACGCTGATGGACCAGCCGGTCGAGATCGAGCTGGCCGGCGGCGAGATCTGGCGCCCGTCCGACGAGGGCCGCCCTACCGGGCGCGCGATGAGCCTGCGCGACGGCCTGGTCTATTCGCGCAACACCATCACTGCGCAGCTGATGCAGCAGGTAGGCCCGGCGCGCGTGGCGCGGCTGGCGCGCGAGATGGGCGTGCGCGAAAGCCGGCTCGAGGAGGTGCCGTCGCTGGCGCTGGGCACCAGCCCGGTCACGCTCAAGGAAATGGTGGCCGCCTACGGCACCATCGCCAACGCCGGCAACTACATCGCGCCGACCATGGTCACACGGATCGAAGACCGCAACGGCAATGTGCTGCAGGTATTCCGCCCGGCGCGCGCCGAGCACGCCCTGCCCCACGCCACCACGCAGACCCTGCTCGACGTGATGCGCGACGTGATCGACCGCGGCACCGGCGCCGGCATCCGCTCGCGCTTCGGTATCCGCGCCGACGTGGCCGGCAAGACCGGCACCACGCAGGACAATGCCGACGGCTGGTTCATCATGATGCACCCGGAGCTGGTCGCCGGCGCCTGGGTCGGCTTCAACGACAGCCGCGTCACGCTGCGCAGCGACTACTGGGGCCAGGGCGCGCACAGCGCGCTGCCGATGGTCGGCGACTTCTACCAGCGCGCGCTGCGCGGCCGCATCATCGACGGTAGCGCCCGCTTTGCCGAGTACGAGGAAACCCATGTGTTCGCCTCGCTCGGCAACCAGGTGCGCGGCTGGTGGGCCCAGTTGTTCAGCCGCGACAAGGCCAACGACGCCACCGCGCCGCGCCCGGCGCCGCGCCGTCCGGCGCTGCCGGCGCCCGAGGCGGATGTGGCGCCGCCGGCGAGCACGCCGATGGCGTCGGCCTCAGCGCCGGGGAGCGGTGGGGGCAGTGGCGGGGAAGAGTCCAGCCTGGCGCTGGATCAGGGGGAAACAGTGATGGCGGTGCCGCCGGGTTTTGAGGCAAGTCCAGCGCAGGCACCAGCGGCATCGCAGGCACCGGTCACGCCCGCGACGCCGCCTGCCCCGCCGCCCGATCCAGCAGGCTCCAATGCGCCTGCGGCGCCTGCGTATCCGGCCGGGCGGCCGGCGCCGGCTGCGCCCGTACCCGCAGCGCCAATACCGCCGGCACCGGTGACGCCGGAAAGCAATAACCAGAGCAGCGTCGCGCCCGGCTAAAGCAGGCACTGGCGGGCTTACGCCATCCAGTTCTCGCAGCGCAGTCCGTTCACGCGGGAAAATTCACCCATGTTGTCGGTGACCAAAACAGCCCCAAGCGAGAGCGCATGCGCGGCAATCAGCATGTCATTGGCTCCGATGACTGTGCCCTTGCGCTCCAGTGCTGCACGCAACTCGCCGTAGCAGTGATCCGCGTCACCGCCGAGGGGCAGGACGCGCAGGCCGGCCAGTGCCTGGCCGACACGCTGGCTGAGCGCCGATGAGCCATTCTTTGCTGCGCCGAAGCGCAATTCGGCCGCGACGATGATCGATGTGCAGAGACTATCGGGGTCGGTCGCTTCGATCCGGGCCGCGCAAGCCCCACGAGTATTGCGAATGGCGTCGGAAATGATATTGGTGTCGAGCAGGAACAAGGCCATCAGAGATTGACGTCCTCGGCTGGCAAGTCGTCGATCGTCGGCCAATCGTCGTCGATCGGCTCCCATTGCGACAGCAGCGCCCGCAACGGCGTGGCCGCGACCGGCTCAATGATGAGGTGGTTGCCTTCGCGGCGAAGAATGGCCTCGTCCCCGGGCAGCTCGAACTCGCGCGGGATGCGGATTGCCTGGTTGCGACCGTTGCGGAACAGCCTGACATGGCGGATTTCGTCGGTTGTCGTCATGGAACCTCCTTCGCATATGCCAAAGCATATGCCAAATGCCGGGGTACTGCAATGAGAGCCGGCTCAAATCGCCGCAGTGCCTCGTCGACGACTCAAATCAGTCCCAGATCACCGGCCCGCCCCCCTGGAAACACCTGTTCCAGCCGCCCCGCATCCAAGCCGTACAACCGCTGGAGCAGCCCGCCCAGCACCGCCCGATACTCATTGCGCACCGGCCAGTCCCGGTCCTGGTTCAGCGCCGCGCGCTCCACCGCGACCTGCTCGCCCGCGATGCGCCCGCCGCGCACCGCGCCGCCGGCCACCCAATAGACGGTGCCATGGCCATGGTCGGTGCCGCGGGTGCCGTTCTCGCGGAACGTGCGGCCGAACTCCGACAGCACCACCACCGTGGTATTGCCCCACGCCGGCCCCATACCGTCGGCGAAGGCCGACAGGCCGCGGCCGAGGTTGTCGAGCAGGCCGGCGAGCTGGCCCTGCGCCGCGCCCTGGTTGACGTGGGTATCCCAGCCGCCGACGTCGATAAAGCCGAGGTTGAAGCGCTCGCGCATCAGCCCCGCCATGCGCCGCGCCTCGATTTCGAAGCCGCGCGCGCTGAGCGAGCGGCGGTTGGCGGCCTGCATCTCCTGCTGGCGCGCGGCCATGTTGCTGCCACCTGCCATGTCCCCTGCGGCCGCCTCGGCCTGTCGCGCAACCGCCTGGCGCAGCTCGAAGCCTTCGTCGATCAGCGACTCGAAGCGCGTGCCGCGGTACATCTGCGCCAGCATCTGTTCCTGGCGCGCGTCGAACGGGGTGCGGCCGCTGCCCTTGAGCGAGACGTTGGGCACGCCGCGCGGCCCCGCCAGCACCAGTGGCAGGCCATCGGTGAAGGCCACCGGCGCGGCCTGGCCGCCCATCGCCTGCGCCAGGCGGTTGAGAAAGCCGCTGCCGCGCAGCGCGGCGAGCTGGCTGCGGTTGTGGTCGCGTGGATCGTCGCCCGCGCCCGGCAGCCCTGCCTCGATGGTGTCCTGCGTCTCGAAGTGGCTGCGCGACAAGTCATGCGTGCCGGCAAACGGCACGAAGGCCAGCTGCCCGCGCTGCCACAGCGGCAGCATGGCCGGCGCCAGTGCCGGGTGCATCGCCCAGCCGCCGATGCCGCGCGCGGCGCTGTCGGCGGCAAAGGCCGGCGCCAGCGCGACGGCGGCGCCGGGGTCGGGGTCCGCTCCGGCGGCGGGCGGTCGCCGGATCGCGATATTGGGGCGCGCCGCGTAATAGAAGTCGCTGCCGGCCGGCACCAGCACGCTGGCGGCGTCATAGCCGCCGCGCAGGAACACCAGCAGGAAGCGGGCGTCGGCCTGCGCCGGCAGCGCGTAGACGCGCGACACCGTGGCGGGCAGCGCCCACGCCAGCGCGGTGGCGCCCATCGTGCCGAGCCATTGTCTGCGTCGCATGGCGAGCTCCTTCCTTTCCCGTGCGCGTCAGCGCTGCATCCATTCGGGCGAGCTGAGCAGCACGGTATTCCACTCCGCCTGCGAGGCCGCCTGCGCCAGCGCCGCGCGCGTTGCCGGGCCAAGCGTGGCTTCGATGCCGTCGTAGTAGAGCTTGTTGCCGATCACCGGGAAGCGCGCCCCGCGCGGCGTGCCCGCATCGCCGGCGAACAATCCGGCCGGTCCCGAGCCGATTGCGCGCGCAATCTCGAAGCGCCGCACCATCTGCCCGGAACTGGCCCAGGCGCTCTCCGCCGCGGGATAGCCGTCGGGTGTCACATGGCCATACAGCGGCTCGCCCAGCTGGTTCGGCCAGTTCAGCACCGGGCGCAGGTTGGCGACCGGCCGGCCTTCGTAGGCCAGCCGCAGCGACGACACCACGTAGACCACCGGATCCTTGAACTTGCGCGGGGAAGAAGCCGGCAGCCGGTCCAGCTCGGGCGCCAGCAGCATGGTGCGCAGCACCGCGGCGATATTGCCATCGGTGTGCGCGAAGGTCTGGGCCATGCGGTCGACCAGTGCGGGCGGCGGGTTGTCGGCGATGAAATAAGCGGCCAGCCTGGCACTGATAAATCGCGCCGTGGCCGGCTCGCGCGACAGGATCGCCACCGCGCGCTCGACCTCGGCAAACCCGGCCGGCTCGATGCGCTGGCCCAGCAGCGTCTTGGCGCCGAAGTCATGCCGCGCCGGATTGAACTCGAACGCGCCGTCGCTGCGGTACAGCGCCGCGCGCGCGGGCGGCAGCCGCGGCGGCGTGCCGCGCAGGTTGACGCCGACGCCGGTCAGCACGCGCGCCAGTTCCTGCACGTCCTGCTGGGTGTAGCGCGAGCCGCTGGGGCCGCCCGCCACGCCCAGCGTATGCAACTCCATCAGCTCGCGCGCGTAGTTCTCGTTGATGCGGTTGGCGCTGCTTTGCGCGTTGTCGAGGTAGAGCAGCATCGCCGGCGCGGTGACGGTGGCCATCAGCAGGTCCCGGAAGCGGCCCAGGGCATGGGGGCGGATCGCGCGTTCCTCATAGTCGGGCAGCAGCCAGCGCACCTGCCCCTTGCCCGAATAGACATTGAAGTGGTTCATCCAGAACCACGTCATCTGCTCGCGCAGTTGCGCCGGCGAGTACAGCGCCCGCAGCAGGTGGCGCCGCGCGGTATCGGCCACCAGCTCGCGGCCTTTTTCGTTCAGGGCCTGGCGGGCCTGCTGCTTGCTGTCTGCGTCGGCCAGCGCGTCGATGCGCTCGCGCGCCTGCCGCGCAGCCAGCAGCGGCGTGCCGGGGTCGCCTTGCAGGGCCGGCAGCGCGGCGATGGCGGCCCCAAGTTCGGGCGGATCCGCCAGCGGCATGGCGAGCTGGCGCTCCAGATAGGCTGTGCGTCCCAGTCGGCGCAGCTCGGCCAGGCTGGCCTGGTCGGCGCCGAAGCTGACGGTATTGAGCCAGCGCAGGTCGGTCGCGCTGTCGCTGCCGGCGTCCGGCATCTGGGCACAGGCGCCTGCGCAGGCGGCCAGCACCACCGCTGCGCCGGCGCGCCAGGCGGCCAGCCGCCGCGGCATCCTGCCATGTCCCGCCTGTTGCGCCGCATCCATGCCCGCCTCCTTGTCATGCCCACTGTCAATGTTACGGGGCAAGCGCGTTTCCGTTGACATGGGCGCTTGGCGGGCGGCTGCCTTGCACGATCGGCAGCGCTGATCGGTACGTGCGCGCGGTAAGGTCGCGGCGACCAGCCCTATTGCCCGCTCATCTTCCTGCGGAATTCTTCGGCCGTGCCGATCTGCCGAAACAGGGGTCCGCCTGGCGCGAACCTGTCCGCGCTGGCCAGCGGCCCCACCACCACCGGCTCGAACCCCGCGTCGCGCACCAGCCGCGCCGCCACCTGCAGCGCCGCCTCGTCGTCACCGGCGATCGGCACGGCGATCAGGCCGCCGGGCCGGTGATGTTCATTGGCAAAGTTGGTCGCGCCCATGAAGTTGAACGCCCTCACCACGCGCGCGCCGCGCAGGTATTTCGCCGTGGTGATGCCAATGCCGTTGCGCTGCGCTTCGTCGGCAATCGCGCCGTCGCGCTGGGCGAAGGCATTGGTGGCATCCAGCACGATCTTGCCCGACCATGCCCCGGCATTCTCCTGGCTTAGCTGCGGCAAGGCGCTGTACGGGGTGGCGAGAAACAGCACGTCGGCAAAGGCGATTGCCTCGGCGACCGTTCCCGCCCGCGCCAGCGGGCCAAGGCCGTCGACCAGCGGCTTGAGCGCTTCAGGATGCCGCGACGAGAACAGGACCGGGTGCCCCGCCTTGACCCAGAGGCCGCCGATGGTGCCGCCAATGCGCCCGGAGCCGATCACGCCGATGCGCCCCGGACCCGCGTCGCTGGCGGCAGCCGGCTTCCGGGCACAGGCGCTCAACGGCGGCAAGCTCAGCGCCACCATGGCCATTGCCCCCGTTCGCAGCATGCGGCGACGTTCGGGATTGAAGACATTGGCCGGCTCTTGCATCGCGCGCTCCCAGGATGATTGCTTGCCCGCGCGGCCACCATGCGCATCTCCTGCCGCACACCGGCCGCCCAACGAACTCTAGGCGAAAAAATGGCTTGCCGGGCCATCGCGCTTGGCACTGCCTGCGCGCTGGACTAGATTAGGTAGCATTTGCGCCACGCCACGAAGTCTGCGTTACAGCCGCCCGCGCGATGCGGCGCGAGAGGGGAAAGGGGACCCCCATGGTCCACGCCCGACCCCGTTGCCAGGCTTGCATCGAGCCACAGGCTTTTCCCGCCAATCCAGACAGTCACCGACGGCGAGGAGGAATCGCCATGCTCTCGCATCTGTTACGCCGTACGCCATGCAGCTTCGCGGCCGCCTTGCTTGCGCTGGCGTGCCCGCTCGTAGCCCACGCGGCGCAGGCCTACGTATCGACCGAAGGCGGCGGTATCGCAGTCATCGACCTGGAGCGGCTCGAAGCCGTCGCCAGTCTGCCGGCGGGTGGCAAGGGCCCGCGCGGGCTGGGCGTGACCGCCGATGGCAAATACCTGCTGGCGGCCAACAAGGACACCGGCGACGTGTCGGTGATCGAACTGGCCACCGGCCAGCCGGTCCGGCGCGTGCCGATCGGGCAGAACCCGGAGTTCGTGCGCATGGCGGGCGACCAGGCCTTCGTCACGTTCGAACCGGGCGAGCGCTCCGGCCCGCCCGGCGCCGCGCCGACGCCGCCCGCAAAGGGCAAGGGCACTGACGACAAGCCGCTGCCGGCTAAAATCGCCGTGATCGACCTGAAAGACTGGCGTGTGAGCCGGACCATCCGCAGCGGGCTGGAAACCGAAGGGATCGAGTTCTCGCGCGATGGCAAGCTGCTGCTGGTCACCAACGAAGGCGACGACACCGTCACGGTCTACGAAAAAGCCAGCGGCAGGCAAGTGAAGCTGCTGCCGATGCCGGCCGGCTCGCGCCCGCGCGGGATCAAGGCAAGCCCCGACGGCGCCCGCTACGTGGTGACGCTGGAAAACACCAACGCCTTCGTGGTGCTCGACGCCACGGACTTCCGCGTGCAGCGCACCGTGCCGACGCGCACCGGTCCCTACGGCGTGGCGTTCGATCGCGCCGGCGCGCGGCTGTTCGTCGCCGCGTCGCGCGCCGACTCCCTGCAGGTGTTCGATGCGCAGACCTTCGCACTACTGACCGAGATCCCGGTCGGCAAGCGCTGCTGGCATTTCAGCTTCACGCCGGACGATGCGCGGCTGCTGGTGGCGTGCGGCCGCTCCAATGCGGTCCTGGTCTTCGACGCGCGCACCTACAAGCCGGTGAAGCAGTTCGACGGGCTGCCGCTGAGCTGGGGCATCGTGACCTTTCCGAAAAGCGTGGGTTCGATCGATTCGCCGTAAGCGGCGCGGCGTCATTTCACCGGCGCCGCCGCGGTAGGGCTGCCCGACAGGATCGACACCACGTTCTTCGCGCCAGCCTGCTCGGCAATCTCGCGTGCGGTCAGCCCACGGTCATCGCGCAACGAGGCATCGGCGCCACGTGCAATCAGCAGTTGCACGACCTCGCTCTTGTCATAGCCGGCCGCCCACATCAGTGCCGTCAGCCCATGCGCATAGCGCGCGTTGCTGTCGACGCCGGCGTCCAGCAACTGCTTCACCACCACCGTGCGACCCTCTCCCGCTGCATAGATCATGGCGGTCTTGCTGACGCGGTCGGTGGCGTTCAGTTCGGCGGCCATCCTGGTCGACGTGCGCGATGAAAAGGGCCAGATGACCCCGGGCGTCATCCACGGCGGCAAGACCGGGCACGTCTACGTGCATGATCGCCGCGATGGCCGCCTGATCCGCTATTCGCAGGCGATGATCCCGCAGGAGAACATGTGGACCCTGCCCACCCCGCAAGGCGCGCGCATGCTGCCGGGCGCAAACGGCTGCGTGGAATGGGCGCCCAACGCCGTGCAACGTACCGACACGGTGTTGCGCAACAAGCATTTACCACAGCAGGCATAGCAATTTTTCTTAAATTTTTACGGCAATTCAGCAACAAATTCCCCCGTGATCTTATTAACCTGCCCGCTATTTTCCGTTTGCGGCCAGGCCTCTTGTTGGACATTTCCTGACGGCGGCTACCTCACCGGCGCACGCGGATTGCGCGGTGTGGCGTATTGCCGGCTCGGCGCAGGCCCGTAGCGAACGCGAAGATATGCCGCTCCCCGCCAGCCCCACAAGGGCCGGCGCGGCCATTCTGATCACACGGAGACAACGAGACATGAGTGCAAGCGCAGAGCATCTGCAACGCGGCCTGGGCGAACGCCACATCCGCCTGATGGCGCTGGGTTCGGCCATCGGCGTGGGCCTGTTCCTGGGCGCCGGCAGCGCCATCAAGATGGCCGGCCCCGCCATCATGCTGGCCTACCTGATCGGCGGCGCGATGATCTTCCTGATCATGCGCGCGCTGGGCGAGATGGCCGTGCACAACCCCGTGGCCGGCTCCTTCTGCCGCTACGCGCAGGACCACATGGGCCCGCTGGCGGGCTACCTGACCGGCTGGAACTACTGGTTCCTGTGGCTGGTGACCTGCGTGGCGGAGATCACCGCGGTGGCCATCTACATGGGCATGTGGTTCCCCGACGTGCCGCGCTGGATCTGGGCGCTGGCCGCGCTGGCCGCGATGGGCTCGGTCAACCTGATGGCGGTCAAGGCCTACGGCGAGTTCGAGTTCTGGTTCGCCATGATCAAGATCGTCACCATCGTGCTGATGCTGTTCGGCGGCGGCGCGATGATCGTGTTCGGCTTCGGCAACGGCGGCGTCGCCACCGGCATCTCCAACCTGTGGGCGCATGGCGGCTTCATGCCCAATGGCGCCTCGGGCGTGCTGATGTCGCTGCAGATGGTGATGTTTGCCTACCTGGGCGTGGAGATGATCGGCCTGACCGCCGGCGAGGCGCGCAACCCGAAGAAGTCGATCCCGGACGCGATCAACTCGGTGTTCTGGCGCATCCTGATCTTCTACGTGGGCGCGCTGTTCGTGATCCTGTCGCTGTACCCGTGGAGCGAGATCGGCGCGCAGGGCAGCCCGTTCGTGCTGACCTTCGAGCGCCTGGGCATCAAGACCGCCGCCGGCATCATCAACTTCGTGGTGCTGACCGCGGCGCTGTCGTCGTGCAACGGCGGCATCTTCAGCACCGGGCGCATGCTGTACAACCTGGCGCTGCAGGGCCAGGCGCCGGCGGCCTTCGCCAGGGTAGACCGCAACGGCGTGCCGCGCCGCGCGCTGCTGGTGTCGATCGCCGCGCTGCTGTTCGGCGTGCTGCTCAACTACCTGGTGCCGGAAAAGGTGTTCGTCTGGGTGACCGCGATCTCCACCTTCGGCGCGGTCTGGACCTGGGCCATCATCCTGGTCACGCAGATCAACTTCCGCCGCGGCCTGTCGGCGGCCGAGCGCAAGGCGCTGGCCTTCCGCATGCCGTTCTGGCCGTATGGTTCATACATCGCGCTGGCGTTCCTGGCGCTGGTGGTGGCGCTGATGGCCTACTTCCCGGAAACGCGCGTGGCGCTGTACGTGGGCCCGGGCTGGCTGGTGCTGCTGACAATCTGCTACTACGCGCTGGACATGCGCTCGCGCGGGCCGGTCAGCTACCGCGCCTGAACGAGCGCGAGTGCGCGCGAGGTGCGCGTGACAGCGCACCTCGCTACAATGGCCCCGGGCAATCCATTGCCAGGGGGCCGAATGTCCGAGACGCCTGACACCTGCGCCGCACCGCGCCAACCACGCCGCCTCGCCGCCAAGGCGTGCCGGCGCGCCACTTGCTGAAATCGCCATGGATATCGCGCTGGCGCTGTCGCTGCTGACGCTGGCGATCTGGTGCGGGCTGCTGTGGCTGCGCGCCGGCTTCTGGCGCGTGCACAAGCCGGCCGCCGCACCGGCGCCGGCGCAATGGCCGGACGTGGTCGCCATCATCCCGGCCCGCGACGAGTCCGCGGTGATCGCGCGCGCGGTCGCGGGCGTGCTCGGCCAGCGCTATCCGGGGCAGCTCTCGCTGGTGGTGGTCGATGACCACAGCCAGGACGGCACCGCCGATCTCGCCCGCGCCGCTGCCGCGACGACCGCGCGTCCGCAAGCGCTTGCGGTGTCCGGCGCGCGCGAGCTGCCGCCCGGCTGGAGCGGCAAGGTCTGGGCCCAGTCCGAGGGGCTGGCCGAAGCCGACCGCATCGCTGCGCGCGCCCGCTATGTCTGGCTGACCGATGCCGACATCTGGCATGGCCCCGGCGTGCTGGCATCGCTGGTGGCGCGCGCGGAGCACGAGCGGCGCGACCTGGTCTCGCTGATGGTGCGGCTGCGCTGCGAATCGGCGTGGGAGCGGCTGGTCGTGCCCGCGTTTGTCTTTTTCTTTGCCAAGCTCTACCCGTTCGCGCGCGTGCGCGACCCGCGCTCGCGCGTGGCCGCGGCGGCGGGCGGCTGCATGCTGGCCCGGCGCGCGGCGCTGGCGCGCATCGGCGGCTTTGCCGCGATCCGCGGCGAGCTGATCGACGACTGCAGCCTGGCGGCGCGCATCAAGCCCGGCGGCGCGATCCGGCTGGACCTGGCCGACGACAGCCTGTCGCTGCGTCCCTATGACGACTGGCGCAGCCTGTGGGACATGATCGCGCGCAGCGCCTATACGCAGTTGCGCTATTCGCCGCTGCTGCTGGCGGGCGCGGTGGCCGGCATGGCCCTGACCTACCTGGCGCCGCCGCTGCTGGCGCTGGCCGGCGGCTGGCGGCTGTGGCCGGCGTGGCTGGCATGGGGCGCGATGGCGTTTGCCTACCTGCCGATGCTGCGCGAGTACCGCCAGCCGGCATGGCTGGCGCCGCTGCTGCCGGTGACGGCGCTGTTCTACCTCGGCGCCACCATCGACTCGGCGCGGCGCTACTGGCTGCGCCGCGGCGGGCAGTGGAAGGGGCGGGCACAGGCGCCGGTGCGGTCCTGAGGCGCAGCACTCACCCGCTCACCTGCCGCTCACCTGCCGCTCATTTGCCAAGATATCCCTGCGTGCGGAACCATGCCAGCGCATCGCGCAGCCCTTCGCGGTAAGCGCGCGGCGCATAGCCCAACTGCTGGCGCGCCTTGGCCGACGTGAAGAACATCCGGTAGCGCGACATATTGAGCCCGTCGACGGTAATGAGCGGCTCCTTACCGGTCACCCGCGCCGCCGCTTCCGCCGCACGCGCCAGCGGATACAGCGGCCAGCGCGGCAGTTGCATGGTGGGCGGACGCCGGCCGCACAGCTCGGCGATATCGCGCAGCATCTGCTGCAGCATCACGTCGTCACCGCCGAGGATGTAGCGCTCGCCGGTGCGGCCGCGCTCCAGTGCCAGGAAATGGCCCTCGGCGACGTCGTCCACATGCGCCAGGTTCAGCCCGGTATCTACGAAGGCCGGGATCTTGCCGGTCGCCGCCTCGACGATGATGCGGCCGGTCGGCGTGGGCCGGACGTCGCGCGGCCCGATCGGCGTCGACGGGTTGACGATCACCGCGGGCAGGCCATGCTCGGCCACCAGCCGTTCGACCACGCGCTCGGCCAGCACCTTGCTGCGCTTGTAGGCGCCGATGGCCTCGTGCGGGTGCATCGGCGCGGTCTCGTCCACCGGCGCCTGCGCGCCGGCGACGCGCAGCGTGGCAACGCTGCTGGTATAGACCACGCGCTCGACGCCGGCGCGCTGCGCGGCTTCCATTACCGCCAGCGTGCCATCGACGTTGGTGCGCACGATATCCTCCGGATCGGGCGCCCACAGCCGGTAATCGGCGGCAACGTGGAACAGGTAGCGCACGCCCTGCAGCGCGGCGGCCACGGCGGCGGCGTCGCGCATGTCGCCCTCGGCCACCGTCACCGGCAGGCCGGCCAGGTTGGTGCGCGGGCTCTGCGGGCGCACCAGCACGCGCACGCTGAAACCCTGCGCCAGGGCCTGCCGCACTATCGCCGACCCGAGGAAACCCGAGGCTCCTGTCACCAGCACGTCATCGTTTCTCGTCATAAAGCCGTTTTCCCGGTGTGGTACAAGCGCCGCAAAGGCGGCGGGCCGCGCTCGCCGTCCGGCCCGCCGGGTCGCGAGGCTGCCAGACAAAGCGCGCGTGTCGGGTATATAGTAACCATCGTGCGACGGAAATGTGATCCTGATGAATCTCCGGTGCGGCGCCGGCCTGTGGATCGCAAATCCGGCCATCCCAATTGCTGAAACCCGTTGCAAAGGGTCTGGGGGTCTACTTTATGCAGGTGATTCTGGCTCAGCCCCGCGGCTTCTGTGCCGGCGTGGTGCGCGCGATCGAGATCGTCGACCGCGCCCTCGTCAAGCACGGCGCGCCGGTGTTCGTGCGGCATGAGATTGTGCATAACAAGCACGTAGTAGAGGGGTTGAAAGAAAAAGGCGCGCGTTTTGTCGAAGAACTCGACGAAGTTCCGACCGGCGCCGTGACCATCTTCAGCGCGCACGGCGTTTCCCGCGCGGTCGTCGCCGATGCCAGCCAGCGCCAGCTGCATGCCATCGACGCCACCTGCCCGCTGGTGATCAAGGTCCATACCCAGGGCCGCCAGTACGCTGCCAGCGGCCGCACCGTGATCCTGATCGGCCATGCCGGCCATCCCGAGGTGGAAGGCACCATGGGCCAGATCCCGGGCAAGGTGATCCTGGTGCAGAACGAGGCCGAGGTCGAGCAGCTGGACCTGCCGCCCGAAACGCCGGTGGCCTACGTCACGCAGACCACGCTGAGCGTTGACGACACCCGCAATATCATCGCCGCGCTGGCCCGCCGCTTCAGCAACCTGGTCGGCCCCGATACGCGCGACATCTGCTACGCCACGCAAAACCGCCAGAGCGCCGTGCGCGACCTGTGCAAGCTGGCCGACGTCATCCTGGTGATCGGCGCGACCAACAGCTCCAACTCCAACCGCCTGCGCGAGATCGGCACCGAAAGCGGCGTGCCCAGCTACCTGATCGCCGACGGCAGCGAGCTGGACCCGGCCTGGGTGCGCGACGCCAACGTGGTCGGCATCACCGCCGGCGCCTCGGCGCCCGAGGAAATGGTCGAGGACGTGATCGCCGCGTTGCGCAAGCTGGGCCCGGTCGAGGTCACCACCATGGCAGGGCGCGAGGAGCATGCCGAATTCCGCCTGCCCGCCGAACTGGCCGAGGTCAGGCCATCCGCCGTGCCGCGCAAGGCTGGCAAGGCCGCCGCCCGCGCCGAAGCCGACACCGCGCCTGCCGCTGCCGGCACCAGCGAGAATATCGCCGGCTGAACCCAACCAGAGGAAGCTGCCTTGGCCATCCCGCTCCTGCAGGTTGCCCGCGTGGGCGCCTACATCGTCGGCAAGCATCTGTCGCGGCAAAAACGGTATCCGCTCGCGCTGATGCTAGAGCCGCTGTTCCGCTGCAACCTGGCCTGCTCGGGCTGCGGCAAGATCGACTACCCCGATCCCATCCTGAACCAGCGCCTGTCGGTGCAGGAATGCCTGGACGCGGTCGACGAATGCGGCGCGCCGGTGGTCTCGATCGCCGGCGGCGAACCGCTGTTGCACAAGGACATGCCGGAGATCGTGCAGGGCATCATCGCCCGGCGCCGCTTTGTCTACCTGTGCACCAACGCGCTGCTGATGGAGAAGAAGCTGGACCAGTACCAGCCCAGCCCTTATTTCATCTGGTCGGTGCACCTGGACGGCGACCGCGAGATGCACGACCGCTCGGTGTGCCAGGAAGGCGTCTACGACCGCGCGGTGGCGGCGATCCGGCAGGCCAAGGAACGCGGCTTCCGCGTCAATATCAACTGCACGCTGTTCAACGATGCCGAGCCCGAGCGCGTGGCCAGTTTCTTCGACTCGGTCAAGGCGCTGGGGGTGGACGGCATCACCGTGTCGCCGGGCTATGCCTATGAGCGCGCGCCCGACCAGCAGCATTTCCTGAACCGCGGCAAGACCCGGCAACTGTTCCGCGACATCCTCGGCCGCGGCCGCGCGGGCAAGAACTGGGCCTTCAGCCAGTCGACGCTGTTCCTGGACTTCCTGGCGGGCAACCAGACTTACCATTGCACGCCGTGGGGCAACCCGGCGCGCACGGTGTTCGGCTGGCAGCGGCCGTGCTACCTGGTCGGCGAGGGCTATGCCAAGACCTTCCGCGAGCTGATGGACGAGACCGACTGGGACGCCTACGGCACCGGCAACTACGAGAAGTGCGCCGACTGCATGGTGCACAGCGGCTACGAGGCCACCGCGGTGGCGGATACCTTCGCCCACCCGCTCAAGGCGCTGGGCGTGAGCCTGCGCGGGGTGCGCACCAGCGGGCCGATGGCGCCCGATATTGCGCTGGACCGGCAGCGGCCGGCGGAGTACGTATTCTCGCGCCACGTCGAGATCAAGCTCGAGGAAATCCAGCGCGCGAAGCCGCCCGCCAATCAGGGCCGGCAGGCGGCCAAGGCCGAAGGCGCAGCCACGCACTGATCCCGGAACCGTGCCATGCTCGCCGCCAGCCTGACCGGCGCTGCGCTGACCTGCGTGTCGGCGGGCTTGCGCTGGCCGCGGCGTCGGTGGCGCGCCGTCGAAGCGCGCGCGCCGGCTGCCGTCATTGCGCGTGAGCCTGCACGTGGTATTGGCTGACGGGCCCGCCACGCTGCCGCGCGCGGATCCCGGCGCTGGTCGATGCGCAGGGCCGCTTCGGCTCGGCCATGGCGCTGGACGGCTGCCGCTTCTTCTTCCTGCCGCATGTGCGGCGCCAGCTGGCCGCCGAGATCCGCGCGCAGTTCGACGCCTTCGCCGCGACCGGGCTGCCGCTGGACCATGTCAACACGCACAAGCATTTCCACCTGCACCCGACCGTGCTGGCCCTGATCCTGCAACCGCCGCCACAACGAACTGGTGAGCGCCGTGTTGTGGCAGCTCGCGGGGCTGGTCACCGGCACGCTGGAAGTGTGGTTTGCGCTGATGCTGCTGGGCCACCCGGTGCAGTTCTGGCATGCGCTGGCGATCGAGGCGCTGACGCAGGCCGCGCGCAACGTCGCGTTCTTCGTGCCAGTGGGGCTCGGCGTGCAGGAAGCGGTGGTGATGCTGCTGGGGCAGGCGCTGGGGATGGATGCGCAGGTCGGCTGGCGCTGGCGCTGGTCAAGCGCGCGCGCGAGGTGCTGTTCGGCGTGCCGGCGCTGCTGTCGTGGCAGTGGGTGGAGCTGCGGCGCTGGCGCCGCAGCCGCGCGCGCGAGGCGGGAAAAGCCTAGTCGGCGTTCTGCCGGGCGTTGTGCGTGGTCAGGTAGCTCACCAGTCCGTCCACGCCGCCGCGCGCGACGATATCGGCGAACTGCTTGCGATACACCTCGATCAGCCACGCGCCCATCATGTTGATGTCATAGATGCGCCAGCCGGCGGCGGTGCGCTGCAGCCGGTAGTCGATCTGCATCTCGTCGGCATTGTTGATCACGCGCGTCTGCACCACCACGTCGGAGGCGTCGCTGCCGGCTTTGGACGGCTGGTAGCGGAACTTGACGTTCTGCTCGCGCAGCTGCGCCAGCGATACGGCGTAGCTGCGCACCAGCAGCGTCTCGAACTGCTCGTAGAGCTGCTTCTGCTGCTCGGGCGTCGCGCTGCGCCAGGCGCTGCCGACCGCCAGCCGCGTGGTGCGCCGGAAATCGGCATAAGGCAGGAATTGCTTGCGCACGACCGCGGTGATCTTGGCGAGGTCGCCGGCGCGCGTGTCGGGGTTGGACTGGATCGTGCCGACCACGCCTTCGACCGCCGTCTGCACCAGCTTCTCGGGGCTGGCGCCGGGCTGGACCGCCTGGGCGTGCGCCGTTGCAACCATGACCACCGCCGCAAGCGGCACCAGGGGGAGCAAACCGTAACTCTTCATGATCTCGTGCAGGAAGGACAGGGTGGCCGCGCGTGTGGCGCATGGCTGTCAGGCGCGGTTGGCAAGTGTGCGGCCAGTATAAGCGGAACACTCCTGCGCTGCTCCGCCCCGTATGCCGCATATGCCACGCCGCCAGCCGATATACTCGCGGTTCGTGCTCCTTCCGGATCCGCCCATGCTGACTACGCTGCTGACACGCATCGTCCGGCTCGCCACGGCCTGGCCCTGGCGGGTCATCATGCTGGCGGCATTGCTGAGCGCTGCGAGCGGCGTCTACGTCGCGCACAACTTCGCGATCAACACCGACATCGGCCGCCTGCTCGAATCGGACGCGCCGTGGGCACAGCGCAATGCCGCCATCAATGCCGCCTTCCCGCAGCGCGGCCAGCTGCTCCTGGCGGTGGTCCAGGCGCCAGCCGCGGAGCTGGCAGATGCCGCCGCCGATGCGCTGGCCGAGGCATTGCGCCGCCAGCCGGCGCGCTTCACCGCCGTCGTCCAGCCTGGCGGGGGAGCGTTCTTCGCACGCAACGGGCTGCTGTTCGCCAGTTCCGACGAAGTCCGCCAGCTGTCGCAGCAACTCGTGCAGGCGCGCCCGCTGGTCAGCGCGCTGGCGCACGACCCCACGCTGCGTGGCCTCTCCGATACCCTCACCACCACGCTGACGCTGCCGTTGCAGTTGGGCCAGGTCAAGCTTGGCGACATGGCCAAGCTGCTCGGCAGCAGCGCACAGGCACTGGACCAGGTGCTGGCCGGCAGGCCCGCGGCGCTGTCGTGGGCCGGACTGGTCGAAGACAGCCTCAAGCCCGGCCCCGGCGGCCATGCCTACAGCTACGTCGCCGTGAGCCCGGTGCTCGACTACAGCGACCTGCAGGCCGGCGCCGCGGCCTCGCGCGCGATCCGGCAGGCGGCCGCCGACCTGCAGCTGGCGCAGCGCTACCAGGCGACGGTGCGGCTGACCGGCCCGCAGGCGCTCGCCGACGATGAATTTGCCTCGGTCAGCGACGGCGCCGCGCTCAACGGCATGCTGACCGTACTGGTGGTGGTGCTGATCCTGTGGCTGGCGCTGCGTTCGGCGCGGCTGATCGTGGCCGTGCTGGCAAGCCTGTTCGCCGGGCTGGTGATCACTGCGGCGCTGGGACTGGCCATGGTGGGCGCGCTGAACATGATCTCGGTGGCGTTCGCGGTGCTGTTCGTCGGCCTCGGCGTGGACTTCGGCATCCAGTTCGGGGTGCGCTACCGCGCCGAGCGCCATGACCGCGACCACGCGGTCGAGGCGCTGGGAATGGCCGCGCACGCGGTCGGCGCGCCGCTTGCGCTGGCCGCGGCCGCGACCGCGGCGGCGTTCTTCTGCTTCCTGCCGACCGATTACCGCGGCGTGGCCGAGCTGGGCCTGATCGCCGGCGTCGGCATGATGATCGCGTTCGCCACCACCTTCACGCTGCTGCCGGCGCTGGTCTGCGTGCTGCGGCCCGGCGGCGAAGCCGAGGCGCCCGGCTTTGCCTGGCTGGCGCCGGCGGACCTGTTCTTCGAGCGCTACCGCAAGCCGGTGCTGCTGGTGACGCTGCTGGCCATCCTCGCCGGCGCGCCGCTGCTGCCGGGCCTGCGTTTCGATTTCGATCCGCTGCACCTGAAGGACCCGCAGTCCGAATCGATGGCGACGCTGCTGGCGCTGAAGGACGCGCCGCAGGCCGGCACCGAAAACGTGAGCGTGCTGGCGCCGTCGCTGCAGGCGGCGCGCGACAGCGCCGCCCGGCTCGCGGCCCTGCCCGAGGTGGCGCGCGCTGTCACGCTGCAGAGCTTTATCCCGGAAGACCAGCCGCCCAAGCTGCAGGCGATCGCGCAGGCGTCGGCCGCGCTGATGCCGGCGCTCACGCAGCCCACCGCCACGCCCGCGAACGACACCGCCCGCGTCAATGCGCTGCGCAACGCGGCGCGCCAGCTCGCCATCGCCGCCGACGAGCATCCCGGCCCCGGCGCGGCCGAAGCCGCGCACCTGTCGGCCACGCTGAAGAAACTCGCCGGCGCCAACGCGGCCACGCGCGACCGCGCCGAGCGCGCGATCGCGCTGCCGCTGCAGCTGGCGCTGGCCCGGCTCAGGCTCGCGCTCAGCCCGCGCCCGGTCAGCCGCGAGACACTGCCGCCTGAACTGGTGCGCGACTGGGTCACGCCCGATGGCCGCGCGCTGGTCACCATCAGCCCGAAGTTGCCGCCGGCCGGCAGCGCGCAGCGAGAGGCCGCGCTGGACCGCTTTATCGCCGCGGTGCAGCGCGCCGAGCCTGCCGCCACCGGCGGGCCCATCGCCGTGCGCGGCTCGGCCAACACCATCATGACGGCATTCGGGCAGGCCGGCGCCTGGGCGGTGCTGTCGATCACGCTGCTGCTGTGGATCACGCTGCGCCGCTTCGGCGACGTGCTGCGCACGCTGGTGCCGCTGCTGGTGTCGGCCATCGTCACGCTGGAGCTGTGCGTGCTGTTCGGCATTGCGCTGAACTTTGCCAACGTGATCGCGCTGCCGCTGCTGCTGGGCATCGGCGTGGCCTTCAAGATCTATTACGTGATCGCCTGGCGGCACGGCAAGACCAAGCTGCTGCAATCGAGCCTGACGCATGCGGTGCTGTACAGCGCCGCCACCACCGCCACCGCCTTCGGCAGCCTGTGGCTGTCGCACCATCCCGGCACCGCCAGCATGGGCAAGCTGCTGGCGCTGGCACTGGTATGCACGCTGGTGGGCGCGGTGTTCTTCCAGCCGATCCTGATGGGCCGCCCGCGCGAAGAGGCGCAGCCCGGCCACGACAAAACCGCCGCGCCTTCGCCCTGAGCCGTCCCGACTTCCCGCACCTTTTTCGTACGATGCCTTTCCGCACCCGCCCGCGCGCGCCTGCCATTTCCCTTGCCGCCATCGCCGCCGCGGCCCTGCTCGCCGGCTGCGCCACCGGCCCGCAGGCCAACCCCGACGATCCGCTCGAACCGATGAACCGCGCCGTGTTCAAGGTCAACGACAAGCTCGACCAGTACGTGGCCAAGCCGGTCGCGCAGGGCTACAAGGCGGTCACGCCGGAGCCCGTTCGCACCGCCGTCACCAACTTCTTCTCGAATCTCGCCGACGTCGGCAACTTTGCCAACAACCTGCTGCAGGGCAAGGGCGTGGCGGCGGCCGAAAGCTTTATGCGGGTCGCGGTCAATTCCGTGCTCGGGCTGGGCGGGCTGATCGATATCGCCACGCCGGCCGGGCTGGAAAAGCGTTCGCAGGATTTCGGCCTGACGCTGGGCACGTGGGGCGTGCCGTCGGGGCCCTACCTGGTGCTGCCGTTGTTCGGTCCGAGTTCATTCCGCGACGGCGTGGGCCTGTATGTGAATTTCCAGTTCGATCCCATCACCTATGCCGAACCGGCGGTACGGAATTCGCTGTTTGCCGCCAACGTGGTCGACGTGCGCACCAACCTGCTGGGCGCGACCGACCTGCTGTCGCTGGCGGCGCTGGACAAGTATGCGTTCGTGCGTGACGCGTACCTGCAGCGCAGGCGCTACCTGCTGGGGGAAAACACGGCGCTGCCCGACTATGGCGACGAGGACGACCTGGACAACGCGGACAACGCGAGCGGCAAGGGCGACAACCAGGACAACAAGGACAGCAAGGACAGCAAGCCTGCCGCGCCGGCCGCTGCGCCGACGCCGACGCAGCCGGTGGCGCCGCGCTGAGGCGGCGCCTGCGCCCGGATCAGCTGCCGATACCGAGCAGCACCACCTCGAACGTCAGCGTCGCGTTCGGCGGAATCGTGCCCGGCACGCCGCGCGCGCCATAGGCGGTCGAGGCCGGGCAGGTCAATTTGGCCTTGCCGCCCACCTGCATCGCCTGCACGCCTTCGGTCCAGCACGGGATCACGCGGTTGAGCGGGAACGAAATCGGCTGGCCGCGCTTGTACGAGCTGTCGAACTCGGTGCCGTCGGCGAGCGTGCCGCGGTAGTGGACCTGTACCGTGTCGGTGTCCTTGGGCGAGGCGCCGGTGCCCTTGACCAGGTGCTGGATGGTCATGCCCGAAGGCAGCGCCTGCGGCGCCGCGGGGGCGGCGGGGGCGGCCGGGGTGGATGCAGCCGGCCCCGCCGCCATGGCAGAGGCAGCGGCGCAGGCCAGAGTCAGGGATCCGACAAAAAGCGCGAGAGTTTTCATGGGAAAGGCCATCGTGTTGTCGTGATTGGGATGCGGCAGTGTAACTTAGGCGGGCATCCCCTCGGCGTGCCAGCGCCCGATGGAGCACAGGCGGGTTGCGCCATGCGGCGTATGCGGCGTATGCGCCGGATTGCGACACAGGGCCCGTTGCATGCCCCGTTTTGCGGTCTACGATGATTCTGACAGTCCCGGCGCGGCCGGGCCGCACGGAGGATGCCATGGCATTGACGGACTCAAGGGATCTCGCGGTCACCACCCAAAACGCCCGCTCGGTCGAGCTGTACGAGACGGCATTGCGACTGCTGAACGGCTACTACGGCGACCCGCTCGGCGTCATCGACGCCGCGCTCGACGCCGATCCCGGCTTCGCCATGGGCCATGCCTTGCGCGCCGGCCTGATGCTGACCGCCGGCGACGGCACCGCCGAGCCCATGCTGCGCGACAGCGTGGAAGCCGGCGAGGCGCTGGGCGGGCTGAACGAGCGCGAGCAGCGCCACCTGGCCGCGGCGCGCGCGTGGCTGGACGGCGAGTTTGAGCGCTCGCTGCGGCTGTACGGCGATATCGTGGTCGACTATCCGCGCGACCTGCTGGCGATCCAGGTGGCGCACCTGGGCGACTTCCTGCTGGGGCAGTCGTCGATGCTGCGCGACCGCATCTCGCAGGTGCTCCCGCACTGGGACGAAGGCATGCCGGGCTACGGCTACCTGCTCGGCATGCATGCGTTCGGGCTGGAAGAAACCCAGCTCTACGGCCGCGCCGAGGAAAGCGGCCGGCGCGCGCTGGAACTGAACCCGCGCGACCCGTGGGCGGTGCACGCGGTGGCGCACGTGATGGAGATGCAGGGGCGGCTCGACGACGGCATCGCCTGGCTGAATGCACGCCGCGACGACTGGTCCGAGGACAACATGCTGGCCGTGCACAACTGGTGGCACCTGGCATTGTTCCAGCTCGAAGCGGGCAACACCGACGACGTGCTGGCACTGTACGACCACGAGATCAGCCGCCCGGCGCCGGCGATCGCGCTGGACCTGGTGGATGCCTCCGCGCTGCTGTGGCGGCTGCGCCTGCGTGGCGTCGACGTAGGCACGCGCTGGCAGCCCGTGGCGGACGACTGGCTGGGCCGCGGCGCGGCCGGATACTACGCCTTCAACGACGTCCACGCCGTGATGGCGAGCCTGGGCGCGCACCGGCCGGCGGCCGTCGACCAGTTGCGGGCCGCGCTCGAGCGCGCCGCGCTGGGCAACGGCACCAACGCCATGATGGCGCGTGACGTGGGACTCCCCGTTGCCGATGCGCTGATCGCGTTCGAGCAGGGCGACTACACCGGGGCGATCGACCTGCTGCTGCCGGTGCGGCTGATCGCCCATCGCTTCGGCGGCAGCCATGCGCAGCGCGACGTGATCGGCCTGACGCTGCTCGAGTCGGCACTGCGTGCCGGCCGCCGCAACCTGGCGATTGCGCTGACTGCCGAGCGTGCCGCGCTCAGGCCCGTGAGCCCGAGCCTGCACCGGCTGGTGCAGCGCGCGGACAGCTGCCGGCCATGATGTGGCCCCATAAAGCGGACCCGCGAGGCGGCCCAGCGCCGCCTATACTGCACCTGACCGCACCTGGCCGCACCCGAGCGCCCCCGACCCAGCACCTGACCGGAGACCGCCCCATGCCGAACCGCTTCCGCTCGCTGATGCTCGCCGCCAGCGCCACGCTGGCGCTGGCCGCTGTACCCGCCCTGGCCCACCACGGCTGGTCGACCTACGACGAGACCAAGCCCCTGACGCTGACCGGCAAGATCGTCGAGAGCCACTACGAGAACCCGCACGCGCATATCCGCATCGATGCGGGCGGCAAGCGCTGGCTGGCGATCCTTGCGCCGGTGTCGCGCATGGAAGCGCGCGGCGCCACCGCCGACAAGGTCGCCGTGGGCCGCGAGGTCACGCTGGTCGGCTACGCCAGCAAGGACAAGGCCGACGAGCTGCGCGCCGAGCGCATCACCGTGGACGGCAAGACCGTCGAGCTGCGCTGAGCCGCCACGCGCGCCATGGCGGCACTGCTGGCGCAATGGAGCGAATGGGCCGCCGGGCTGGCACGGCTGCCGTTCGCTGCCGCGTTGCGCTCCTCCCCGTGGGCCTACCCGGCGGTGGAAATCGTCCATCTCGCCGGCATGGCGCTGCTGTTCGGCTCCATCGTCGTGGTTGACATGCGCCTGGCCGGGCTCGGGCGCCGGCTGCCGGTCAGCCTGCTGCTGCGCCATGCACTGCCGTTCACGGTAGCGGCCTTTATCGCCGTCGCCGCCAGCGGCGTGCTGCTGTTCATGGCGCACGCGGACGAACTGGCCACCAATCCCGCCTTCCTGGCCAAGCTGTGCCTGGTCGCGCTGGCGCTGCTCAACGTCGCGTGGTTCCACACCGTGCCGTACCGGCGGCTGCATGACAGCCGGCTTGGCTGGGACGTTGAGCGCGCGCCGCCGGCCGGCGCGCGCATCAGTGCCATCGTGTCGGTGGTGATGTGGGTGCTGGTGATCTGTGCCGGACGCCTGATCGCCTACGTCTGAGGGGACGCACCGCGCGCCGGCTGAATCAGCTCATTGCGGGCGACAGCGTGCCCAGAGCCGCGACCAGCGCCAGCACCGCCGTGCCCGCAGCCGCTTCCAGCGCCACGCTGCGCCGCAGCGCGCGCGCCGCCATGGCGGCCTGGCCCGTGCGCAAGGCCTGCGCCAGCCGCGGGGCGTGGCGGAAGCGGTTGGCCGCGGCCAGCGCCAGCATCGCCATGAACAACGCGAGCTTGGCGGCCAGCAAGCCACCGTATGCGGTGGCCGAGAAGTCCGGCAGCGCGGCACCGACGATGAAGCCGTAGTTCAGTACGCCGGTCAGCACCAGCGTGACGACAATGCCGGTGCCGAGTCGGGCGAAGCCGTTGGCCGTGCGGCTGAGCAGCGACAGCGCGGCGGGATCGGATCCGGGCCGTGCCCGCGACAGCAGCACGAAGGCGGCCAGCGCACCGGCCCACGCACCCGCGGCAAGCAAGTGCGCCGCATCGGCGGCCAGGTGCACGTAATGGCCAATCCCCTCGCTCATCGCGCCGTGGCCGGCCCAGGGCTGCGCTGCCAGCGCCACCGCCGACAGCGTCGCCAGCGATACGGCCTGCGCCACGGGCCGCGCGCGCAGCACCAGCACGGCGGGCAGGCACAGCACCAGCGCTGCCACGCGCACCGACCAGGCGAGGCCGTACGCCGTGCCGGTCAGGATCATGGCGAAGACCTCGCGGTCCAATGCGGCATACGACGCCGCGCCGCTCATCGTCCTGGCCATCACCACCAGCCCGGCCAGCGACAGCACGATGCCGGCCAGTGCGCAACCGAGCGCAATGACACGGCACTGCGTGGCGAAGCGCGCACCGTGTTCATCGCGCCGCAGCGCAGCCAGGCAGAACAGCGGCAGGCCGAACGCCAGGCCCAGGACGACATAGAGCGCCAGGCGCAGCACCACGGCGAGCCAGTCCATCGCTCGCGATCACTTGACGGTGAAGGAGAAATTGCCGGTGACGGGATGCGTGTCGGCCGACACGGCGCGCCATTCGACACGGTAGCTGCCCGCGGGCAGCGGCTGCGCCGGCGTGATCACCATGGCCTTGGGGTCGCTGCTGGCGGACACCCTGACGGCCATCTTCATCGGCGCATGGCTGGCCATGCCGGGCATGCCGGTCATCACCAGGTTGGCGCCGGAAAACTGCGTAACGAGGTCTTCCGAGAAGGTCAGCTCGATCTTCTGCGGCGCGGCCACCTCGGCCTTGTCGGCGGGCGAGGACGTGACCAGCCTGGGATGCGCAAGGGCTGCGCTGCTGGCCAGCGCGGCGGCCGCGGCGGCAATGGTCGCGATCAGGGGGCGCTTGATTCGCATGGCTGTGCTCCGTATTGGTAGTAAGAAAGAAAAATGGCGGCCGCTCAGAACCACATGCGCACGCCGGCCACGAAGCGCGTCTCGCCGGCGCGGCCGCCGGAGGTACGGATCATGTCCGCCGTGTTGCCGAAGGCCTGGTAGCGCTCGACGCCGATATACGGCGCGAACTGCCGGCTGATCTCATAGCGCAGGCGCACGCCCACGGTGCCGCTGGACAGGCCGCTGCCGATGCCGGTCTCGGGGTCGTTCTTGCCGTACAGGTTCGCTTCGATACGCGGCTGCAGGATCAGGCGCTGCGTCAGCAGCAGCTCGTACTCGGCGGCAAGCCGCAACGCAGTGCGGCCGCTGGTGCCGAGGTAGGCGGTGGCGTCGACCTCGAACCAGTACGGCGCCAGCCCCTGGATGCCGAATGCCAGCCAGTTGCGCGCGGGCCGGCCGCTGCCGGCATCGTTGCGCAGGCCCAGCTGGGTATCCCAGTAGGTGGCCACGGCATGGCCCCACAGCAGTTCGGTGCGGGCGTCATGCATCTTTCCCTTGGCGGCCTCGCCTTCGGCCTTCAGCACGAGCTTGTCGTAGCTGTTGCCGAACCACGCCTGCGCCTCGTAGGCCGCGGCGTTTTCGCCGCTGGCGTGCGCCCACTCCAGTCGGTCGACCAGCACGGAAGCGAACAGGTGCTCGTCGGCCATCACCAGCTGGCGCTTGTCGCCCAGCGCGTACTTGCCGACGCCGAGCTGGTAGCCGCCGGAATACGCGTTCGGATCGCGCGCATCGGGCGGGGCGCTGCCGCCCTGCATCTTCATGTCGCCGTGATCCATCGCGCCGGATTGCTGCATCGGCTGCATCGGCTGCATCGGCTGCATCGGCTGCATCGGCTGCATGGGTTCCATGGGCTGCATCGGCTGCACCGGCTGCATCGGCTCCATGCCTTGCATCGGGGAAGTGTCCTGCGCCGGCACACCATGGCCCTGGTGGCCCGCGTGCGGATCCTGCGCCGACGCGGCGCCCATCGCGGCCAATGCCAGCACGGCGGCCACGACATGGGTGGCTGGCCTGGCCAGCGAACGGGAAGCCTTCTTCATTGCCGTCATCACGCCACCACCACTTCGCGGAACATGCCCGCATCCATATGCATCATCAGGTGGCAATGCCAGGCCCAGCGTCCCAGCGCATCGGCGGTGACGAGGAAGCTGATGCGCTGTGCCGGCTGCACGGGGATGGTGTGGCGCCGCGCCTGGAAGCTGCCGTCCGGCGCTTCCAGTTCGCTCCACATGCCGTGCAGGTGCATCGGGTGAGTCATCATGGTGTCGTTGTGCAGGATAACGCGCAGCCGTTCTCCGTGCTTGAAATAGATCGGCGTCGACTTGCCGAACTCCACGCCGTCGAACGACCACGTGTAGCGTTCCATGTTGCCGGTCAGGTGCAGTTCGACTTCGCGGCCCGGGCCGCGCGGATCCATCGGTCCGCCGATGGTGTGCTGGTCGGCCAGCGTCAGCACGCGCCGGCCGTTGTTGCGCAGGCCGATGCCGGGATCGTCGAGATTGGTGCGTGCCGTGTCGACGCGCATGTCGGTGCCGGCGCCATACTCGGTGCGGGCGTGGCGCGCGGCCTTGCTCGGCACCTTGAGCGACGCCTCGGCCGGCATCGCCGCCATGCCGTGCTGGCTGTGGTCCATGCCCGGCATCGCGCCATGGTTCATCGCGGCCATGCCATGCATGCTGCCGTGGTCCATGCCATGCGCGCCACCATGACCCATGCCACCCATGTCGCCCATCATGTCCGCCATGGTCAGCCACTCCGGCTTGTCCAGCGCGGGCACGGGCGCCGACAGTCCTTCGCGCACGGCCAGCGTGCCGCGCGCATACCCGGTGCGGTCGATCGACTGCGCGAAGATGGTGTAGGCGTCGTCCTGCGGCGCGACCACGACGTCGCAGGTCTCGCCCGGGCCGAAGCGGAATTCGTCGACGGTGACCGGCTCCAGGTCCTGCCCGTCGGCCTGCACCACGCGCAGCTTCAGGCCGGGAATGCGCACGTCATAGAAGGTATTGCCCGAGCCGTTGATAAAGCGCAGCCGCACGGTTTCGCCGCGGCGGAACAGCCCGGTCCAGTTGCCGGCAGGTGTGACGCCATTGGTCAGGTAGGTCAGCGTGGCGCCGGACAGGTCCGCGAGATCGGTCGGGCTCATCCGCATCTGGTTCCACATGCGGCGCTTGTCCAGCGCCTGCTTCATCCCGTCGCGTGCCGCGTCGCGGAAGAAGTCGACGGCGGTCGGCTGGTTGTAGTTGTAGTAGTCGCTCTGCACCTTCAGCTTGGTCAGCACCCGCATCGGGTCTTCGTCGGTCCAGTCGGACAGCAGTACGGTGTGGTCGCGGTCGGCATGTCCGTGCTCGCGGCCCGCTGCCGGGTCGATGACGATGCCGCCGTAGACGCCTGTCATCTCCTGGAAACCGGAGTGCGAGTGGTACCAGTAGCTGCCCTGCTGAGCCACCTTGAAGCGGTAGGTGAAGGTCTCGCCCGGGGCAATGCCGGCAAAGCTGATGCCCGGCACGCCGTCCATCTCGAACGGCAGGATAATGCCGTGCCAGTGGATCGAGGTCGCCTCGCGCAGCCGGTTGGTGACGCGGATGGTGACGGTGTCGCCCTCGCGCCAGCGCAGCGTCGGGCCCGGCAGCATGCCGTTGATGGTGGTCGCCACCATCGGCTTGCCGGTGAAGTTGACCAGCGACTCGCCGATCACGAGGTCGAATTCGGTGCCGCGCAGCACCGGCGCGGTTCCCGCCGCGGCGGCAGCGGTGGCGCGGTGGGGCGTGCCGGCCAGCGCGCTGGCGCCGCCAAGCCCCGCCAGCCCGGCGACCACGCCGCCGGCTACCAGTCCCTGGACGAAGCGGCGGCGTGGCAGGTCGGGAGGCGTGGGCAGCAAGAGGCCCGTAGGTCGGTGGCGTCGCATGGCTTCACTTTGTTGATCAAGGCAAGCTAAGCGTAGCCGGCGCCACCCTACCCTCGCCTGACCGGAACATGACAATCCGGTAATCTTCCGGTCATGTTCTCGCGCGCCGCGCGCGCATACAGTTGCCGCAACCATTGATTACAAGGAATCCAGGGCCGATGAAACTGCTGGTAGTGGAAGACGAGTCCAAGACCGGGGAGTACCTGCGCCAGGGCCTGACGGAAGCGGGCTTTGTCGTCGACCTGGTGCACAACGGCCTGGACGGCCAGCACCTGGCCATGACCGAGCCCTACGACCTTGTCATCCTCGACGTGATGCTGCCGGACATGGACGGCTGGCGCATCGTACAGGCGCTGCGCGCCGCCGAAAACGCCGTGCCGGTGCTGTTCCTGACCGCTCGCGACAGCGTGGCGGACCGCGTCAAGGGACTGGAGCTGGGCGCCGACGACTACCTGGTCAAGCCCTTCGCTTTCTCCGAACTGCTGGCGCGCGTACGCACCCTGCTGCGGCGCGGCGCCGCGCATATGGCGCTCGACCGGATCCAGGTGGCCGACCTTGTGCTCGACCTGGGCCGCCGGCGCGCCACACGGGCCGGGCGCCGCATCACGCTGACCAGCAAGGAGTTCGCGCTGCTCGAACTGCTGGCGCGGCGCCGCGGCGAAGTGCTGCCGCGCTCGCTGATCGCCTCGCAGGTGTGGGACATGAACTTCGACAGCGACAGCAACGTGATCGACGTGGCCATCCGCCGCCTGCGCGCCAAGATCGACGACGGCTTCGAGCCCCGGCTGATCCAGACCGTGCGCGGCATGGGCTATGTGCTGGAGGCGCCGGACCCGGGGGATGCGGCATGAAGGCCCGGCTGTCGCTGACGGCGCGGCTCACGATCCTGTTTTCGCTGTCGTCGGCGGTGGTGCTGCTGGGGCTGGGCATGCTGATCTGGCTGGCGATGGACAGCCATTTCGCCGACGAAGACTATGCCGTGCTGGACGACAACGTGCGCCTGGTCCGCAAGATCGCGGCCGAAGGCCCGATGGCGTCGCTGCCGCAGCGGCTGGGGCAGGCGCTGGAGCACCATCCCGGCTTCGTCGCCGAGGTGCGCAACGCGGATGGCCAACGCGTGTACGCCACGCATGGCTTCGATTTCGGCCCCGCGCAGGCCGTTGCCACGGCAGCGCAGCGCGATACCTTCGCCTGGGAGCAGAGCGGACAGGCCTACCGCGGCTTGCGCGCCGTGGCGCAGGTGCCGGGTGCCGGCGCGCTGCGCATCGTGGTCGGCATGGACACCGCGCTGCATGCGCACTTCATGCAGGCGTTCCGCAAGTCGCTGGCCTTCTACACCGCGCTGGCCGCGCTGGCCAGCGGGCTGCTGGGCTGGTGGGCGGCCCGCCGCGGGCTGGCGCCGCTGCGCACCATGGCATCGCGCGCACGCACGGTCACCGCGCACAAGCTCGACGAGCGCATGCCGGTGGAAGCGGTGCCGGTGGAAATGGCCGACCTGGCCGCCACGCTCAACGCCATGCTCGCGCGGCTGCAGGACGACTTCAGGCGCCTGTCGGAATTCTCCTCCGACCTGGCGCATGAGTTGCGCACGCCGATCACCAACCTGATGACGCAGACCGACGTGGTGCTGTCGCAGCCGCGCGATGCGGCCAAGTACCGCGAGGTGCTGGCGTCAAACGCCGAGGAGCTGCAGCGGCTCGCGCGCATGGTGTCCGACATGCTGTTCCTGGCCAAGATGGAACACGGCATCACGCTGCCCAGCGCCGAGCCCATCACGCTCGAGCAGGAAGTCGCGGCCCTGTTCGACTTCTACGATGCGCTGGCCGAGGACAAGGGCGTGCAGCTGCGGCAGCGCGGCAGCGGCCGCATCACCGGCGACCGGCTGATGGTGCGGCGCGCGCTCAGCAACCTGCTGTCCAACGCGCTGCGGCACGCGGCCGCGGGCAAGCCGATCATGGTGACGATCGTGCCGCGCGCGCAGGAAGGCGCGGATGCGGTGGATATCGTGGTCGAAAACGAAGGCGAAACCATTCCGCCCGAATTCTTGCCGTCGCTGTTCGACCGTTTTTCGCGCGCCGACAAGTCGCGCGCGCGGCCAGAGTCGGACGGCACCGGGCTGGGCCTGGCGATCACGCAGGCGATCATGGCCGCGCATGGCGGCGCCATCGCCGCCGAGTCGATCGCGGGCAGGACGCGCTTCGTGCTGACGTTCCGCGCGCGGCGCGAACAGGACATCGTGCGGACGTGATTGCCGGCGGGCTGCATGGCATGTAAAAAAACCGCCCGAGCCAGTAAGGCCGTTGGGGGAGCTGGCAAGGGCGCAAAAACCGCCGGATGCGGCTCCAGCGGCGGTCCGATGCTACGCAATTCCGCCCTGATCGAATGGCAACAATTGTGTCGGCGGACCCGCGCTTAACCCGCCGGCAATGCGATCCGGAATGTCGCGCCGGCACCTGCCGCGCTCTGCACCGTGACCTTGCCGCCATGCCGCTCGGCCACCGCGCGCACCAGCACCAGGCCCAGCCCCGTGCCGTCCGGCGCGCCCTGCCGGCCCTCGTGCAGGCGCACGAAGGGCTCGAACAGCCGCGCCTGGTCGGCCTCGTCGATGCCGGGGCCGTGGTCCTGCACCGCGATCACGAAATGCTGGTGCGCGTGCGTCAGCGTCACCGCCACCTCGGCACCGTGTGGGCTAAATTTGATCGCGTTGCTGACCACGTTGGCGATGGCCCGCACCAGCAGCGCGGGCTCGCCACGCAGCACGGCGGGCTCGTCGGGCAGGTCGACCTGCAGCGATACGCTGCGGGCATTGGCCAGCGCCCATAGCTGATCGGTGGCATCCAGCACCAGGCCGCCAAGCTCGACCTCGGTAAAGGCGAGCGACTGCGACTCGGCGCGCGCCACGCTGATGAAATCGTCGGCCAGCGTCATGGTGCGGCGCGCGTGGGCGGCGATGCGGTGCAGCACGGCGTGCGCGGCGCGATGGTGGCCGTCGTCGGTGTCGGTGTCGGCGGCGTCATCGGTGTCTGCGATGTCGGCGGCATTGCGGCGGGCGCGGCGCTCGTGCAGCTCGATCAGCGCCAGGATCGATGCCTGCGGCGAGCGCATGTCATGCGACAGGAAGCGCAGCATCTGCTCGCGCTGGCGCTCGGCCACGCGGATCGCCGTGATGTCGGTGACGCTGACGATCAGCCCCGCCACCGCGCCGGATTCTCCGTGCAGCGGCGCGCCGTGCACCAGGTAGCGGCGGTCGCCACGCCCGGCCACCTCGATGCCGCCCTCGGGCACGGGCTCCTGCCCCGGCCGGACCCCGGCATGGCGGTCATGCAGCGCGTGCCAGTACGCCAGCGCCGGCGCGGGCGCCGGGAACAGCGCCTCGATCACGTCGCGGATCGGCGGGCGCGGCTGGCCGGAATCGCCTGCCGCGGCCATGTTCCCGAGCACCGCCGGCGCCAGCGCCACGCAGCGGCGGTTGGCCAGCATCACGCCGCCCGCCAGGTCGCAGATGGCGGTGGCATCGGGCAGGCTTTCCACCCCGTCGGAGAGGAATCGGCGCATGCCGCGCAGCCTGGCGCTCATGCCATAGACGGCGCGCATGCGGCTGTCCAGCGTGGCGCCGGTGTAGTGCGGTGCCGGCATCAGTCCCGGCTCGCGCTCCAGCCGCGCCAGTTCGTCGGCCAGGAAGCGCAGCGCCGCTTCCTGGCGGCGCCACGCCCACAGCGGGTAGAACAGCAGGCAGCCCAGCGCCGCCGCGGCCGGGGCGAACCAGAACCGTGCTAACGCCAGCAGCGCCAGCGAGCCGCCCAGCAGGGCCGCCAGCAGCAGCCCGGTGGCGACCAGCGCGCCACGCGGCGGCAAACGCAGCGCGGCCAGCGCCGCCAGCAGCACCGCCAGCAGCGTTCCCGCGAGCTGCCAGCCGCGCGGCACCGCCAGGATGGCGTCGCCGTCGGTCAGCGCCTGCAGCGTATTGGCCAGGATCTCGACGCCGCTCATGCCGCGGCCGTCGCGCGACACCGGGGTGGGCAGCACATCGCCCATGCCGGTGGCCATGGCGCCGACCAGCACCGCCTTGCCGGCAAAGCGCGCGGGATCGACGCGGCCTTCCAGCACGTCGCGCGCCGACACGCGCGCAAAGGTGCCGGGCGGGCCGGCGTAGGGAATGCGCAGGCGGCCGCTGCGCTGCCAGCCGTTGCTTTCGGCGACGCGAGCGGCTTCGTGGCGGTAGCTGTCGAGCGCGCGCGGTGCGCGTCCCGGTTCTGCCAGCATGCCGGCCATCACCGCCGCAAGGTGCGGCACGCCGGCGCCCTCGACCGGCTGCGGCCCTTCGCGCAGCCAGACCTGGCGCGCCACGCCGTCGGTATCGACCACCATGTTGATATGGCCGACCGCGGCGCCCAGCCCCGCCAGCGGATAGCGCACCAGCATGCCGCCGGTGCCGCCGGTGCTCGGTTCGGCCACCACCGGCAGCACCACATTGCCCGCCTGCGCCAGGCTGCGCGCCAGCAGCGCATCGTCCTGCGGATAGCGGGTGTCGCGCTCGGACAGGATCACGTCGACGCCGATCACGCGCGGGCCGCCGGCGGCAATGCGCTCGACCAGTTGCCCCAGCACCGCGCGGCGCCAGGGCCAGCGGCCGATGGCGGTGATGCTGGCGTCGTCGATGGCGACGATGACGATGTCGTCGCGGGCGGGATGGTGCTGGGCGGCGATGGCGGTGTCGTAGGCGGCCAGGTCGGCGCGTTCGGTCCAGCCCTGGCGCGCGGCCAGCAGCACCAGCGCCAGCACCGCCGCGACCAGCACGCACCATTCTGCCAGCGTGCGGCGGCCGAAGGCGCGCCCCGGCGCGATCGGCGCGTCCGGCTCCGGCGCCGCGGCGGGCTCAGTGGAGGCGGATGCGGCCACCGCCAACCGTCCCGCCACCCGCGCCGCCACCTGTCCCGCCACCCGCGCCGATGGCACCGCCATTGCCGTCCATCAGGTAGGTGAAGACCTCGATGCGCTGCGGCGTGGAGAAGGCCGCCGGGTCGGGCGCTGTCCCCGGCGCCGCGCGGGCGACCCGCACGTAGTAGACGCCGGGCGCCGGACGCGGCAGCTCGATGGCGTTGGTTTCGCTGTGCTGGTCCACCAGCAGCGTGGCAAAGCCGGCATCGGCCGACAACTGGACCCGGTAGCCGGTGCCCGCGCCACGGTCGGCGGGCCAGCCGATCTGCAGTGTCTTGCCGTCGTCCTGCATCGACGGCACCGGGCCCGGCGGCTCGACGCGATAGGCGACCGGCGCCGACCAGGGACCGGGCCGGCCCGCGGCGTCGACGCTGCGCACGCGCCACCAGTACTGGCCCGGCGCCTGCGGCTGCGCGCTGGCCGGCTCGGCGGCGGGATGCAGTGCCACCTCGCTGGCGAAGCCGGCATCCGTGGCCACGGCCAGTTCATAGCTGCCGGCGCCGGGCACCGCCGCCCAGGCGAACGCCACCGTCTCGCCATAGCGCACCGCATCGGCGGCTGGCTGCAGCGTGAACGGCGCTGGCGGGTTCAGCCGCACGGCCACCGGCGCCTGCGCGGCAAGGCCGGTCAGCCGGTTGGCGTCGATGGCGCTGACGGCAAGATAGAGCGTGCCTTCCGGCAGGCCCTCCGGACGCGCGCGGGTGTCGGTGGTGGTGCCGCTCCAGGCCAGTTCCGTCAGCGCCGCGTCGCGCGCCACCGTGACGCGGTAAGCGCTGGCGCCGGGCACCGGCTGCCAGGCGGCGTCGAAGGCCGGGCCCAGCACGGTATCGGCCGGGGGCAGCAACACCGGCGCCGGCAGCAGCGCCACCGGCTGCGACAGCCGCCCACGGTCGGACACGCCGACGCCGTAGCCGGCGCTCACTTGCGCCGCCGCCGTCATGGCGCGGCCGGCGGGTGCGGGCGTGGCCTGGCGCGCCGCGCTGACGCCGACGCGGCCTTCCAGCACCTCGCTGCGGCTGCCGGCGGCATCGGCCGCAACCCGGTAGCTGGTGCCGCGCACGCCCGTGACCATCATCGGCGTATGCAGCTCGAAGCGGCCCACGCCGCTGCCCTCGGGCGCCACGCGGGTATCGGCGCCGCCCTGGTCGATGCGGATCACGGTATCGGTCAGGCCGCTGCGCGCGAACGTACGCAGGCGGCGCACGGCCACCGTGGTATTTGGCGGCAACGTGATGCGGCTGCGATCGGGCAGTTCCAGCGTGACCGAGCCGGCCGCCGGGGTCTCGATCCGTGCCGATTCGTCCAGCGACATGCCCACCTGCACCGCACGGCCGTTGGCGCGCACTTCGCCGTTGACATAGACCACGCGCGCCGACGCGGCCTGCTCGGGGATCTGGCTCAGCGGGATGCGCAGCCGCGAACCGGGCACCAGCCGGTAGGGATCCGCCACGCCGTTGAGCCGCTGCAGCGTGCGCCAGCCATCGGACGAGGCCATGTAGCGCTCGGCCAGCCCGATCAGGGTATCGCCCGGCTCCACCAGGTACAGGAAATCGGCGCCCTCCGCGCCCGCCGGCCCGCCCTGGGCCGGACCCGCCACGCCGGCCAACCAGGCCAGCGCAGCCGTGCCAATCCACTTACGCATCCGCCGCGGCCTCGTCAGCTTCCGCTTCGCCAGCGGAAATTTCCTCAAAGCGATAGCCGTGCGAATACACCGACGTCAGCCGCACGCCGTTTTCGGGGCGCAACGCCAGCTTCAGCCGCAGCCGCGAGATATGGGTATCGAGCGTGCGCGAGCCGGCGCCCATGGCGCGGCCCCAGACCGCCTGCTCCACCACCTCGCGCGCCAGCAGGCGCCCGGTATTGCGGAACAGGAACAGGGCCAGCTCATACTCGCGCGGCGACAGCTGCACGGGCTGGCTGCCGATGGTAATGGCGCGGGTATGGGGATCGACGGTGTAGTTACCGCGCCGGATCAGCTCGACTTCCTGCGCGGCCTCGGGATAGGCGCGGCGCAGCAGCGAGCGCACGCGCGCGACCAGCTCGCCGGCGCGGATGGGCTTGAGCATGTAGTCGTCGGCGCCGACGCTCAGGCCGGCGACGATGTCGGCCTCGCCGGTACGGCTGGTGACAAACAGGATCGGCGGCATGTTGCCGGACTTCTGGCGCACCCAGCTGACCAGTTCATAGCCGCTGGTGCCGGGCAACTGCCAGTCGACCATCAGCAGGTCAAACGCCCGTTCGCGCAGCGCGCGCAGGAAATCGGCGCCATTGGCGAACGATTCGCACTCGAAACCGGCCTCGCCCAAAATCTGCCGGATCAGTTCGGCCTGATCCGGATCGTCCTCCACCGAGGCAATTCTCATCCACTCCCCCCTGCCTACTGCGACTGCCACTGCGACTGCGCGCCGGGCAATACTGACGGCTGCTCTGATATCCACCCTGGCGGGCGCGGCCCATGGTCAATCGCGCGGCAAGCGTGGCCGAAGCAAGCCGGAAGTCGCAATGTTACCTAACAGCGACACCCGCCGTCGAGGCTACCGACGAGGGGCATGCCGCAACATGCCGGGATCGGCCATCGATCCGAGGCGAAAAACCGGCCAATCGCAACGATCGCGGGCGAGCGGGGGCGGCGGACTGGCGGACCGGCGGTGGGAGAGCCCGCGAACACTCAGGCGCGGCATGCAGGGGTTCACCCTATATACGTTGCACGAGAATCGTTCTGCGAAATGGAGCGCTGCGGCATTTCTCCCGCCGGATTTGCCCCAAACTATTGCCGCCCACACCCGAACGGGCAAAAACATCCCCCGAATGTGGTAATGCATTTGAAACAAAGCGAAACAAATGCACCGAAACACGGACCTTCCGCACCAGGAGCCCGCATTCGGCGCGCATTCAAGGTGCACCCGTCTGAAATTCAGTCCAAACCGCGCAGGCAAGCACACTCAGGGAATTCACTGAATCGAATGCGAAGTAGAAGACGTTAATATCTCCTATCGGAACCTCTCATCATGATTAGGCGCTTCGCCTGATTGACACATCGGGAAAATTCGGCAGAATGATTCCCACTTGTGCAGCGCCCTTTGGGGTGTGTCATTTGGTGTGTTGTTCCGTGACGTTTTCGGTTGTCACGACAGCGACATATCGAGGTCATACGGATGCAGCAGCGGAACCAAAACAATCCGTTGCCTGCGTTGCACACGGTGTATAACGAGCGTTTTTCGCTCATTTTGAAATCCAAGGTTGAGATAGATATGGAAACCGGTACCGTTAAGTGGTTCAACGACGCCAAGGGCTTCGGCTTCATCACGCCGGACGCAGGCGGCAACGATCTGTTCGCGCACTTCTCCGCAATCGAAGGCTCGGGCTTCAAGTCGTTGAAGGAAGGCCAGAAGGTGCGCTACGTCAAGGCCATGGGCCAGAAGGGCGAGCAAGCCACCAAGATTCAGGCCGTCTGATACCGGTTTAGGACCGGCCCGGTCCCGCGGCGTCTCGCGACGCCGCGCCGGCCAGCAAGCCCCGCAGCTCCGGCGCGGGGCTTTTCTTTTGCGCGCCGGCAATGCGCTGCCGCCTCCCTGCCGCCGGCCAGGGCGCCGCGATGCCAGGGTTGATGTTGCTATAATCGCCCGACCCACAACCACCGCCCGCGCATGGGCGCGCACACCGTTGCGTGCGAAGCGCGGGAAGGTATGCAGCGTGTCGAGGAGTTACGTGGCCGGTACTCAGATCGCAACGCAAGACACCCCCGCCGCCGTGGCCGGCTCCAGCGCGGGAGCCGCCGCCTCTGCCGGCAGTTCCTTCCATGCCGCACTGCGCATCCTGCCGGCGCACCAGCGCCAGGCCATGTTCGAGATCTACGCGTTTTGCCGCGCGGTCGACGACATCGCCGACGGCAACGCTCCGCATGCGGAGCGCCTGGCAGGGCTCGATGCCTGGCGCAGCGACATCGCCGCCTGCTACGCGGGCAGCCCGCCCGCGGCGCTGCAGCCGCTGGCCGTGCAGATCCGCGCCTTCGACCTGCAGCAGCAGGATTTCCTCGCCGTCATCGACGGCATGACCATGGACGTGGTGCAGGACATCCGCGCCCCCGACGCCGCCACCCTCGACCTGTATTGCGACCGCGTGGCGAGCGCGGTGGGGCGGCTGGCGGTGCGCGTGTTCGGCCTGGAAACGTCGTGCGGCATCGCGCTGGCGCACCACCTGGGGCGAGCGCTGCAGCTGACCAACATCCTGCGCGACATCGACGAGGATGCCGCCATCGGCCGCCTCTACCTGCCGGCCGAGGCGCTGGCCGCCGCCGGCATCGATGCCGCGGGCGCCACGCCGCAGGCGGTGGTCGCGCACGCGGCAATCGGCCAGGCTTGCGCGGCGCTGGCCCTGGAAGCGCAGGCGCACTACGACCAGGCCGACGCCATCATGGCGCGCTGCCCGGCACGGCTGGTGCGCTCGCCGCGCATCATGGCCGACGTCTACCACCGCATCCTCGCGCGCCTGCGCATGCAGGGCTGGCGGGCACCGCGCCAGCGCGTGCGCCTGCCGCGCGCGCAGTTGCTCTGGATCATGCTGCGCCACGCCATTGGCTGAGCGCCGCATGCCGTTGCCGGCGATGTAAGCCGATGCAAGCCGAGGCCGGGCGCGGATCATCCCGCCCGCGCCGGCACAAGGAGTCCGCATGTCGATCAACGAGACCGCCTTGGGCACGACAGCCCCGCCTGTCCGGGTCGCCGCCGATCCGGCGTTCGCCCCTGCTTTCACCCAGCGATCTGCCGCACAGGAGCTCGACCACGGCATCGGCCTCGCGGTCGATGCGCTGCTGCACCAGCAGCGCCCCGATGGCCACTGGGTCTACGAGCTGGAAGCCGACGCCACCATCCCGGCCGAATACGTGCTGCTGGTGCATTACCTGGGCGAGGCGCCCGACCTGGCGCTCGAAGCGCGCATCGCGCGCTACCTGCGCCGCATCCAGAACGCCGATGGCGGCTGGCCGCTGTTCCATGACGGCAAGGCGGACATCAGCGCCAGCGTCAAGGCCTACTTCGCGCTGAAGATGGCGGGCGACGATCCGCAGGCGCCGCACATGGCGCGCGCGCGCCAGGCCATCCATGCCATGGGCGGCGCCGAGGCCAGCAACGTGTTTACGCGCACGCTGCTGGCGCTGTACGGCGTGATGCCGTGGTCGGCGGTGCCGATGATGCCCGTGGAAATCATGCTGCTGCCGCGCTGGTTCCCGTTCCACCTGTCCAAGGTCTCTTACTGGGCGCGCACGGTGATCGTGCCGCTGCTGGTGCTGAACAGCCTGCGCCCGCGCGCGCGCAACCCGCGCGGGATCGGCATCGACGAACTCTTCTCCAACCCGCGCCGCAGCGTCGGCCTCGCGCCGCGCGCGCCGCACCAGCACGCCGGCTGGTACAACCTGTTCCGCGGGCTCGACGCGCTGCTGCGCGTGGCCGAGCCGGCGTTCCCGCGCGTGCTGCGCCGGCGCGCCATCGCCGCGGCGCAAAGGTTCGTGCGCGAGCGGCTGAATGGCGAGGACGGGCTCGGCGCGATCTTTCCGGCGATGGCCAACAGCGTGATGATGTTCGACGTGCTGGGCGTGCCGGCCGACGATCCCGCGCGCGCGGTGGCCCGGCACGCGGTCGAGCGGCTGCTGGTCGAGCATGGCGACGAGGCCTACTGCCAGCCCTGCCTGTCGCCGGTGTGGGACACCGCGCTGGCCGCGCAAGCGCTGCTCGAGACCGGAGAGGCGCGCGCGGCCGCGGCCGTGGGGCGCGCGCTGGACTGGCTCAAGCCGCTGCAGGTGCTGGACGTGCGCGGCGACTGGAGCGTGCGCCGCCCGCGGGTGCGCCCGGGTGGATGGGCCTTCCAGTACGCCAACGCGCATTACCCGGATGTCGACGACACCGCCGTGGTGGCGGCGGCGATGGACCGCTACATGCGCGAACACGCCGCGCCGGGCCACTACGACGAAGCCGTGGCACGCGCGGCCGAATGGATCGTCGGCATGCAGAGCGGCAACGGCGGCTGGGGTGCGTTCGAGCCCGAGAACACGCACCTGTACCTGAACAACATCCCCTTCGCCGACCACGGCGCACTGCTGGACCCGCCCACCGCGGATGTCTCGGCGCGCTGCCTGTCGATGCTGTGCCAGACCGGCGCCACGCCCGCCAGCAGCGAGCCCGCCGCGCGCGCGCTGCGCTACCTGCTGGCCGAGCAGCTGCCGGATGGCAGCTGGTTCGGCCGCTGGGGCACCAACTACATCTACGGCACCTGGAGCGCGCTGTGCGCGCTGAATGCGGCCGGCCTGGGGCCCGACGCGCCCGCGGTGCGGCGCGCCGCCGACTGGCTGGCCGGAATCCAGAACGACGACGGCGGCTGGGGCGAAGACGGCGCCAGCTACCGGCTCGACTACCGCGGCTATGAGGCCGCGCCCAGCGTGGCATCGCAGACTGCCTGGGCCTTGCTGGCGCTGATGGCGGCCGGCGCCGTGCAACACCCGGCGGTCGCGCGCGGCATCGGCTACCTGCTGCGCACGCAGCGCCCGCCGCAGGAAGGCGGGCTCTGGCACGAGCCGCGCTTCACCGCCGTGGGTTTCCCGCGCGTGTTCTACCTGCGCTACCACGGATACGCGCGCTATTTCCCGCTGTGGGCGCTGGCGCGCTACCGCAACCTGCGGCGCGGCGGTGACGGTGGCGGTGGCGGTGAGGGTGTCGCTGAGGGCCGCGTGGCGTGGGGCCTGTGAACGCGCCCTTCGTCATGGTCGTCACCGGCATGGATTTCGAGGCCGGCATCGCCGCCGGCCCGCATTGCCGCGTGGTGCACGGGCTGCGCGGCGTCGCGCTGGAGCAGGAGGTGTCGGCCATGGCCAGCCGCGCGTGCCGGGGCATCGTCAGCTTCGGCGTCGCCGGCGGGCTGGACCCGGCGCTGGCGCCCGGCGACCTGGTCATTGCCGATGAGATCCGCGCGCCCGGCGAACGCTACGACACCGCGCCGGACTGGACCCATGCGCTGCACGCGGCGCTGCCGCATGCCCGGGTCGGCCCCATCGCCGGCACGGAAGAGCCGGTGCTCGACGTCGCCGCAAAACACGCGCTGCGGCAGGCCAGCGGCGCGCTGTGCGTCGACATGGAATCGCATCTCGCCGCGCGCATGGCCGCCGCCTGCCGGCTGCCGTTCGCGGCTTGCCGCGTGGTCATCGACCCGGCCAGCCGCGCCGTGCCGGCCGCGGCGGCGGCAGGGATGGGGGAAGGCGGCAAGACCGATGTGGCGGCGGTGCTGGGCGGGCTGCTGCGCGCGCCGTGGCAATTGCCGGCGCTGCTGCGGCTGGCGGGCGATGCCGCCGCGGCGCGTGGCGCGCTGCGGGCGGCCAGGCTGGCGGTGGGCGACGGCTTTGCGTTGCGCGACGTGCTGCAGCAGTAGGCGGGCCGGTCGAGCCGAACGTCGCCCGGATTTCCTCAGCCGAACTTCCTCACCGCATCCAGCGCCAGCCCGCTGCCGATGCTGCCGAATCGGTCGCCTTCGACGCAGCGCGCCTGCGGCAGCAGTGCCGCCAGCCGCTGGCGCAGCAACGGCACGCTGCTGGAACCGCCAGTGAAGAAGATGGTATTGACGCCGTTGCCGTCCACGCCCGCGTCAACCAGCAGTTGCTGGACCGTCTTCTCGGTCCTGGCGACCAGCTTGTCGATCGACGCATCGAATTCGTCGCGCGTGATCGTCAGCATCAGCCCCTGCTCCAGCCGGTGCAGGTCGACCTCGGTGCTGGCCGCATCCGACAGCGCGATCTTGGCGCCTTCCACCTGGATCGCCAGCCAGTGGCCGGCACGCTCGCGGATCAGCCGCACCAGGCGGTCGAGGCTGACGGTGTCGGCAGCATCGCGGTAGTTGTCCATCACCACCGACCAGGCCTTGCGCGTGTAGACGTAGTTGATGGTGTGCCAGCTGGCCAGGTCGAAGTACTGGCTCGACGGCATCGCCTTGCCGTTGCGCAGCTGGCTGCCCAGCCCAAGCAGCGGCATGGCGCGCGCCAGGCTGAGCGCGCGGTCGAAGTCGGTGCCGCCGATATGCACGCCACCGTTGGCAAGGATGTCTCCCCTGCGGTCGGTCTTGCGGGCGCGTTCGGGCGACAGGCGCACCAGCGAGAAGTCCGAGGTGCCACCGCCGATATCGGCCACCAGCACCAGCTCCTCGCGCGAAATGCCGGCTTCGTAGTCGAACGCCGCGGCGATCGGCTCGTACTGGAACGCGATCTCGGCAAAGCCGGCGTCGCGCGCGATCTCGGCCAGCGTCTCTTCGGCGAGCCGGTCGGCGGCCGGGTCCTCGTCAATGAAGAACACCGGGCGGCCCAGCACCGCGTGGGTAAAGGTGGTGCCGCCGGCCTGCTCGGCGCGGGCCTTCAGCTCGCGGATGAAATGCGCCAGCAGCTTGCGGAACGGCATGGCCTGCCCCATCACCTCGGTGCTGTCGTCCATCATCGAGGTGCCGAGCAGGCTCTTGAGCGAGCGCATCAGCCGCCCTTCATAGCCGGCCAGGTAGTCGCCGAGCGCGGCGCGGCCATAGCTGACCAGCGGATCCTCGGCGTGAAAGAAGATCACCGACGGCAGCGTCACCTTGCCGTCTTCCAGCGGCAGCAGCGCCGCGGGGCGGTCGGGCCGGCTCCAGCCGACGGTTGAGTTGGACGTGCCGAAGTCCAGGCCGCATGCGTTTGACATCATTGATTCCAGATTTTCCTGCAAGACACCACATCAGTTGCCGCTGGACGCGAGTCCGGGCGGGGGCGCCATTGTAGGGCAGGCGCGCGGCGGCCCCGCGATTTCAGGCGACGGGGTCGGCGGCAGGCTCCAGCATCGGCGGGGCGTGGCCCGGCACCGGCGCGGCCATCGACGAGGCCAGCACATAGCGGTCACGCCCGTGCTCCTTGGCGCAGTACAGCGCGCGGTCGGCATCGGCGAACAGCGCGCGCCACAGGCCTTCCTTACTGCCCGGGCCGCCGCGCAGCTGGGCCACGCCGATGCTGACGCTGGCAAAGCCCTGCGCGCCCGGCAGCGCGATCGCGCGCACCTTGCGCAGGATGCGGTTGGCCAGCGCCGACGCCTGCTGCTCGTCGGTGTGCGGGCACAGGATGCAGAACTCCTCGCCGCCATAGCGCCCGGCCACGTCGGAGGCGCGGCGCGAGTTGTCCAGCGCGTGCGCCACTTCGCGCAGCACCGCATCGCCGGCATGGTGGCCGAAGGTATCGTTGACCTGCTTGAAGTAGTCGATGTCGATCACCAGGCAGGACAGCGGCAGCCCGTCGCGCTGCCAGCGCGCCACCAGCTGCAGCGCCGACATCTCCAGCGCGCCGCGGTTGAGCAGGCCGGTCAGCGCATCGACGCGCGCGCCGCTCTCGTTGTGCGCGACGATCTGCTCCATTGCCATCACGGTGAAGCCGAACAGGCCCAGCAGCGTGGCGATCAGCGGCGCCAGCATCCAGGCCGAGCCGGCGGGGCCGGCGAAGAACAGGATCATCGGCTGCGCATCGGCGCCGGCCAGCCGCATCGCATGGTCAAAGCCGGCCAGCTGCGTGGCCAGTTGCACCAGGCTGGCAACCAGCACCAGCGGGGCTCCGATGCTGCGCCGCCCGCGCCCGGCGCGCGCCAGCGTGGCAAAGGTGGCCAGCGACAACAGCGCCAGCACGCCGTAGACCACGCGCAGCACCAGCTGAGGCCCGCCGGGCAGGCCACCAACGGCCACCAGGGTGGCCAGCACGATGGTGGCGGCACTGGCCAGCGCGCCCGGGTACGCCGGTACGCCGTAATAGACGCGCACCCCGCGGTAGATCAGCAGCCAGCCGATGACGAAGGCACCCGCCCCTAACGTGCCAAGGTGGATGGTGCCTGTGGCCGCGCTCAACGCCAGCGCCAGGCCCGCGCCGGATGCCAGCACGTGCCCCGATGCCCACAGGCGTCCCGCCTCGCTCGCGCGCAGCGCGAACACCAGCCCCGCCGCGATCACCAGCGTGCTGCAGAAAAACACCATCATCACGACCGCAATGGTCTGCTGGTCCAGGTGCACGGGAATCCTCAAGGAGGCGGTCCGCCTTGCCGTCAATCGATGGGCGGGACTGGGGCCAAGGGACAGTCAAGATACGCCGCGGCAGGCCGGCGGCGCTCGGCAAACGAGCATGATAGCCCGCGTGCGCTGGCAGTTGGCACCCCCGTCTAGCCGGGGGCGTGCATGACGGGCCGGTTGTGGTGCCGGCGCCGCTGCACGGCGTCGCATGGATAGATCCCACTGGCGTTTTTATGCAACACCCAGACCGCGTTGAAGGATGCCTCTAACGGCAACCACTCGCGCGCAAGCGGCTTGCGCGCCCCACCAGCCTCAGCATGCGCCACATTGCCACCACGCAATCGCCACTCGCTCGCGTGCAAGCGGAATTGAGGTCAAAGTTGGTTGCATTTGGTTAAGCAGGCACTGCACCGGCTGGATAAAATCATGCGTTGCCTACCGCGCCGACCGCGCAAGAATCTCGCGTCAATACTGCATCAATGACCCGCCCTGCTATTCCCGACCCTGGTATGACCGTTCCCGCCCTCTCGCTTGGCGCCATCCTGGATGACCTGCGCAGCGCACCGCGCCCGCTGACATCCGCGGAGTACGCATACCTGGCGCACCTGCGGCAACGCATCGTCACCGGCGATGCCGACTTGTGGACCACGCTGGAGACCGCCGGCGTGCCGTGCCGCGAACGCCGCCTGTCGCCCGAGGTGATGCAGGCGCTGACGGCGATCGGCCATTTGCCGATGCACTGAAGCGCACCGGCATCGCCATCTGTGACCATCTGACCGGGACCATTCCCCACCTTAACTCGGAAGCTTCACCGCCCTACCCCCGTGCGTGCGCCGCTACGATCGATTAACTTCGATCCGCCGGCAACAGGCCGCGCACCCGGGGTGCATCGCCTCCCCGCCGCGCAACGGTGCCCCAGCGCGCCGCCAGTGCCCGTCCCGGCAAGGGCACATCCATGGCATACCTTGTCAACAACAGGCGCGTCAGCTTCCTGTCGTTGCGCGCCTTCGTCGCACTGATGCAGCACCGCGACACCGCCCGCGCCGCGCAAGCGCTGGGCATACAGACCCAGAGACTCCTTTACCAGATCCGCAGCCTCGAGGCCGTGCTCGGCACGCCGCTGTTCAGCGTGGGCAGCCCCAACTGGCTGCCCACGCCCACCGGCGTCAAGGCCTTGCCCAAGGTCATGGCGATGCTGCACATCTGGGAACAGATTGCGCCGCGCCCGTGCGCCGGCCGCACCGGCCCGCCGCCGGAGTTCAGTGACGCCGCACGCCGCGGCCCGGCGTTCTGGGTCCGGCACGCGACGATGTAGCGCGGCGCGGCTCAGGCCAGGCGTTCGCAGCTATAGGCTTCGGTGCGATAGGGAAACGCGACTTCCTGCCGTCCGGCGAGCGCCGGGTGGCCATCGATGACAGCCTGCAGCGCGGCGCGCACGCGCTCCTGCTCCGTGCCGGGCAGCGAGGCAATGAAGCTCACCGACATCACCCGGTCGACGATCACTTGCTGCGGCGGGCCCGCGTGCGTGTATGGCAGGCTGTGCAGCGCCATGGGGCCGAAGCCCTCGGCGGGAAAGACCCGCTTCCAGTCGCCCTTGTAGAAGCGCGGCGCGTCGCCCTCGTAGGGCGTCATGATGGCGGTCAGCTGCGCGACCCAGTCCACGCTTTCATCGCGTACGTTCCAGACCAGCCCCAGCCGGCCGCCCGGCCGCAGCACGCGGCGGATCCCGGCGATGGCGCGGTCGTTGGCAAACCAGTGGAACGCCTGCGCGCAGACCACTGCGTCTGCGCTGGCATCGGGCAAGGGAATCGCTTCGGCGCTGCCCGCGAGCGCCCGCACGGCCGGCAGCGCACCGGCGAGCTGCGCGCGCATCTGCGCCACCGGCTCGACCGCGATCACCGCTGCACCGGTGTCGGCCAGCCGGCGCGTAAATTTGCCGGTACCGGCACCCAGGTCCAGCACGGTGCGGCCCGGGCCCAGCCCGAGCGTGGCGCGCAGCCAGCCATCGATGGCTTCAGGATATTCGGGGCGTCCGCGCGCGTAGGCATCGGCCTGGCTGGCGAATCCCTGTGCGGCGGCCTGGTGGATGGCGGTCATGGCGGCTCCGGTTGGCTTTACGGTGCCGTAGGCTACGCCCGAAGTCCCCGCGCGGCTAGTGCTGCATGCCCCAGCGTCGTACGGTCAGCCGCTCCAGCGTGGTGAAGACCAGCCCCTCCACCAGCAGGCCGATCAGGATCACCGCCGCCAGGCCTGCGAACACGCGGTCCGTATAAAGCTCGTTGCGGTTCTGAAAAATGAACCAGCCCAGCCCGCCCTTGCCCGACGACGCGCCGAACACCAGCTCGGCCGCGATCAGCGTGCGCCAGGCAAAGGCCCAGCCGATCTTCAGCCCCGACAGGATCGCCGGCAGCGCGGCAGGCACCAGCACCAGCGCGACATAGCGCGGCCCGCGCAGGCCATAGTTGCGCCCGGCCATGCGCAATGTCTGCGGCACCGCCTGGAAGCCGGCGTACATGTTCAGCGCCAGCGGCCACAGCACCGAGTGGACCAGCACGAACACCAGGCTCCTGGTGCCCAGCCCGAACCACAGCAGCGCCAGCGGCAGCAGCGCGATCGCCGGCAGCGGATTGAACATGGCGGTGAGCGTGTCCAGCACATCGCGGCCGAAGCGCGTCGATACCGCCAGCGACGTGAGCACGAACGCCAGCACGATGCCCGCGGCATAGCCGCGCAGCAGCACCGACAGCGACACCGCCGCTTTGCCCGGCAGTTCGCCGCTGGCCACATCCTGGATGAAGGCGCGCAGGGTCGCCAGGAACGTCGGCAGCAGCAGGTCGTTGTCCTGCACGCGTGCCACGATTTCCCACACCAATGCCAGCGCCAGAAGGATCACGGCCTTGCGCAGCCAGCCGTACTGCCACAGCCGTTGCTGCCACGGCAGCGCGCGCGCCAGCGGCGCTTCGGTGAAGGGTTCGATGTCGCGCTCGTATTCCGGGCGCACCAGCGGCCGGAAGTCGGGACGGAGTTCGGGCGACTCGGGGAGCGCCAGGGTGGATTGCGTCATGATGCTTCTTTCCCTTTCCGCAGTAAGGCTCGCTAGCGGCCCGCGGCGCTGCGCGCGCGCAGCGGCTGCGCGTCGGCGGCGGGCTCGCCGAACAGCATGGTGTGGATGCGTTGCGCGGCGGCCTGGAATTCCGTGCCACCCTGGCTGGCCAGGCTGAACTGGTGGCTGTTCAGTTCGGCGCGTACGCGGCCCGGGTGCGGCGACAGCAGCAGGATGCGGCTGCCCACCACCAGCGCCTCTTCGATCGAATGCGTGACGAACAGCAGCGTGAAACCCGCGTCGTCCCACAGCGCCAGCAGTTCTTCCTGCATGCGCCGGCGCGTCAGCGCGTCGAGCGCGGCAAAGGGCTCGTCCATCAGCAGCACCTTGGGCCGCATCGCCAGCGCCCGCGCGATCGCCACGCGCTGCTTCATGCCGCCCGACAGCGTATGCGGGTAGGCATCGGCGAAATCAGCGAGGCCGACCTTCTCCAGGCTGTCCAGCGCGCGCTCGCGCGCTTCGGCGCGCGACAGGCCGCGCGCCTGCCGCAGCGGGAATATCACGTTCTGCACCACGGTCTTCCACGGCGGCAGCTGGTCGAACTCCTGGAACACGACGATGCGGTCCGGCCCGGGCTGCTGCACGCGCTGGCCTTCCAGGCGGATCTCACCCTCGGCGGGCGCGACGAAGCCAGCCACCGCCTTGAGCAGCGTCGACTTGCCGCAGCCGGACGGCCCCAGCAGCACGAAGTGGTCGCCCGCATGCACGTCGAAGCTGACCCGGTGCGTGGCGCGCACGATGCGCTCGGGCGTGCGGTACTCGAGCGACACGCCGTCAATCTGAAGCAACGGCGGTAGCAGCGGCGCGGCGCGGTCGGACACCACGCGCAGGCTGTGCGTGGCCATGATCAGCTTCCCTGCGCGGTGACCGGGTCCTGGAAGAAATAATCCTGCCAGGACTTGGGCTGGTTGCGGATCGCGCCCACGCGGTGCATGAACGAGGCCAGCGCAAAGGTGTTCTGCGGCGCCACCTTGAACTGCACCTGCGGGTTCTTCAGCACGCGCACCAGCAGCGCGCGGTCGGTCTTTGCCTTGGCCTGGCGCAGGTAGATATCGGCGGCGGCCTCGGGATTGGCGGCGGCGTAGGCAGCCGCTTCAGCCAGCGCATCGACGAACGCGCGGTAGGTCTTCGGGTTGTCGTTGCGGAACTTCTCGGTCGCGTACAGCACCGTCGCCGAGCTCGGCCCGCCCAGCACGTCGTACGAATTCAGCACGATGCGTGCGTTCGGATTGCCGGCCAGTTCCTGCTCCTGGAACGGCGGGTTGCCGAAATGACCGGTGATTTCCGTGCCGCCCGAGATGATCGCGGCAGCGGCGTCGGGATGCGGCACCGCCACGGTCCACTTGTCGAGCCGGTTGTACTCCTTGTCGCCCCATTGCTTCGCCGCTGCCAGCTGCAGCACGCGCGACTGCACCGACACGCCCACCGCCGGCAAGGCGATGCGGTCCTTCTCGGTGAAATCGGCAATGGTCTTCACCTTGGGGTTGTTGCTCACAAGGTAGTACGGGAAATTGCCCAGCGACGCCACGCCGCGCACGTTCTGCTTGCCATGGGTGCGGTCCCACAGCGTCAGCAGCGGACCGACGCCGGCACCGGCGATATCGATCGCGCCGGACAGCAGCGCATCGTTGACCGCGGCGCCACCGGAAAGCTGGGTCCATTCGACCTTGACGTCGATGCCCTGCTGCCTGCCGTGCTTCTCGATCAGCTGCTGGTCGCGCGCCACGTTGAGCAGCAGGTAGACCACGCCGAACTGCTCGGCGATGCGCAGCTTGCCTTCGGCGTGCGCGGCACCGGAAATCGCCAGGCCGGCGCTCAGCGCGAGCAGGCCCAGCTTGCGGGAAAACCGTTGGAACATGAATGGACTCCTGAAATCAGGGAAGGGACGCACGCGACATGCGTGAGTCCGGGATGCATGGCGAAGCGATCGCCGCGTCAGCGCGGCACGTCGCCTTCGATGGTGGTGCGGTACATCACGCGCCGCAGGTGGTCCGGACAGCCCGCGGCCAGATGCAGCAGTGAGCGGTTGTCCCAGAACACCAGGTCATGCGGCTGCCATTGGTGGCGGTACACGTGCTCAGGCTTGACGCTGTGCGCGAACAGCTGCTTGAGCAGGTCGCGGCTTTCGTCCTCGGGCAGGCCCGCGATGCGCGTGGTGAAGTGCTCGCTGACGAAGAGCGCCTTCCTGCCGGTTTCGGGATGGGTGCGCACCACCGGCTGCAATACCGGCCTGACCTGCGCGATCTGCTCGGGCATCAGGTTGGGACGCCACGGGCTGCGCTGCTGCAGTTCGGCATAGCGCGCCAGGTAGGTGTGCTCGGCGTACAGGCCGTCGACAGTGCGCTGAAGTTCCGCGGGCAAGGTATCCCATGCCAGGTGCATGTTGGCGAACAGCGTATCGCCGCCTTCGGCGGGCAGCTCGCGCGCATGCAACAGCGAACCCAGGCTCGGCTTCTCCTTGTACGACAGGTCCGAATGCCAGAAGTGGCCGGCATCGCCGAGTCCGATCGGCTTGCCGTTCTCGACCACGTTGGACACCACCAGCACTTCGGGATGGCCGGGTAGCTGGAACTGGTGCAGCACGTGGATCTGCAGCGGCCCGAAGCGGCGGCTGAAGCTGATCTGCTGCGCCGGGGTGATCCGCTGGTCGCGGAACACCACTACGTGGTAGTCGAGGTGGGCGCGATGGATGCGCGCGAAATCGCTGTCGGACAGTGGGCGGGACAGGTCGAGGCCGAGCACCTCCGCGCCCAGCGGCGCGTCCAGCGCGCGGATCTCGAAATCCTGGCCGGCATCGATCGCGGCGGAATGCAGTGCGCTCTGCTGGCGCGAAACTATGGTGTAGGCGGTTGCGGTCGTCATGGCAGCTCTGGCAATTCGGGGGAAGCCTGCGCGGCAACGGGTGCCGCGTGCAAGCTTGCACTGTAGAGAGACGGGGCAAGCAGGGTCAACGAATCAAATCGCTGGGGCTTATCCGCTTATCGCATATCCATGTCTGCACATTGCCCTGCGCGCGCGAAAGAGCGCATCCCATATACGCCGACCCGATATCCAATGCCGGAATCATTCGTTCAGGTCCGCGCACGGCGCCGCTTATCGTTGAGCCGTCCTCCACTTCGAGAAGGTCTGCACGATGAAGACCCAGCGCCCCCGTTCCGCCGCCGGATTCCGCGGTGCCGATGCACTGCCATCCCGATTGAGCCGCCGCGACCTGCTGCGCGGTGCGGCATGGTCAGGCCTTGGCCTGGCCGCATCGCTGTCGCCGCTGTCCGCGTTCAGCGCGAGTCCGTCGGCGCGTCCAGACGTGATCCGCATCGGCGTGGCGCAGCCGGCCACCGGCACGCCGCCCAGCTTCGCCGGCAGCTCGCTCGCGATTGCGCATGCACGCGGCTGGCTGGAGGAATCGTTCAAGCCCACCGGCACGCGCGTCGAGTGGTTCTTCTTCAAGGGCGCAGGCCCCGCGGTCAACGAGGCGCTGGCCAACCGCCAGCTCGATTTCGCGCTGCAGGGCGACCTGCCGTCGCTGGTCGGCCGCGCCGCCGGGCTGAAGACGCGGCTGGTGCTTGCCACCGGTGTGCGCGCCAACATCTATGTCGGCGTGCCGCCCGACTCGCCGCTGAAGACGCTGGCCGACCTGCGCGGCAAGCGCGTGTCGCTGTTCAAGGGCACCAACATGCATCTGCCGGCGCTGCGCCTGCTGGAGGCCAACGGCCTCACCGACAGGGACCTGCGCCTGCTGAATCTCGACACTGCGGGCTACCTCGCGGCGCTGTCCACCAGGGACATCGACGCGGCCATCGGCGCCATGGACATCCTGCGCCTGCGCGACAAGGGCGCGGTGCGCATCCTCTATTCGAGCAAGAACCAGTCGCCGATCTACACCCGCCAGAGCCACGTGCTGGTGACGGACGATTTCGCCAGCCGCTATCCCGAGGCCACGCAGCACCTGGTGAAGACCGCCGTCGAGGCCGCGCGCTGGGCTTCCGACGAAAGCCATCGCGAAGAGGTGCTGCGCACCTGGGCGCGCGCCGGCACACCGTACGAGCACTGGAAGGAAGACTTCGACGGCGAGCCGCTGCGCGTGCGCCTGAACCCGAACTTCGATCCCTTTCTGGTGAGCCGCTACAAGGACGCCGTCGAGCAGGCCTATCGCTTCCGCCTGAGCCGCGCGCGCTTCGACGTCGACCAGTGGATCGACCAGCGCTTTCTCAAGGCCGCGCTCAACGACCTGAGCCTGCAGTCCTACTGGCCCGTGTACCAGCCCAACGGCAAGATCCTGGGAGCCTGATGCCATGTCCGTCGCCGAACTCTCGCTGCCCGCCGCACAGCACGGTGCCTCGCGTGCGGCCCCATTGCGCAAGGCCCTGAACTGGCGCAATGCCACGCACTGGCTGCTGGCCTGGCCGGTGCCGCTGACACTGCTGCTGCTGTGGTACGTGGCATCGCGCCATGCCTGGATTCCGCCGCAGGTGCTGCCCGCGCCGGAAGACGTGGCACACACGCTGGCCGGGCTGTGGACCAGCGGTGAACTGCAGGCCAACCTTGCCATCAGCGCGCTGCGCGTGGCCGGCGGCTTCGGCGTGGGACTGCTCGGCGGACTCGCGCTGGGCGCGGCGATGGGCCTGTCGCCGACGCTGCGCGACTACGTGTACCCGACCTTCAAGGCCTTCAGCCAGGTGCCGGTGCTGGGCTGGCTGCCGCTGCTGATGCTGCTGGTCGGCATCGACGAGGCGCTCAAGGTCATCCTGATCGCCAAGGCGGCGTTCGTGCCCGTGGCGCTGAACACGTACAAGGGCATCGGCAGCGTGCCGGTGCGCTACCTGGAAGTGGCGCGCGTGCTGCAGCTGACGCGCTGGCAGACGCTCGCGCGCGTGGTGCTGCCCGCAGCGGCGGCACCGGTGTGGAACGGCGTGCGCTACGGCCTCACGCACGCCTGGCTGGCGCTGGTGGTGGTGGAGCTGCTGGCTTCGTCCGAGGGGCTGGGCTACATGATCGTCTACGGCCGCCAGCTGTTCCAGCTCGACATGGTGCTTGCCGCGGTGGTAGTGGTGGGCGTGATCGGCTTCGCGCTTGACAAGGTTCTGGCGCTGGCCGAGGGCGCAGTGCTGCGCTGGCGCAAGCCCGGATTCTGAACGGAGGCCACCAATGACCGTATCCGCCAGGCATTCCCGTCTTGCCGTGCCGCGCGCGCTGCGCGGCTGGATCCTGCCGCTGGTGCTGGTGGCGCTGTGGTGGGCTGCCGTGCGCTTCCACTGGACCACATCCCCGCTGCTGGTGCCGGTCTCCGCCGTATGGGACACCGCCGTGCGCCAGCTGCAGAGCGGCGCGCTCCTTGTCTCGCTGTCGGCCAGCCTGTGGCGCGACGTGGCCGGCTTTGCGATCGGCGCAAGCGCGGGGCTGGTGTTCGGCGCTGCGCTGGGGCTGTCGCGGCTGTTCGAGCGGCTGGTCGGCCCGATCTTCCATACCGTCAAGCAGATCTCGCTGTTCGCATGGATTCCGCTGATCTCGGTGTGGTTCGGGCTGGGCGATACCGCCAAGGTGGTGTTCCTGTCGCTGGCGGCATTCTTTCCGGTGGTGCTCAACACCTTCGAAGGCATCCGCGCGGTGCCCGCCGACCTGCTGGAAGTGGCGCGCGTGCTGAGCTTCAACCGCGCGCAGGTGCTGTGCCGCGTGGTGCTGCCGTCGGCGGCGCCGTCGATCTTCGCCGGCATCCATCTGGGGCTGATCTATGCGTGGCTGGCGACGCTCGGCGCCGAGTACCTGCTGGTCTCGGGCAAGGGCATCGGCAACACCATGATCGACGGCCGCGAGAACTTCTGGATGGACCTGGTGATTTTCGGCGTGATCGTGGTCGGGCTGGTCGGCTTCACGCTCAACTGGATCGCCAGCCGCATCGAACGACGGCTGCTCGCGTGGCGCGGCAGCTCGGTGGCGGCGGGCTGAGCCCGACGCTTGCTCAATATTTCCGGAGAGAACGACATGGCGCATGCCGGCACGCTCAGCATCGCACACCTGCACAAGCAGTACGAGGTCAAGGGCCGCACCCTGCCCGTGCTGGAGGACATCACGCTGACCATCGCCCCGGGCGAGTTCTTCAGCATCGTCGGCGCCAGCGGCTGCGGCAAGTCGACCTTGCTGCGGCTGGTGGTGGGGCTGGAAGAAGACTATCGCGGCGAGATCCTGCTCGATGGCAAGCGCGTGGCCGGCACCAGCCTGCAGCGCGGCATCGTGTTCCAGGAGCACCGGCTGTTCCCGTGGCTGACGGCGGAGCAGAACATCCGGCTGGCGCTGCTGAACACGCCGGGCAGCGCGGCGGAAAAGGACCGCAATGTCGCCGAGCATATCGCGCTGGTCGGGCTGCGTGGCTTCGAGCATGCGTATCCGCACCAGCTCTCGGGCGGCATGTCGCAGCGCGTGGCGATCGCGCGTGCGCTGGTGACGCGACCCGAAATCCTGCTGCTGGACGAACCGTTCGGCGCGCTCGACGCGATGACGCGCACCTACCTGCAGCAGGAGCTGCACCGCATCTGGCAGGCCGAGGGCATCACCATGATCCTGGTCACGCATGACGTCGAGGAAGCCGTGTATCTCGGCGACCGCGTGGTGGTGATGGAGCCGCGGCCCGGCCGAATCCGCCGCATCGTGCCGGTCGGCCTGCCGCATCCGCGCGAGCGCGCCGGGCAGCCGTTTTCACGCGTGCGCGATGCCGTGCTGCAGGAATTCGCCGGACAGGCTATCGCCGCCGAAGCCATTGCCGAACCCGCCTGACCGCATTCGAACGATGACCCACCCGCATTTTCCCGGAGCCCAGCAATGACCCAAGCAATCCAGCAAGACCAGGCAGTTCAGCTCGATATCCACCCGGTGGCCGGCCGCATCGGCGCCGAAGTGCGCGGCGTCGCCCTGCATGGCGACCTGCCTGCCGAGACCTTCGCCGCCATCCGCGCCGCGCTGCTGCAGCACAAGGTGCTGTTCTTCCGCGACCAGGTCCACCTCGACGACAGCGCACAGCAGCGCTTTGCCGCGCTGTTCGGCGAACTGGTGCCGCATCCGACCGTGCCCTCGCGCGACGGCACGCAACTGCTCGAACTCGATTCCGAGCACGGCGGCCGCGCCAACTCCTGGCATACCGACGTGACCTTCGACCTGGCCTACCCTGCGGTGTCGGTGCTGCGCGCGGTGACCGTTCCCGCGTTCGGCGGCGACACCGTGTGGGCCAACACCGCCGCGGCGTACCAGGACCTGCCCGAGCCCCTGCGCGAGCTGGCCGACAAGCTGTGGGCGCTGCACACCAACGACTACGACTACGCGGCCACGCGGGTGAAGGCCAGCAGCGAGGGGCTGAAGCGCTATCGCGAGGTGTTCACCTCCGCGCTCTATGAAACCGAGCATCCGGTGGTGCGCGTGCATCCCGAGTCCGGCGAGCGCACGCTGGTATTGGGGCACTTCGTCAAGAAGCTGCTCGGCTATTCGTCGGTCGATTCGGCGCACCTGGTATCGGTGCTGCAGGGCCACGTGCACCGGCTCGAGAACACGGTGCGCTGGCGCTGGCGCGCGGGCGACGTCGCGATCTGGGACAACCGCGCCACGCAGCATTACGCCATCAACGACTACGGCGACGCCAAGCGCGTGGTGCGCCGCGCCACCGTGGTGGGCGCGGTGCCGGTCAGCGTGGACGGGCGCCACAGCGTGGCGGTCAAGGCCGGCGTGCGCCGCGACGACACGGCCCCGGCCAATCAGCCTGCAGATCACGCCGACGCAGCCGCGCAGCGCGCGGCGTGAGTAGTGCCAGCGGCCGGCACGCTCGCGCAGGCCGCATATCCAAATGCAATAAGGTTCATTGCCTCGCTGGGTGCCGTCCGTGACCATAGCGCCCGAACGCCTGGGCGGTGCAGCGGCCGGCTGGTACCATCGCTCGGCCCGGCGGCGCGCATTTGCGTGCGCGGCGCCGCCAGGCATGTCCGGCACACAACCCAGAGAAGAACATGAGACTCGAAACTTTGGCCGTCCATGGCGGCTACTCGCCCGATCCGACCACCCGCGCGGTGGCGGTGCCGATCTACCAGACGGTGGCCTACGCCTTCGACAATGCGCAGCATGGCGCCGACCTGTTCGACCTGAAGGTCGCGGGCAACATCTACAGCCGCATCATGAACCCGACCAACGACGTGCTCGAGCAGCGCCTGGCCGCGCTCGAGGGCGGCGTGGGCGCGCTTGCGCTGGCATCGGGCATGGCCGCGGTCACCTACGCGATCCAGACCATCGCTGAGGCCGGCGACAACATCGTTTCGTCGAGCCAGCTGTACGGCGGCACTTACAACCTGCTGGCGCACACGCTGCCGCAGTCTGGCATCGAGACCCGCTTCGCCGACGGCCGCAACCCGTCGAGCTTCGGCGACCTGATCGACGAGCGCACCAAGGCCGTGTTCGTCGAGTCGGTTGGCAACCCGCTCGGCAACGTGGTCGACATCGAGGCGATCGCGCGCGTGGCGCACAACCACGGCGTGCCGCTGATCGTCGACAACACCGTGCCCTCGCCCTACCTGTGCCGGCCGTTCGAGCATGGCGCCGATATCGTCGTGCATTCGCTGACCAAGTACCTGGGCGGGCACGGCAACAGCGTCGGCGGCGCCATCGTCGACAGCGGCAAGTTCCCGTGGGCCCAGCACAAGGCGCGCTTCCGGCGCCTGAACGAGCCGGACGTGTCGTACCACGGCGTGGTCTACACCGAGGCGCTGGGGCCGGCGGCCTATATCGGCCGCGCGCGCGTGGTGCCGCTGCGCAATACCGGCGCGGCGCTGTCGCCGTTCAACGCCTTCCTGATCCTGCAAGGCATCGAGACGCTTGCGCTGCGGCTGGACCGCATCACCGAAAACGCGCTGGCGATCGCACGCCACCTGCAGCAGCACCCGAAGGTGGAATGGGTCAACTTTGCCGGCCTGCCCGACCATGCGGACCACGCACTGGTGCAGAAGTACCTGGGCGGCCGCGGTCCCGGCATCCTGTCGTTCGGCCTGAAGCAGGGCGGCCGCGAAGGCGGGGCGCGTTTCCTGGATGCGCTGCAGCTGTTCACGCGGCTGGTCAATATCGGCGATGCCAAGTCGCTGGCCACGCATCCGGCATCGACCACGCATCGCCAGCTCAACCCCGAGGAGCTGAAGGCGGCTGGCGTCAGCGAGGATATGGTGCGGCTGTCGGTGGGCATCGAGCATATCGATGACCTGATCGAGGACCTGGAGCGCGCGCTGGCGGCAGCGTAAGCGCAGGTTTGCCCCCCTCTCCCGCCTGCGGGAGAGGGGGGGAGCGTTCACTGCCGGCGTTGGTTTTCTTCCATCGCCGTTCCCTGCGCCAGCTTCTTCCCCCGCGCCTCCAGCAGGAAGTACCCCACCGTCCCTACTGCCAGCGGTATCAGGTAATACAACGCCCGATACGCGATCAACGCCGCCAGCAACAACCCATGCGGCACCTGTCCGCCCAGCATCGTCAGGAACACCGTCTCGACAACCCCAAGGGCGCCCGGCACGCGGATCACCACGCCCGCCAGTCCGGAGGCAAGGTACACGCCGAGCACCGTGTAATAGTCCGCATGCGTATGCAGGAAGGCATGCAGGATGGCCGCCACCGCCGCCCAGTTGCCCGCCGACACCAGGATCTGCAACAGCGCGAAGCGCGGTGACGGCACATAGATATCATGGTCGCGCACAGTACGGTGCCGACCCTGCCACGCCGCACATGCCGCTATGTAGCCAGCCGGCGCGGCCAGCATCACTACGCCAATCAGCCGCGTCGCCGCCGGCGGGATACCCCACCCGGGCGGCAGCACTACCAGCTGCCCGGCCAGGATGATGCCCGCCAGCAGCGCGTAGCCGAGCCAGTTGCTGCTGACCGCCACCGCGAACACGCTCCAGATCTGCGGCGGGCTCAGGCCCGCGTGCGAATACAGCCGGTAGCGCACGCCCGCGCCGCCGAGCGTCGCGCCCAGGTTCAGGCTCATGGTGTAGCTGACATAGGCGATCGCCATCACCCGATGCACCGGCAGCGGGTGGCCGGCGTAGCGGCACCCCAGCACGTCGAACTGGCTGTACAGCAGACCCGTCAGCACCACGAACCCCGCGGCTGGCAACAGCGTGCGGCGGTCGAAGCCGCGCAGCGCGGCTAGCACCGCGTCCCAGTCGATGGTGCCAAGCTTGCGCGCGATCAGCGCAAGCACTGCCGCGATGAACAGGATGCCGATCGCGCGCCGCCACATCGGCCAGCGCGCGTGGTGCCGGATTGCCGAAAGCGCCTGCGCGACCATCACTCGGCCTCCCGTTCCAGCACGAATACGCGGCGGCGCCCGCGCGGGTCGCCGGCTTGCGGCGTCACCAGCCGCGGCGTATGCGCGGGCAGCCAGCCGGCCCACGCCGGGAAGCGGCGCAGGAAGTGGAACATCAGCGTGGCGCCGGCCGCGTCCAGCAGCGAGCGCTCGTGCCGGCGCGGGGGCACCTCGCGGCAGCGTTCGGCGATCAGCGCCTGCAGCCTGCCGCGCAGCCGCTGCGCGAAGGCGGTGTCGCGGATCACCAGGTTGGCTTCGAGATTCAGCGACAGGCTGAGCGGGTCGAGGTTGCTCGAACCCACCGTGGCCCATTGCTCGTCGACGACGGCGACCTTGCCGTGGAACGGCCGCTCGACGTACTCGAGGATCTGCACCCCGGAGTCCTGCAGGTGGCAATACAGCAGGCCACCGGCACGCGCGACCCATGGCATGTCGGGCTTGCCCTGCAGCAGCAGGCGCACCTGTATGCCGCGCCCAGCGGCTTCGCACAGCGCGTGCAGCAGCCGGTAGCCCGGCAGGAAATAAGCGTTGGCGATGACCACCTCGCGCCGCGCGGCGCGGATCGCATCGAGGTAGGCAAACTCGATGTCGTTGCGATGGCGATGGTTGTCGCGCGTGACCAGACGCACCGGACCCGGCGGCGCCGTGTTGCAGCCCGGCGGCGGCGGTGCCAGCCTGCCCTGCAGGCATGCGCCGGGGATGGCCCGCGCGAGGAAGTCATGCACCTGCCGCGCCGCGGGGCCGGCGATTTCCACGGCATAGTCCTGCTTGGCCCGTGGCCCGTAGCCATACAGGTGCTGCGCTGAGAAATTGATGCCGCCGACAAAGGCCACCTCGCCGTCGATCGCGACCAGCTTGCGGTGCATGCGCCGGAAGATATGCGTGCGCACGCCCAGCAGGCGGCGGCAGGGCGAGAATGTGCAGAAGTGCACGCCCGCCTTGACCAGCTCTGTAATGAATGCAGGAGGCAGGTCATGCGAGCCGAAGCCGTCGACCGTGACGGCCACGCGCACGCCGCGCCGCGCGGCAGCCAGCAGCGCGGCGTGCAATTTCGTTCCTGCCTCGTCGTCGAACAGGATAAAAGTTTCCACCAGCACGCTTTCGCGCGCTTGCGCGATCGCCTCGAATACGCGCGGGAAGTACTCTTCTCCGTTCTCCAGCAGGCGGATGCTGTCGGGGGCGGACGGCAACGGTGTCATGGCCCGAGAGGCGCCGCAAACACCATGCCAGCGCCGGGGTGTTGCCGGGGGCGCCCGGGCCGCTCAGCCAGGGCCGCGCCGCCGGCGGACCACTAGGGCCGTCAGCAGCACGCCCGCCAGCAGCCCCGCCGTGCCCACCCCGGCCATGGTGAGCGGCGGCATGCCGGGATTGGGCGGCGCACCCGCCTGCTGTGCCAGCGCGCGCCAGTCGGCGGCTGTGATCTGCGTCATGCTGATGGCGTTGTCCAGGCCGTACACGCAGACTTCGCCGCCAGGCAGCTTGCAGAAGCGCTCACGCGGGCAGGCCTTGAGGATCTCCTGCGGCGCGCCTTCGCCGCAGCGCGCGCCGGCACTGCGCAGGACCTGCAGCGTGACATCGGGATGCCGGGTCAGTTGTTCGGGCATGGCGGCCTCCGTGCAAGGATGGGCTGGCGGTCTTTCAGCGTAGCGCACGGCGCTGCCTGCAGGCAGCCTATATGCGCTTCAGGCATATCGGCATGATTAAGTACTCGTTCGCCAGATGACTTGCCTTCCATACAATGGGCTCTCCAACGAACGATCAATGAACAAACAGGGGAGCGTTTTGATGCGATACGGGAAATTCGGCTTCGCGGTAGCCGCGGCAGTACTGGCGCTGGGCGTGGTGCAGGGCGCAAGCGCCGCCGATCCGGACAAGAAGGAAATCCGCTTCGGCGCCACCGCCGGCCCGTACGCCGACCAGATCCGCTACGGCGTGAAGCCGGTGCTGGAGAAGCGCGGCTACAAGGTCACCATCATCGAGTTCAGCGACTACGTGCAGCCCAACCTGGCGCTGGCCGACGGCGCCATCGACGCCAACGCCTTCCAGCACGTGGCCTACCTGAAGAAGTTCTCGGCTGACCGCAAGCTGCAGCTGACCGACATCATCCAGGTCCCGACCGCGCCGATCGGCATCTACAGCCACAAGCACAAGACGCTGGCGGAGGTGAAGCCGGGCAATACCGTCTCGCTGCCGAATGACCCCACCAACCTGGCGCGTGCCATCGCCATCCTGCAGCAGGTGGGCTGGGTCACGCTCAAGCCGGGCACCGACCCGATCCGCGCCAGCGAGCGCGACATCGATGCCAATCCGCACAAGCTCAAGCTGGTCCAGCTGGAGGCCGCGCAACTGCCGCGTTCGCTCGACGATGTCGACTACGCCTTCGTCAACGGCAACTTCGCGCTGGCCGCGGGGCTGAAGCTGACCACCGCGCTGGCGCTGGAGAAGATTCCCGACTACTACATGAACCTGGTGGCGGTGAAGACTGCGGACGTCAACAAGCCGTTCGTCAAGGACATCAAGGAGGCCTACCAGTCGGCCGAGTTCAAGGCGGTGACGCAGCAGCGCTTCGCGGGCTTCGTGCCGCCGCCGTACCAGCGCTGATCCGGCTCGGAACATCTGCGCAGGGCTCCCGCACGGGAGCCCTTTTTCGTTGGCGGTGCCCGGATCCGCTCCGCCTTGTGCACGGCAAGACAATTGCCGCCGCCATTGCGCCGCAAATACCCTACACTCGACTACACATGCCGCGCGCGCCCACAAAGCACGCCCGGGATCACAACACGACACGCGCATCGAGAGACCTGCCATGTCCATGGTTGCGAGCTTCGAGATCGGCTATACGCGTTATCTCGCCCCGCCGGGCGAACCCCCTTCCCCCACTTCCCCGCCCCCGCCCTTTGCCAGCGACCCTGAGGCGCTGCTGCCTCTGTACCAGGCCATGGTGCTGGCGCGCCAGTTCGACCTGAAGGCGATCGCGCTGCAGCGCACCGGCAAGATCGGCACCTTCGCCTCGGCCCTCGGGCAGGAAGCCATCGGCGTCGGCGTGGCCTTTGCGATGCGGCCCGAAGACGTGCTGGTGCCCTCGTACCGCGACCACGCGGCGCAGTTTGTGCGGGGCGTCACGATGACCGAGAGCCTGCTGTACTGGGGCGGCGACGAACGCGGCAGTGGATTTGCGGCGGCGCCGCATGACTTTGCCAACTGCGTGCCGATCGGCACCCAGGTGTGCCATGCCGCGGGCGCGGCCTATGCCTTCCAGCTGCGCAACGAGCCACGGGTGGCGGTGTGCCTGCTCGGCGACGGCGGCACCTCCAAGGGCGACTTCTACGAAGGCATGAACATGGCCGGCGTGTGGCGCGCGCCGATGGTGATCGTGATCAACAACAACCAGTGGGCGATCTCGATGCCGCGCAGCGGGCAGACCGCGGCGCAGACGCTGGCGCAGAAGGCGATCGCGGCGGGCATCCCGGGGGAGCAAATCGATGGCAACGACGTGGTCGCGGTGCGGCACCGCGTGGGCGAGGCCATCGAGCGCGCCCGCACGGGCGGCGGCCCCGCGCTGATCGAGGCCATCACCTACCGGCTGGGCGACCACACCACCGCCGACGATGCCTCGCGCTACCGCGACGAGGCCAGCGTCAAGGCGCACTGGCAGGAAGAGCCGCTGCTGCGCCTGCGCACGCATCTGCTGTCGCTAAACGCATGGGACGCGGCGCGCGAAGAGGCATTGGTCAAGGATTGCTCGCAGCAGGTGGCGCAAGCGGTCGAAGCCTACCTGGCGCTGCCGCCGCCGGACGCCGCGGCGATGTTCGACTGCCTGTACGCCACCATGCCGCCGGCGCTGCAGGCGCAACTGGAGACCGCGCGGCGCTATCCCGCGCAGCACGGCTGACGCTTTCATCGTCCCCCTGGCCTTCAACGACCAAAGCGAGCGAACCATGGCGGAAATCAATCTGGTCGAAGCAGTCAACCTGGCCCTGGGCCATGCGCTGGAGAACGATCCCGACGTACTGCTGCTGGGCGAGGACATCGGCGTCAACGGCGGCGTGTTCCGCGCCACCGCGGGACTGCAGGCGCGCTTCGGCGCGGCGCGGGTCATGGATACGCCGCTGGCCGAGGGCGGCATCGTCGGCGCGGCGATCGGCATGGCGGCGATGGGACTCAGGCCCGTGGCCGAGATCCAGTTCACCGGCTTTATTTACCCCGCCATCGACCACATCATCAACCACGCCGCGCGCATGCGGCACCGCACGCGCGGGCGGCTGAGCTGCCCGCTGGTGGTGCGCTCGCCATGCGGCGCGGGCATCCACGCGCCCGAGCATCATTCGGAAAGCCCGGAAGCGATGTTCGCCCACATGCCGGGGCTGCGCGTGGTGGTGCCGTCGTCGCCGGCGCGCGCCTACGGCTTGCTGCTGGCCGCAATCGCCGATCCCGACCCCGTGATCTTCCTCGAGCCCACGCGGCTGTACCGGCTATTCCGCCAGGAGGTCGCCGACGACGGCGCGGCGCTGCCGCTCGATACCTGCTTCACGCTGCGCGAAGGCAGCGACATCACGCTGGTGACCTGGGGCGCGATGGTGCAGGAGACGCTGACCGCCGCCGACGAACTGGCCGCCGAAGGCGTGAGTGCGACCGTGATCGATGTCGCCACGCTCAAGCCGCTCGACATGCCGACCATCCTCGAAGCGGTGGCGCGCACCGGGCGCTGCGTGATCGTGCACGAGGCGCCGCGCACCGCGGGCTTCGGCGCCGAGATCGCGGCGGAACTGGCCGATGCCGGGCTGTATTCGCTGGCGGCGCCGGTGCAGCGCGTGGCCGGCTTCGATACCGTGGTGCCGCTGGCGCGGCTGGAATACACCTACCTGCCCAGCGCTGCGCGCATCGCCGACGCGGCCCGCAAGGCCATGGCCGCCTGACTGACACCAGGCAACACCGAGCGACACCAAGCCGAGGAAGCGCCGATGAGAGTCTTCAAGCTGCCCGACCTGGGCGAGGGCCTGCAAGAGGCCGAGATCGTGACCTGGCATGTCAAGGTGGGCGATGCGGTGGCCGCGGACCAGCCGCTGCTGTCGGTGGAGACCGCCAAGGCCATCGTCGAGATTCCCTCGCCCTATGCGGGCACCATCGCCCGGCTGCACGCGCAGCCGGGCGATATCGTCCACCTGGGCGCGCCGCTGGTCGGCTTCGAGGGCGCCGGCGAGGATGCCGATGCCGGCACCGTGGTCGGCTCCGTGCAGGTCGGCACGCGCGTGGCCAGCGAAGCGGCGCCGCCGGGCGCGGCCGCGCCTGCCTCCGGCATGGCCGCGCGCGTCAAGGCCACACCCGCGGTACGCGCGCTGGCGCGGCGCCTCGGCGTCGACCCGGCGATGGCCACCGCGTCGGGGCCGGAGGGCACCGTCACCGCCGCCGACGTCGAACGCATGGCCGCCACGCTGGCCGAACTCGGTGCGCCCGAGGAACTGCGCGGCGTGCGCCGCGCGATGGCGCAGAACATGGCGCGCGCGCAGAACGAGGTCGCCGCGGCCACGGTGATGGACGATGCCGATATCCACGCCTGGCAGGCGGGCGCCGACGTCACCATCCGCCTGGTGCGCGCGCTGGTGGCCGGTTGCCGTGCCGAGCCGGGCCTGAACGCCTGGTACGAGGGCCAGACCGGGCGCCGCCACGTGCTGAAGAAGATCGACGTGGGCATTGCTGCGGACCTGCCCGAAGGGCTGTTCGTGCCGGTGCTGCGCGACGTGGGCAGCCGCGACGCGGCCGACCTGCGCCGCGGGCTCGACCGCATGCGCGCGGACATCCGCGCGCGCACCATCGCGCCGGAGGAGATGCGCGGCAATACCATCACGCTGTCCAACTTCGGCATGATCGCGGGGCGCTACGCGGCGCCGATCGTGGTGCCGCCGACGGTGGCGATCCTTGGGGCGGGACGGGTGCGGGACGAGGTGGTCGCGGCCGGCGGCGTGCCGGCGGTGCATCGGGTGATGCCGCTCAGCCTGACGTTCGATCACCGCGTGGTGACGGGGGGCGAGGCGGCGCGGTTTCTGGCGGCGGTGATTGCGGACCTGGAGATGCCGGCTTAGCGGAACACCGGGGAAAGCGCCTGCAAAGGCCGCCGCCCGTCGTGAACGCTCCCCTCTCCCGCGAAGTGGGAGAAGGGTGGGGGAGAGGGGGGCAAACCAGCGGCTCGGCAAAGTTTGCGCTGTATATAATGCGAGCGATCCAGCCGGACCGCCCGACACACCCCTCATGGAAACCAAGACCGCCCGCCTCACCATCCTGATCGATCCGGTCAAGAAGAAGGCCTTCGAAACCCTGTGCGCCGCGCAGGACCTGACGCCGTCGCAGGTGGTGCGCCAGCTGATCCGCGATTACCTGGCCCAGCACGGCGTGGAATACGCCACCAAGGCACGGCCCGCCGGCAGCGGCCGGCAAAAGAAGTAGCTCAGTGCGGGGCGCCCGTGTCCTCGCGCTCCCGTTCCGCACCCTCCTCTCCCGCCAGCACGCCGCAACGCCGCACCGCCTGCGCCAGCGCATCCGCGTAGTTTTGCTGCCCCAGCGCCGCAAGCACCCCGGCCCGCTCCAGCTTTTGCCGCACGCGCGCATTCGCCTCGGCCAGCACCACGGCCACGCCGCGCCGGCGCAGCGTGCGGATCACGGCTTCCAGCGTCTGCAAGCCGGTCATGTCGATGAACGGCACCCGGCCCAGGCGGATCAGCAGCACGCGCGGCTCGGTATGGGTGTGCACCAGCGCCTGCTCGCAGGCCTCGACCGCGCCGAAGAAGAACGGGCCGTCGATGGCGTAGACCAGCACGCCCGGCGGCATCCGGGCCGCGACGGAATCGGCCGCGTCCGCTTCGGCGCTTAGCTCGCGCTCGATGCCGGTTACGTCCTGGCGCGTCACTTCCACCGACGCCGACATGCGCCGCAGGAACTGCAGCATGGCCAGGATCACGCCGATGTTGACCGCGACCACCAGGTCGGTCAGCACGGTCAGCGTAAAGGTGATCAGCAGGATCGCCACGTCGGCGCGCGGCGCCTGCCGCACCATGCGCGCGAACTGGCGCGCCTCGCTCATGTTCCACGCCACCACGAACAGGATCGCGGCCAGCGTCGCCAGCGGCACGCTCGCTGCCAGCGGCGCCAGGAACAGCAGCACCAGCACCAGCGTCAGCGCATGGGCGATGCCGGCCAGCGGGCTGCTGCCGCCGTTGCGGATATTGGTGGCGGTGCGCGCGATGGCGCCGGTGGCGGCAAACCCGCCGAACAGCGGCGCCAGGACATTGGCGATGCCCTGCCCCACCAGTTCCTGGTTGGAATCGTGCCGGGTGCCGGCCATGCCGTCGGCCACCACCGCGGACAGCAGCGATTCGATCGCGCCCAGCATGGCGATGGTGAAGGCCGGCCCTGCCAGCTCGATCACGCGCGCCAGCGAGATCTCCGGCAGCGCCGGAACCGGCAATCCGCGCGGCAGGCCGCCGAAGGCGCTGCCGATGGTGGCCACGCCGTCGAAGCGGAACAGCGCCTGCACTGCCGTGGCCACCACCAGCGCCACCAGCGGGCCGGGAACGCGGTGCAGCCAGCGCACGCGCGGCGCGCCCAGCACCAGCAGCAGGCTCCCCAGCGCCAGCGCGGTCGTGGCCGCATGCCACTGCGGCAGCGCCTGCAGCAGGTGCCACAGCTTTTCATGGAAGTGGGTGCCGGCTACCGGCGGCAGCCCGAAGAAATCACGCCATTGCCCGACGAAGATGATCACGCCGATGCCCGCGGTAAAGCCCACGATCACCGGCGCGGGAATGTAGCGGATCACGCCGCCAAGCCGCGCCAGGCCCAGCGCCAGCAGGATCAGCCCGGCCATCAGCGTGGCAAGTTGCAGCCCGCCGATCCCATGGCGCGCCGTGATGGCGGACAGCACCACGATGAACGCGCCGGTGGGCCCGGCAATCTGCAGGCGGCTGCCGCCGAACATCGACACCGCCAGCCCGGCGACGATGGCCGTATACAGCCCTTGCTCGGGCTTGGCGCCGGATGCGATCGCAAACGCCATCGCCAGCGGCAGCGCCACCACCCCGACGATCACGCCCGACACCAGGTTGGGCAGCCAGTTGGCGCGGCGGAACAGCCCGGCCTGCCATGCTTCGCGCAGCGCGATCATGCGGAGAATCCTTGCAGTGGGTCAACGTCGGAGGGAGGGCGCAGGTGCATGGAATGATAACAACATGCTAATGCCGTGACATGGACCCAGGCACTTGCGGCTTGCGCCGGACGCGGGGCATCGCGCCATCGAGGGCCGGCGATGGCAGGCGCTGCACGCGACCTGTCGCTATCACGGGCCAATTCCTATACTGGAGTGGCTCGTCCGGACGGTCCGGGCGGAACGGCCCGGCGGACGCGGCTATTCACTGCAATCGGAGGCCATCATGTTCAAGCACCTCCTAGTCCCCACCGACGGCTCCGCACGCGCCGAGGCGACAGTAGCCCGGGCCATGACCTTCGCCAGCCGCATCGGCGCCCGCGCGACCGGGCTGCATGTGATTCCCGAGTATCACGTATTGACGTACCGGCTGACCAGCCAGCAGGACACCAGGGACTCGTTCGCGGCCGAGGCCGCACGCCATGCCGATACCTTCCTGGCCGCCGTCACGCGTGCTGCCGGCCAGGCCGGAGTGCCGTGCGACACCGTCACCGCCACCGACGACCACCCGTGGCAGGCCATCATCCAATGCGCCGAGCAGCGCGGCTGCGACCTGATCGTGATGTCGTCGCACGGGCGGCGCGGGTTGCAGGCGTTGCTGATCGGCAGCGAAACGCAAAAAGTCCTGACGCACAGCACGATCCCGGTGCTGGTCCTGCGCTAGGCGCCAGGCATCGCGCGCGTTGCCGGCCGGCACGCCGGCAACGCGCTTTTTCCACCCCATGCCAACTGCAAGGAGCGCAACCATGGCGATTCGACTGGGTGAACAAGCCCCGGACTTCACCGCAGACACCACGGAAGGCAAGCTCAGCTTCCACGAATGGATCGGCGACAGCTGGGCGATCCTGTTCTCGCACCCCAAGGACTTCACGCCGGTATGCACCACCGAACTGGGTTACATGGCGCGGCTCAAGCCCGAATTCGACAAGCGCAACACCAAGATCATCGGCCTGAGCATCGATCCCGTCAGCGACCACCAGCGCTGGGCCAAGGACATCGAGGAAACCCAGGGCGCCGCCATCAACTATCCGATGATCGGCGACGCCGACCTGACGGTGGCCAAGCTCTACGACATGATCCACCCCGAAGCCAGCGGCGCCGGGCCGCGCACGGCGGTGGACAACGCCACCATCCGCTCGGTGTTCATCATCGGCCCGGACAAGAAGGTCAAGGCGATGCTGGTGTATCCGATGACCGCGGGGCGCAATTTCGATGAAGTGCTACGGCTGCTGGACTCGCTGCAACTCAACGCCAAGCACACCGTAGCCACGCCGGTGAACTGGAAGCCGGGCGAGGATGTCATCATCCCGACATCGGTCTCGGACGAAGATGCGAAGAAGAAATACCCGCAAGGGTTCAAGACGCTGAAGCCCTACCTGCGCACGGTGGAGCAGCCCAAGTAGCGCAATCGCGGGGTCCCGGCAGCGACCGGGCCAGGCCAGGCAAGGGAGAGAGAGCGAGCAAGGGAGCGCGGCAGGGCGTGGAGGTCACGCAGGACCGCCGGCAGGCGTCCCGGGCAGTTCGGCCGGGACGCCTGACTTGTCCACAGGATCTATCCACAGCTTCAGTGGATATCTCCCCTCTTGACAACCGCCAAGGGCGCGCCGGCCTTGGCTCGTACTGGAGTGCCCGTTTTATAGGCAAACCGTAAACATACGGGAATGCTTGCAGCCTGATTGATTTTGTGCCTTGTGCTGCCTAAGGCCAACCCGGTTGTGGCCTCAGGCACCTAACTCAGCGCCCGCTCAGCGCGTCAGCACCTGGCGGATGGTATCGGCCAGTTCCTTGGCGACGAACTTCGCCACGTAGGCATCCGCGCCCACCTTGCGCACATGCTCTTCGCTGGCTTCGCCCGATAGTGACGAATGAATCACCACCGGCAGCTGCTTGAGCCGGCTGTCGGCCTTGATCTTGCGGGTCAGCGTGAAACCGTCCATTTCGGGCATTTCGAGGTCTGTCAGCACCAGCGCCACTTCGTCCTGCACCGACTTGCCGTGACTGGCGGCCTCGCCGGCGATGCGGTCGAGCAGTTCCCACGCTTCCTTGCCCGACTTGGTCATCAGCACCGGTGCGCCCAGCGCCTTCAGTCCCTGCTCGATCAGGCCACGCGCCAGCGCGGAATCGTCGGCGGCAATTACCTTAAGGCCCGGGCGCAGGTTCAGCTGCGGACCCACCGAGCCCGGCTCGACGTCCGGCTGCCGCGCCGGCAGCACATCGCGCAGGATCTGCTCCACGTCCAGCACCTGCACCAGGCGCGCCTGGTCCGTGCCGGCATCCAGCTTGGCGATGCTGGTCACGTGGCCGGTGCGCACGCTGGCCTCGGCCGAGTGCACCTGGTTCCACTCCAGGCGCACGATTTCTTCCACCGCCTCGACCGCGAAGCCTTGCGTCGAACGTGCGTACTCGGTCACCAGCAGGATGCCGAGCCCGTTGCGCGGCTTGCATCCCACCAGCCTGGGCAGGTCGATCACGGGGATCACCTGCCCGCGGATATCGGCCATGCCCAGGATCGACGGGTCGGCCCCGACCACCGTCGTGACCTGCGGCATCACCAGGATCTCGCGCACCTTGAACACATTGATGCCGAACAGTTCGGACTGCCCGCTGTGCTCGGCGTCGCCCAGCCGAAACAGCAGCAGTTCGAACTGGTTGTTGTTGGTGAGGTTAGTCCGTTCGTCGATGTCCCTCATGGAACTGCTCATGCGTCGCTCCCGTGCCGTGCGTTGGATGATCTGTGGCCGCCGTGTATGCCTTGCCGTGCCGCCGCGGCGGCTGGCGGACGGCAGGTTTCTTGACTGGATATCGGCGCGGGGACTGGAGAGTTGAGGGAGATCGCCCGGGGGAGCATGTTCGGACTTCGTCGTTGGATATCGGATTGCTTCGTTCCTCGGCGGGCGTGTCGACTACGAGTTCCTCTACTTCCGCGGCGACGCCTTCCGGTACCGGCTGCGCGCCGAGCGCCACAAGGCCGAGCTGCCTACTTCGCAACCAGCGCCAGCCACGCCCGCACCGAAGCGCACCCGCAAACCTGCGCGTCAGCCTGGCGCGGCCTGCGCGAATTGCGCTACGCGCCGGGCTTCGCTGCCGCGATGGCGGCGCTGGCCGACGCCGCCGCGCCGGTGCGGCGCGAAGCGGTGACCGTGCTGGGCTGGCTCAGGCGCAGCGAAGCGCTGCCGGCGCTGGCGCAGGTCGCCGCCAGCGATGCCGACACCAAAGTCCGGCGCGCCGCGGCCGGCGCGCTCGGCCTGGCTGCCGACGCCTCGGCGCGCAACGCGCTGCTTGCCGCGCTCGGCGACAGCGCGTGGCAGGTGCGCGAGGAAGCGGCGCAGACGCTCGGCAAGCTCAGATTTGCGGAAGCCGTGCGCCCGTTGATCGGAGCGCTGGAAGACGCCTACTGGCAGGTCCGCCTGCAGGCCGCGCGCGCATTGGGCAAGCTCGGGGACCGGCAGGCGCTGGCGCCCCTCACCGTGCAGCTTGCCCATGCAATCAGTAAGCTGCGCAAGGAAGCCGCGCTGTCGCTTGGCAGCCTGCGCGATCCCGCCGCGCTGCCGGCGCTGTCCGCCGCGGCCAGCGACGCGGACCCCGAGGTGCGCAAGGCGGTGCGGATCGCGCTGGCGCAGATCGGCCATCCGCATGGCGGGGCCTGAGCATGCAGGTTCCGGCGCGGTTTAAACTGGCCAGGGTTGAAGGGACGCTGCGCATCCACTGGCCGGATGGAACGGTCCCCTCTCCCGCGCAGTGGGAGAGGGGAGCAAACCAGCAGCACCTGCGAGCAGTCGCTAGCCCCCCGCCAGCGCCTGCAGGATATGCACCTCATCGGTCTCCCGCAGCGGCGCATCCAGCCGCATCAACTGCGTCCGGTTAACGAAGACGCGGATATACGGCCTCAACTTTCCCTGCTCATCGACAATGCGGAACCGCATGCCCGGAAACTGCCGGTCAAGGTCGTCCAGCAGCGCGCCGATGTTCGCGCCGTGGGCTTCCACATACTCGCGCTGCCCGGTGTAGGAGAACAGCGGCGTGGCAATGCGTACTTGCATGGCTGCCCTCCGACTCAGGCCGGCCGCGCCACGCTGACGGCGTAGACCTGCGGCAGGTGGCTGGCGATGCAGCGCCAGTGCTCGCCTTCGTCAACACTCGCCCAGATCTCGCCGCCGGTGGTGCCGAAGTACACGCCCACCGGCCCGTGGCGGTCGGTGGCCATGGCCTGCCGCTTGACCGTGAACCAGCCCTGCTCTGGCGGCAGGCCGCGGTCCTGTCGCTGCCAGGTCTCGCCGCCGTCGCGGGTGACATAGGCCGCAGGGTGGCCGCCGGGACTGACGCGCGGCCAGACATCGCTGCCGTCCATCGGGAACACCCACACCGTGCGCGCATCGCGCGGATGCGCGACGATCGGGAAGCCGATGTCGCCCACCTCGGCCGGCATTGCCTCGCCGATGCGCTTCCACACACCTTCGCGCCGGTCCATGCGATAGATGCCGCAATGGTTCTGCTGGTAGAGGATGTCGGGATTGGCCGGGTGCTGCAGCACGCAGTGCGGATCCTGGCCGTATTCCGGGTTGGGGTCGGGCAGGAAGAGGGCCAGGCTGCCTCGGTTCAGCGGTTTCCAGTCGGCCCCCGCGTCGGTGCTCTCGAACACGCCGCCGCTGGACATGCCGATATAGAGATGACGCTTGTCGCGCGGATCGACCAGCACGGAATGCATCTTGGGCCCGTCGGGGGTGCCGTCCTGCTCGCCGCCGGTCCAGTTGCGCCACATCGGGTGGTTGTTGAAGCCCGGCACGGACTCCCACGTGGCGCCATGGTCGGTACTGCGGAACAATCCCTGCGGCGAGGTGCCGGCGTACCAGGCGCCGGGTTCGCTGGCGTGGCCGGGAGTCAGCCAGAACACATGGTCGACCACGCGGCCGGTCTCGCCTTCGGGCGCCTTGTCGAAAGCGGGCGGGCGCGTGGCCTCGGTCCAGTTGCGTCCGCCGTCGGCGGAGCGGAATACCGTCGGGCCAAGGTGGCCGGTGCGCGCGGTCATCAGCATCCGCGACGGCTCGCGGGGGTCCTGCACGATGTGGTGGATGGTGTGGCCAAGGAAGGTGGGACCTGCCACCTGCCAGTGGCCGCGGGCGGCATCGCTGGTCAGGGTCCAGGCACCCTTGGTGGTGGCGACCAGCAGCGTGATCGGGACGGTTTCGGGGGACGTCGTCATCATGGCTCCTGCGGGAAGGCCGTTGAACGATGCATCCGAGTCTAGTACATGTAGACAGTGTTCACAATTGAGATTGCACGAGTGCGATCGGCCCAAACAGCGCCATAGCCGCATCCAGCGAGTCGGTAGACAGCAGATAAAAGCGGATATCGGCACGTTAGCTGGACATCGGCGCACAAATATGGCATAAGCATGGTTCCCCGAATCCGACGCACCGCGCCCCCATGTCTCGCATCGTCCGCATCGCCGCATTGAACCGCCCGGCCCTGCCGGCGGCGGCGTTCGCCGTGACTTCGCAGCAACCGGGCTACGCCATTGACCACGCCGCCCACGGCGTGGTCCGCAGCGCCGTGCTTTTCCTGGCCGTGCGGGCAGCTCGGGACACTACCCTTCAGCAGACCTGAGCTTTCCTGCACGGCACATGGCGCGGATCGCCATCCGGCATCCGCTTGATCATGCAGCCAGGAGAAAGCCAGCCATGCCTCAGCTCTACCGCCAGACCCTTCTTGCCATGGTGGCGCTTGCCGCCCTTTACCTGCTCCTCGAAGCCTGAGGCGCAGCCATGGTCCCGTTTCCTTCACTAGGCCCGATGTTGGGCCCGATGTTGGGCCCGATGCTGGCCCCGACTCCGGTCCTGACCCGTCCCCTGGCATTGCGCATCGACGTGGAACTGGCCCCGGGCGAGATCGAGCGCGAATTGGACGCGCTCCACGAGCGCATCCACCGGCCCGGCGACCGCCTGCACGACATGCCCGCGCTGCCGGCGGGCACGCCGGCGCTGCGGCTGCGCTACCGCGAAGCCGACGGCGAGTACTACGTGTATGTGGAAGACCTGATGCAGCGGCGCCTGGCCGGCTATACCGTGTTCAACCGGCTGATCGAGGTGGGCCGGCGCGCCGACCCATGGGTGCGTGCGCCGCACACGAAGTTTGCGCCCGCTTACCAGCGCCGCGGCCTGGCCAGGGCGCTGTACCGCTGGGCGCTGGACGGCGGGCTGTGCCTGCTGAGCGGCGCCCGCCAGTCGGCAGGTGCGCACGCGCTATGGCAGGTGCTGGCCGCGGATTACGCCGGCGGCTATGTCGACCTGCGCCAGAAGACACTGACATGGCAGGGCGAGACGGTCAGCCCGCAGCAATGCGATGGCCTCCACACGCGCCGGCTGCTGCTGGGCCGCGGCTGGACCCTGCAGCAATTCATGGCACGTACCGGCATGTACTGAGCGCGGGCCGCGCCACGGAAGCGTCTTTACAGGTGCATCAGCGGCGCGACTGCGCGGGCGTTGTCGAGATAGAGCGTCCAGCCGCGGGCGAAGTAGTCGCGAACACGAGCCGACAGCGAGCGGCCGCTGCCCATGCGGGCGTAATCATCGGTCTCGCGCGCCGGTTCGGCGGCAGCACGGGCATTGGACCTGGCCTCGGGCCTGGCTTGGCGGGGTTGACGATAAAGCGTATCAGCGAGCACTTGCATGGCAATATTTCCTTTTCCGGATCGGAGAAATGTTCAGTGCCTCGCAATGCATATCTGACCGGGTTCTGGCCAGCCGCGCGAGGCAATTCAGGGTTATCCCTAGTATAGCGAAGTACCTCGTTCGGCATCCGGGTCATTACCTATAGGCCGTATATGGGTGGCGTGATAATTCCCTGCGTCCAAAGCGCCACCTGGCGGAAGCCTCAGCCTCAAAGATAATCATTCTCCACACTCGATATTCCGCACCGCGCATGCCGTGCATTCCGCTGCGGTTATGACGAGTCCCTCGCACTCACCTAGCCTTCAGCCTTGCCCAGATCAAGCCCGCACTAGAAGGCAACGACAAGCCGGCACACCGATAACAGCGGGTTGGCGAGGCCCTCCAGGCCTGCAGCCCAAAACAGCCCGAACCACGTGAGACAAGCCTGACGACGCGCCGTACGACGGACGTTGCAGCGCCCTGCAAGGAGACAGTTCATCATGATCGAGCAGCCCTATCCGTCGTCAGCGACGGAAGCCGATGCGGCACGCCCCAACGTCCCCGAGGTCCGGAACCGGCTCGACGCCTATTTCGAGATCACCGCGCGCGGCAGCACCCAGCGCAAGGAAGTGGTGGCGGGCATCACCACCTTCATGGCAATGGTCTACGCGGTCTTCGTCGTGCCCGGCATGCTGGGCAAGGCCGGCTTCGACACCAGCGCGGTCTTTGTCGCGGTGTGCCTGACCACCGCCTTCGGCTCGCTGCTGATGGGCCTGTGGGCCAAGCTGCCGATCGCGATCGGCTGCGCCATTTCCTTGACTGCATTCATGGCCTTCGGCCTGGTGCTCGGCCAGGGCCTGTCGCCGGCGGTCGCGCTCGGCGCAGTGTTCCTGATGGGCCTGATCTTCACCGCGATCTCGGTGACCGGGGTGCGTTCCTGGATCCTGCGCAACCTGCCGGCAGGCGTCGCGCATGGCACGGGCATCGGCATCGGCCTGTTCCTGCTGCTGATCGCCTCCAATGAAGTCGGCCTGGTGGTCAAGAACACCCACGCCGGACTGCCGGTGGCGCTGGGCAAGATTACCTCGTTCCCGGTGGTGATGTCGGTGCTCGGCCTGGCCGCGATCTTCGGCCTGGAGCGGCGCAAGGTGCCGGGCGGCATCCTGCTGGTGATCATCGCGATCTCGGCGCTGGGCCTCGTCTTCGATCCGGCGGTGAAGTTCACCGGCGTGTTCGCACTGCCGTCGCTGAGCGCACCGGGCCAAGCTTCGCTGATCGGCGCCATGGACCTGCGCGGCGCGCTGACCGCTGCGGTGCTGCCAAGCGTACTGGCGCTGGTGATGACCGCCGTGTTCGACGCCACCGGCACCATCCGCGCCGTGGCCGGGCAAGCCGGGCAGCTCAACGCCGCCGGCCATATCCACAACGGCGGCCGCGCGCTGACGGCGGACTCGGTCAGCTCGATCTTCTCCGGCTTCTTTGGCGGCGCACCGGCCGCGGCCTATATCGAATCGACCGTCGGCGTGGCCGCGGGCGCCAAGACCGGCCTGACCGCCGTGGTGGTGGGCCTGCTGTTCGTGGCGGTGATGTTCTTCTCGCCGCTGGCGGCACTGGTGCCGTCGTACGCCACGGCGCCGGCGCTGATGTACGTGGGCCTGCTGATGCTGTCCAGCGTCAGCCGCCTGCATATGGATGACCTGGTCGATGCGCTGGCCGGCCTGGTCTGCGCGGTGTTTATCGTGCTGACCTGCAATATCGTCACCGGCATCATGCTGGGCTTCTGCACCCTGGTGGTCGGCCGCGTGATCGCCGGCGAATGGCGCAAGCTCAATGTCGGCACCGTCGCCATCGCAGTGGTGCTGGCTGCCTTCTATGCCGGCGGCTGGGCGATCTGATCCTGCTTGATACATCCCGCATCCCGGGCAACTGGCCCGGGCTGTCTACGACAAGTTGTCTCCTCCACCGCGATCCAGGTGGATTTCAAGCCCGGGCTTCCTGCTTTCCCGGGCTGTTTTTTTTGGTGCGCGCCTTACTGCGCGCCCTGCATTGCCGCCGTATCCATGTACACCAGTTCCCAGACATGGCCATCCAGATCCTGGAAGCCATGCCCGTACATAAATCCCAGGTCCATCGGCGGCTTGTAGGTATTGCCGCCCGCGGTCACCGCGGCATTCACCATTTCATCCACGCGCGCTCGGCTTTCCATCGACAGGCACACCAGCACTTCGGTGAATTTGCGCGCATCGCAGATGTCATTCGGTGAAAAGCTGCGGAATTTGGCTTCGGTCAGCAGCATCACGAAAATGTTCTCGCCAACGATCATGCAGGTGGCGGTGTCATCGGTAAATTGCGGATTGAAGGTAAAGCCAAGACTGGTAAAGAACGCGATCGACTCTTGCAGGTCGCGTACTGGCAAATTGACAAAGATCTGCTGGTTCATGACGTCTCCGGAAAGCGTTGTACAACGCAGAGAACCAGTCTAGGTGCAAAATCCGGCAGCGCCAGCTTTTTCCTTTCCCGGAAATTGGAGCGGCGGCATTGCCATTCGCCGCACTAGGAGCACCGCAATGGCGCGCATCGGTGCGCTGTAAAACAGTGAGGCTGTGCGCAAACACAATCAATCCGTGCAATCCCCGTTATTTTTTGTAAAATTTTTATGTCTACCGACACCTGAGGTTCTAGTAACATGCAGCGGCCTAATTGCAGAAAGGGGAAATGAATGGCGACATACAAGCAACTCCTGGCAGAGAAAGAAGCGCTGGAAGCCAAGCTGAATGAAGTGCGTGCGACGGAAGTCGCCGGTGTGATCGACAAAATCCGCGAACTGATGACCGAATATGGCCTGACCGCGGAAGACATCATGCCCCGGCGCAGGCGCGGCCGCCCCGCGGGTTCGGCCGGCAAGGCGGCCGCCTCGGGTTCGACGCTGCCCCCCAAGTACATGGATCCCAAGACCGGCAAGACCTGGTCCGGCCGCGGCCGCGCCCCGGCATGGCTGGGCAAGCGCCCCGAGCGCTTCCTGATCGAGCAGTAATCCCGCCTGTCGGCCAGGCGGGGGCCTGCCCGGCGCGCTATCGTTCCGGCGCCGCCCAGGGCGCCGTCACAGCGCCTGGCACACATACTCCTTGCGCAGCGCGCGGAAGCCCTTCTGCGTCGGTTCCGCCGTCAGGCGCGCGCCGCCGGCTTCCAGCGGCTGCATCCGCAATACCTGCGCCGAGCACTGGCTCGCGCTCTCGTCACGCTGATACCGGATTTCATAGAGGCCGCCCGGCGCGGGCACGAACGACACCCCGGCCGCGCAGCGCTGCTCCGGCAACGGCGGCTCGGCGATGGACGTCACGGCCACGTAGATGCGCCGGCCTGCCTCGACCAGCCGTTCGCGCGTGCGTTCCGGCGGCTCGGGCGAGCGCCCCGGCAGGCCCAGTTCGCGATCCCGTCCCATTGCCGACAACTGCTTGCCCGTGCCGGCCAGGATCAGCGGCCGTGCCGGCACCGGGCACCTGGCCGGGTCGACCACCGCGAAAGAGGTGATTTCTTCGGTATTGGTCAGCAGCCGCACGCTGGCCGTGGGGGCGCCCGATGGCACCCGGTATTGCGCCACGCAGCCGCATAGTGCCGCGGTGGCGGCCAATGTGGCGAGGCAGGTCAGGCGGGAGGGGACTGCGGACGACCGGTCATGGCGCATGGCGGCAGGCAGTTTGGCATCGCGGTTACGCCAGCCGGGCGATCGCTGGCAGCGGGAAAGCGGCAACATCGGTGGAGATAGGCCACGAACCATGCGCGATACCGGCATGCACGGCATCCGGCGGTGACACCGTCGCGGCTTGCGCAGTGTTGCCCTGCTCCCAAAACCGTGCAGCATACCGGTTTCCGGCAGATTGCGGCAGCCGCACAAACCCATGTTGAAAACCCCGGCGTGATATCCACAGAATCTGTGGATATCCTGCCTTCACCCTCCCCGGAAGCCTTGGTCTGTGCGGCAACGCACCGGACCGCACAAATTTTAGGCAACGCGCTGCATCGATCGCGCATCGACCCTCGTCAGCGCGTCGAAGCCTCCCCCGGTGTTGCGCCCCCTTGCCCAGCCCGCCGGTTGCGCTGCCTTGACCACACATCCTCCCCCCGCGTGCCCTTGAAGGCGCCGCCACCACCGCGTAATCTCAGTCTTACCGGGGGCTAGCACAGGTGCCTTGCGCCAATTTGCCAGCCAATAACAATGCCACTACAAGAGCCAATCCAGGCCAGGCCGTTTCCTCGCGACCTGCTGCACGCGCTGCGTGAAGGCGGTTACGATGTGTCGGCGCTCGTGCCTGCTCCTGAATCCGATCCCGAGTCTTCCGCCCCGTACACGCCCGAGGCCGGGCCCCAGCAGGCGAGCCACCTGCTGTGCGCGGTCTACCAGGCCACCGGCGATCCCGCCATCGGCCTGTGGCTGGGCAGCCGGATGCAGCCCGACCTGCTCGGCCTGGCAGGCATGCCGGCCATGGCGGGCCCGTCGTTGGGCACGGCGCTGCGGCGTATCGCGCGCTACCAGAAGCTGATGATGGGCGACCGCATCGAACTGCGCCGGCAGGGCGAAGAGGCCTGGGTCTGTATCCGCCCGAGCGAGCCGGAGGCGCCTGACACCCGCCCCCGCATCGACATGGAGTTGTGCTCGCTGCTGGCCTTCGGGCGCCAGTTCACGCGCAAGCCGCTGCATCCGCTGCGGGTTTCGCTGCGCATCGGCCAGCCCGACTGGCACCTGCGCTATACCGAAGCCTTCGATTGCCCGGTGCGCTTTGGCGAACCGGAAGACGCGATCGTGTTCGGCCGGCGCGACCTGTCGCTGCGCCTGGTCGCGCGCGCCCACAGCCGTCCGGCTGCGCCCGCCGCCATGCGCGACGCGCAGCGCGCGGCGGCATCGCTCGACGACGTGCGAGCCGCCCTGCACCAGCTGGCCGGCGAGCGCGCGCTGAGCCTGGCCGCGGTGGCGCGCCACCTCGACATCAGCGAACGCACGCTGCAGCGCCGGCTGATGGCGGCAGGCACGGGCTTCCGCGCGCTGTGCGAAGATGTGCGTCGCGAACTGGCCGGCCGATACCTGACCGAGGGCAATATGTCGCTGGGAGAAATCGCTTTCCGGCTCGGCTTTGACGATGCCAATTCGTTCTTCCGCGCCTTCCGCCGCTGGACCGGCATGACACCGGGCGACTACCGGCGCTCGGCGGCGCACCCGCAGGGTTAGGGCAAGCGGCCCGATTCCCCCTCCCCGGCCGGCTTCATGCGCCGGCCGGCGCTTCCCACGGCGGATTCTCGCCGTACTCCTGCGCGAGGGAGGTCGAATGCAGCGCGATGCCGAAGCCGGCCAGCGCTGCGTCCGCCAGCAGCTCGCCGGTATTGGCCTCGATGCGCCCACGCACCCGCACCGCGATTTCCCCGCCCTGGCCGTCGCCCAGTCTCCAGACGTCCTGCCGGCCCTGGCTGCCCACCAGCACCAGGCAATCGTGCCGGGCCAGGTCATGCGGCGTGCGCGGCGTGCCGCGCCGGGCAGGTAATCCGGCGCGGCGCACAGCACGCGCCGGTTGCTGGCAAGGCGGCGTGCCACCAGCGAGGAATCGTCGAGCGCGCCGATGCGGATGGCCAGGTCGAAGCCGGCGCTGACGAGGTCGAGCACGTTGTCGGTCAGGTTCACGCTGACCGATAGCCCGGGATGCCGCTACAGGCATTCTTCCACGGAACCGCAGCAGCCTGTCAGGCAATACTCGGGAACCAGAGTATTCGCATCACTCAACCCGGCTTGCCGTCCACCCGTGGGCGCGCAAGCCGCGGCGCATAGGTCAGTGCATATAGACCAAACCCCGCCACCCAGCACGCCCCCGCGCCCCAGATCCAGTGCAGATAGCCGGCCGGCCATGCCATCGGACCGAACACGCGCAATACCGCGGCCATGGCAATCAGCCAGTACGCCACCGTTTCGGTGCGGCCGGCCACCAGCATGCGCCCGGTATGGCCCAGAGCGGTGCGCGTGATCATGGCGATGATGGCCACGCCGAGCACGCCCACCGTGAACGCATGGGTCGCCAGCCCGGCCATCACCAGCCCCAGCGCGCCCAGTGCCTGCAGCAGCAACGCTAGCGGCAGCCACGCATAGGCGAGATGCAGCACCCACAGCAGTGGCCGGTTGCCCACCGCATAGCCGCGCCATCCCGCCACGCGCACCGCCAGCACGCCGGCAGCGAGCAGCGACAGCGCCGCGGCCAGCCATGCCGGCAAGGGCAGCAGTCCCGAGGCCAGCCCCAGCACCGTTGCCGGGATCACCATCCGATCGGCCTGCTGGTACTGCCGCAGGCGGAAACCGGGAATCGCGTTGGTGGTAAACATCGGGATCACGCGGCCGCCGATCACCACCACGAACAGCGTCACCAGCGCCACGCCGGCGCGACAGGCATGCAGCGCCGCGACGTCGTGCCCGCCGGCCTGCAGCCACAATGCAGCGATATTGGCCACGGCGAGCAGCCACAGCGCCAGTGCGAGCGGGTAGTTGCGCCGGTTGCCGGCCCTGGCCAGCGTGCGCGTGAAGGCCAGCGCCGCCAGCGGCAGGAATGCGCCTTCGATGGCGAAGGCAACGGTGCCCGGCGCGATCCACATGCCAACGCGTCCCGCCAGCCACAACAGGAACAGCACGGCCAGCGCGGCACCGGTCGGCGTGGGCTGACTGGTCCAGGCGCGTCCCGCGGTGAACAGGAAACCCACCACGATCGCCGCGGCAAAGCCGAACACCATCTCGTGCGCGTGCCAGAACATCCCTGGCAGCACCGGCGCCGGCCCGACCGACTGCATGCCCGCGAGCATTGCCGACCATGCCGCGATCGCCAGCGCGGCAAAGGCCGCGCCGCCCAGGTAGAACGGCCGGAACCCCAGCGCGAACAAGGCGAAGCCACGCGGCGGCGGCCCGCCCGGTTTTTTGCCGGAAGGCGAAGGCCGGGAAGGAAGGATCGGGATGGTTTCCATGGCGGGCGGAAGGGTCGGTATATCTGGTGAATCCGGCAGTGCCGGGGCGGCAGGCGTCAGATTCTTGATCTGGCGCAGGATTGCCGCAAGCACGCAAACGGGTGCCATGCGTGCTGCGATCACGATAGCACCAGCGCCGCGCCACCAACCTCCGCCGGTGGAACTACCTCCAACGACAGATCGCTCCATGTGGCGTGCTGTGCTGCCGGCGAATAGGCAGCACCAGTGGCCGCCCCTACTCTGGCATCACCCCCGCCAAAGTTGACACAGGAGCATGGCCATGGCCACCCAAACACGCGCGCCGGAACCCGTTCCAGCCGGCGCGGCACTCACGCTGGCGTCCAGTACTTTCGCCTTCACCATCTGCTTTGCCGTCTGGATGCTGTTCGCCGTCCTGGGCATCCCGCTCAAGCAGGAACTCGGTCTCAACGACACTGAATTCGGCCTGCTGGCCGCCACGCCGGTGCTGAGCGGCTCGCTGATCCGCGTGCCGCTGGGCATCTGGACCGACCGCTTCGGCGGCCGCATCGTCTTCTTCGTGCTGATGCTGGCCACGGTGGTCCCGATCTGGCTGATCTCCTACGCGCACAGCCTGTGGCAACTGCTGGTGCTGGGCCTGTTCGTCGGCCTGGCTGGCGGGTCGTTCTCGGTCGGCACGCCCTATGTGGCGCGCTGGTTCCCGCGCTCGCGCCAGGGCCTGGCGATGGGCATCTTCGGCGCCGGCAACTCGGGCGCGGCACTGACCAAGTTCGTCGCGCCGGCGATGATCCTGGCGGCCGGCACCTGGACCATCGTGCCGCGCGTCTATTCGGTGGCGATGCTCGTCACCGCGCTGCTGTTCTGGGTGCTCTCGCGCAGCAACCCGGCGCACATGGTCAAGTCCAGCGTGGGCTGGCGCGAGCAGCTGGCGGTGATGCGCGACCCGCGCGTGTGGCGCTATTCGCAGTACTACTCGGTGGTGTTCGGCGGCTATGTCGGCCTGTCGCTGTGGATGACCAAGTACTACATCGGCGAATACGGCTTCGACATCAAGACCGCCGCCTTCCTGGCCGCCTGCTTCTCGCTGCCCGGCGGCGTGCTGCGCGCCATCGGCGGCTGGATCTCCGACCGCTACGGCGCACACCGCACCACCTGGTGGGTGATGTGGGTGAGCTGGGTCGGCTTCTTCCTGCTCAGCTATCCGCAGACCGACTTCATCATCCAGACCACCGGCGGCCCGCAGGGCTTCCGCATCGCGCTGACGCCCACGGTATTCACCTTCCTGCTGTTCGTGGTCGGCATCGCCTTCGCCATCGGCAAGGCCTCGGTATTCAAGTTCATCTCCAACGATTTCACGCACAACATCGGCGCGGTCTCCGGCGTGGTCGGCCTGGCCGGCGGCCTGGGCGGCTTCATCCTGCCGATCCTGTTCGGCATGCTGGCCGACCTGACCGGCATCCGCAGCAGCTGCTTCATGCTGATGTACGGCACGGTGTGCGTGAGCCTGGTGTGGATGCACTACAGCCACCGCGCTGAACGCCAGCGCAAGGCACAGGCTGTCGGCCTGACACAGGCGGCCTGATTGCTCACCTCACAAGCGCGCCTCCGCGCTCTCTCAACCAAGGCATACCAATCATGACCTCATCCGTACTCACCCGCTGGGAGCCCGAGAACGTGGCGTTCTGGCAAAGCGAGGGCGAGCGCATCGCCTATCGCAACCTGTGGATCTCGATCCCCGCGCTGATGCTGGCGTTCGTGGTCTGGATGCTGTGGAGCGTGGTCGCGGTCAACCTCGACCGCGCCGGCTTCCAGTTCACCAAGAACCAGCTGTTCTGGCTGACCGCGCTGCCGGCGCTGTCGGGCGCCACGCTGCGCATCTTCTATTCCTTCCTGGTGCCGGTGTTCGGCGGGCGCCGCTTCACCGCGATCTCCACCGCGCTGCTGCTGGTCCCGGCGCTGGGCATGGGCTTCGCGCTGCGCGACCCGTCCACCGGCTATCCCACGCTGCTGGTACTGGCGCTTCTGTGCGGGCTGGGCGGTGCCAACTTCAGCTCGTCGATGGCCAATATCAGCTTCTTCTTCCCCAAGGCGAAGAAAGGCCTGGCTACCGGGCTGAATGCCGGCATCGGCAACCTGGGCGTGTCGGTGGTGCAGTTCGTCACGCCACTGGTGGTGTCGCTGGCGGTGTTCGGTGCGCTCGGCGGCGAGCCGCAGCAATTCCAGGCCAACGGCGCCACGCAGGACCTGTGGCTGCAGAATGCGGGCTTTATCTGGGTGCCGTTCATCGTGGTGTCGGCGCTGGCCGCGTGGTTCGGCATGCATGACATCGCCGATGCCAAGGCGTCGTTCGCCGAGCAGGCCGTGATCTTCAAGCGCAAGCACAACTGGCTGATGTGCTGGCTGTACGTGGGCACCTTCGGCTCGTTCATCGGCTTCTCGGCCGGGCTGGCGCTCTTGACCAAGTCGCAGTTCCCGGGCGTGAACCCCACCGCCTATGCCTTCCTCGGGCCCCTGGTCGGCGCGCTGACGCGTCCCGTGGGCGGCTGGATCTCCGACAAGCTCGGCGGTGCGCGCGTCACGCTGTGGACCTTCATCGGCATGATCGTGGCGGTGTTCGCCGTGCTGGCGGCGCTGCCGCATGACGGCGCCGGCGGCAACTTCACGTACTTCCTCGCGGCCTTCATCGCGCTGTTCGCGCTGACCGGCATCGGCAATGGTTCGACCTTCCGCATGATCCCGGTGATCTTCCTGACCGAGCGCCAGCGCGCCGCGAAGGGCAAGGGCGACGCCGCGCAGCGCCAGGCGCTGCAGGACGCCGGCAAGGAATCCGCGGCGGTGCTGGGCTTTTCCGGCGCGATCGGTGCGTACGGCGGCTTCTTCATCCCAAAGAGCTTCGGCACCTCGCTGGAACTGACCGGTGCCCCCGACACCGCGCTGTACTGCTTCATCGCCTTCTATGTCAGCTGCGTGCTGGTGACCTGGTGGTACTACGCGCGCCGCAACGCGCCCATGCCCTGCTGACCGCCTTGCCGGCCGGACTAGTTCTTCGGAACTAGTCCCGCGGCCGGCACCTCCCCCGATCGCCATGCGGCGGCTGTTCCACCAGCGAATTGGCTGCCGCGCCGCTCCCCCATAAGCTCAAGGTGTCCCTGCAAACGCTCCGGCAAGCCCCGGAGCCCCGCAGAAAAGCCTCGCGGAGAACAAGCAAATGAGTCATTTCCTGGATCGACTGAAGTTCATGTCGCGCGTCAAGTCCACCTATGCGGACGGCCACGGCGCGGTGGTGAACGAAGACCGCAAGTGGGAAGACGGCTACCGCAGCCGCTGGCAGCACGACAGGATCGTGCGCTCCACCCACGGCGTGAACTGCACCGGCTCCTGCTCCTGGAAGGTCTACGTCAAGAACGGCCTGATCACCTGGGAAACGCAGCAGACCGACTACCCGCGCACGCGCCCGGACCTGCCCAACCACGAGCCCCGCGGCTGTCCGCGCGGCGCGTCGTACAGCTGGTACGTCTACTCCGCGCAGCGCGTCAAGTACCCGATGATCCGCGGCCGCCTGATGGAGATGTGGCGCGAGGCCCGCAAGACCATGGACCCGGTCGCCGCCTGGGAATCGATCAGCCAGGATCCGAAGAAGGCGGCGCGCTACAAGAGCGTGCGCGGCCAGGGCGGCTTCGTGCGCGCCGACTGGAACACCGCCACCGAGATGATCGCTGCGGCCAACGCCTTCACCGTGAAGAAGTTCGGCCCCGACCGCGTGATCGGCTTCTCGCCGATCCCGGCCATGTCGATGGTCTCGTACGCCGCCGGCGCGCGCTACCTGAGCCTGCTCGGCGGCGCCTGCCTGTCGTTCTACGACTGGTACTGCGACCTGCCGCCGGCCAGCCCGCAGATCTGGGGCGAGCAGACCGACGTGCCCGAATCGGCGGACTGGTACAACTCGACCTACCTGATGGTGTGGGGCTCCAACGTGCCGCAGACGCGCACGCCCGATGCGCACTTCTATACCGAGGTCCGCTACAAGGGCACCAAGACCGTCGCCGTCTCGTCCGACTTCGGCGAGATGGTCAAGTTCGGCGATATCTGGCTGGCGCCGAAGCAGGGCACCGATGCCGCGCTGGCGATGGCCATGGGCCACGTGGTGCTGAAGGAGTTCCACGCCAACGGCAAGTCCGCCTACTTCCGCGACTACATCAGGCAGTACACCGACATGCCGATGCTGGTGCTGCTGCGCGAAAACCAGGACAACGCAGGCACGCTGGTGCCCGACCACTTCCTGCGCGCCTCGCACCTGGCCGACAACCTCGGCGAAGCCAATCATCCCGAGTGGAAGACGCTGCAGATCGACGACACCACCGGCGAGATCGTCGCGCCCAACGGCTCGATCGGCTTCCGCTGGGGCGAGGCCGCCCACAACGGCGGCGAGAAGGTGGGCCGCTGGAACCTGGAAATGAAGGACGGCGGCAGCGGCCGCCCGGTCGAGCCGCGCCTGTCGCTGCTCAGCCAGCACGATGAGGTAGTGGAAGTCGGCTTCCCCTACTTCGGCGGCGAACACGACGAACTGCTGCGCCGCCGCGTGCCGGCGCGCCGCATCACGCTGGCCGACGGCAGCACCGCGCTGGTGGCGACCGTGTACGACCTGCAGATGGCCAACTACGGTGTCGACCAGGGCCTGGGCGGCCCCAACGTGGCATCCTCATATGAGGACGACGTGCCCTACACCCCGGCCTGGCAGGAAAAGCACACCTCCGTGCCGGCCCGCCTGGTGGTCCAGGTGGCGCGCGAGTTCGCCGACAACGCCGACCGCACGCAGGGCAAGAGCATGGTGATCGTCGGTGCCGCGCTGAACCACTGGTACCACAACGACATGATCTACCGCGGCATCGTCAACCTGCTGATGATGTGCGGCTGCATCGGCAAGAGCGGCGGCGGCTGGGCCCACTATGTCGGACAGGAGAAGCTGCGCCCGCAGTTCGGCTGGGCTCCGCTGGCGTTCGGCCTGGACTGGTCGCGCCCGCCGCGCCAGATGAACGGCACCTCGTTCTTCTACAACCACACCAGCCAGTGGCGCCACGAGAAGCTGGCCGTCGACGAGATCCTGTCGCCGACCGCCGATCGCAAGCGCTATGACGGCCTGTCGCTGCTGGACCTGAACGCCAGGTCCGAGCGCATGGGCTGGCTGCCGTCGGCGCCGCAGCTCGGCAGCAATCCGCTCGACGTGGTCGACGCGGCCGAGCAAGCCGGCAAGGATCCGGTGGCCTACACCGTCGAGCAGCTGAAGTCTGGCGCGCTGCAGTTCGCCTGCGACGATCCCGACAATCCCGCCAACTTCCCGCGCAATATGTTCGTGTGGCGCTCCAACATCCTGGGCAGCTCGGGCAAGGGGCATGAGTACTTCCTGAAGTACCTGCTCGGCACGCAGAACGCCGTGTTCGGGGATGAAAACGATGCGATCACGCCGAGCGAAGTCAACGTGCGCCCGGCCGCCGAAGGCAAGCTCGACCTGCTGACCGTGCTGGACTTCCGCATGAGCACCACCTGCCTGTACGGTGACATCGTGCTGCCGACGGCAACCTGGTACGAGAAGGACGACCTCAACACGTCCGACATGCACCCCTTCATCCACCCGCTGTCCGAGGCCGTGCAGCCGCTGTGGGAAAGCAAGACCGACTGGGAAATCTACAAGGCCATCGCGAAGAAGTTCAGCGAGATCGCCGGCCCGTACCTGGGCACCCGCAAGGACCTGGTGTGCACGCCGCTGCTGCACGACACCCCGGGCGAACTGGGGCAGCCGTTCGAGCCGAAGGACTGGAAGGCCGGCGAGTGCGACCTGATCCCGGGCAAGACCGCGCCGTCGATGACGGTGGTCGAGCGCAACTACGCGGACATCTACAAGAAATTCACCTCGATCGGCCCGCTGCTCGACAAGCTCGGCAATGGCGGGAAGGGCATCAACTGGAACACCCGGCATGAGGTGAAGGAAATCGGCGAGCTGAGCCATACGGTGACGGAACCTGGCGTGAGCCAGGGCCGCCCGAAGCTCGAAACGGCGATCGACGCCGCCGAGATGATCCTGACCTTCGCGCCCGAAACCAACGGCCACGTCGCCGTCAAGGCGTGGGAAGCGCTTTCGAAGATCACCGGCCGCGATCACACCCACCTGGCCGAAGGGCGCGAGCACGACAAGATCCGCTTCCGCGACGTGCAGGCGCAGCCGCGCAAGATCATTTCCGCGCCGACGTGGTCGGGGCTGGAATCGGAAGAGGTCAGCTACAACGCCGGCTACACCAACGTGCACGAACTGATCCCCTGGCGCACACTCACCGGCCGCCAGCAGTTCTACCAGGACCACCGATGGATGCTGGACTTCGGCGAGGGCGCCTGCGTGTACAAGCCGGCCATCGACACCAAGACCGTGGCGCCGATGCTGGGCAAGAAGCCCAACGGCAACCCGGAGCTGGTGCTGAACTGGATCACGCCGCACCAGAAGTGGGGGATCCACTCCACGTATTCGGACAACCTGCGCATGCTGACGCTGTCGCGCGGCGGCCCGCACGTGTGGATCTCGGAAGTCGAGGCCAAGGCCAACGGCATCCGCGACAACGACTGGGTCGAGGTGTTCAACGTCAACGGCACGCTGACCGCGCGCGTCGTGGTGTCGCAGCGCGTGCCCAAGGGCATGTGCCTGATGTACCACGCCCAGGAGAAGATCGTGAACGTGCCTGGCGCCGAGACCAGCGGCATGCGCGGCGGCATCCATAACTCGGTCACGCGCGCCGTGACCAAGCCCACGCACATGATCGGCGGCTACGCGCAGCTGGCCTACGGCTTCAACTACTACGGCACCGTGGGCAGCAACCGCGATGAGTTCGTAATCCTGCGCAAGATGAAGAAGGTCGACTGGCTCGAAGGGCCGCTCGTGGAAAAGACAGAGAAGGAAGGAGCAACGCAATGAAGATCCGCGCCCAGGTGGCCATGGTGCTGAACCTCGACAAGTGCATCGGCTGCCATACCTGCTCCGTAACCTGCAAGAACGTCTGGACCAGCCGCGACGGCGTCGAGTACGCGTGGTTCAACAACGTCGAGACCAAGCCCGGCATCGGCTATCCCAAGGAATGGGAGAACCAGGACAAGTGGCAGGGCGGCTGGAAGCGCAACCCCGACGGCACGCTGGAGCCGCGCCAGGGCGGCAAGCTGAAGATCCTGGCGAACCTGTTCGCCAACCCCAACCTGCCGCAGATCGACGAGTACTACGAGCCGTTCACCTACGACTACGAGCACCTGCAGAAGGCGCCGCTGTCGCAGACCCCGCCCACCGCGCGCCCGGTCTCGGTGCTGACCGGCCGCAAGATGGAAAAGATCGAGTGGGGCCCGAACTGGGAAGACGACCTCGGCGGCGAGTTCAGCTCGCGCGGCCGCGACAAGCTCTTCGACGACGTGCAGAAGGAGATGTACTCGACCTTCGAGAACACCTTCATGATGTACCTGCCGCGCCTGTGCGAGCACTGCCTGAACCCGGCCTGCGTGGCCTCTTGCCCGTCGGGCTCGATCTACAAGCGCGAGGATGATGGCATCGTACTGGTCGACCAGGACAAGTGCCGCGGTTGGCGCATGTGCATCTCGGGCTGCCCGTACAAGAAGATCTACTTCAACTGGCAGAGCGGCAAGGCCGAGAAATGCCTGTTCTGCTATCCGCGCATCGAGGCTGGCCAGCCTACGGTCTGCTCCGAGACCTGCGTCGGCCGCATCCGCTACCTCGGCGTGATGCTGTACGACGCCGACCGCATCGAGCACGCCGCGTCGGTGGCCGATGAACGCGACCTGTACCAGTCGCAGCTCGACGTGTTCCTCGATCCGCACGACCCGGCGGTGCAGGCCGAGGCGCTGCGCCAGGGCATCCCGCAAAGCTGGCTCGATGCCGCGCGCAAGTCGCCGGTGTACAAGATGGCGTGCGAATGGAAGGTCGCCTTCCCGCTGCACCCCGAGTACCGCACGCTGCCGATGGTCTGGTACATCCCGCCGCTGTCGCCGATCCAGTCGGCGGCCGAAGCGGGCCACATGGGCATGAACGGCATCATCCCCGACGTCAAGAGCCTGCGCATCCCGGTCAAGTACCTGGCCAACCTGCTGACCGCGGGCGACGTGATGCCGGTGCTGTCGGCGCTGGACCGCATGCTGGCAATGCGCGCCTACAAGCGCTCGCAGGTGGTGGACGGCGTGCAGGACCTGGACGTGCTCAGGCAAGTGGGGCTGACACCAGCGCAGGTCGAGGATATGTACAAGACCATGGCGATCGCCAACTACGAGGACCGCTTCGTGATCCCGTCCTCGCACAAGGAAATGGTCGAGGACAGCTTCAACGACAAGGCCAGCTGCGGCTTCACCTTCGGCAACGGCTGCTCGGGCGGCACCTCGGATGGCGCGCTGTTCGGCAAGAAGCCGCAGGGCAGCGTGCATTTCGTCGATATGCCCAGGTCGCGCAAGAAGGCCGTGATGAGCTGAGCGCCCGCGAACGAACCGGAGAACAACATGCCCCTCTATCCCATCCTCAGCGCGCTGCTCGGCTATCCCGAGCAGGAACTGATCGACGCGCTGCCCGAGATCGACACCGCCCTGGCCGAATGGCCGCAGGCCCGCCACCTGCTGGCGCCGGTGACCGACATGCTGCGCGGCGAAGCGCTGATCACGCTGCAGGAGAACTATGTCGCCACCTTCGACCGCAACCCGTCGCACTCGCTGCACCTGCTCGAGCATGTGCACGGCGAAAGCCGCGACCGCGGCCAGGCCATGGTCGACCTGATCGACGAATACCGGCGCGACGGCTTCGAGCCGGCCGCGTCGGAGTTGCCGGACTACGTGCCGCTGTTCCTGGAGTTCCTCGGGGCGCTGAGCGCCGACGGCAAGGAGGCACGCGCCGAGCACCTGCTGGGCGAGGCGATCCACGTGCTGGCCGCGATCGGCGACCGGCTCGCGCGCAACCAGAGCCCGTATGCCGGCGTGTTCGCTGTGCTGCGCACGCTGACCGACGTGCAGCCGCAACCGCAGCAGGAGCCGCCGGTGCGGGACATGGACGAGGCGCTGGAGACCTTCGGTCCGGGCGCCGATGGCGTGGAGCCGCTGCTGGCGCCACAGACTGGGCCGCAGGCGGTGAAATTCTATCCGCGTGGCACGGCGCCGGTTCCCGCGCATTGCTGACCACACCTGGCAAGGCAACCCGAACACAGACATTGGGCTAATACCATGGCAACGCTTCACCAATTCCTCTACGGCATCTACCCCTACATCGCTGCCGCCATCTTCCTGTTCGGCAGCCTGGCCCGCTTCGAGCGCGAGCAGTACACCTGGAAGACCGACAGCTCGCAGGTGCTCTACCGCGGCAACCTGCGCATGGGCAACATCCTGTTCCACGTCGGCATCCTGGGCCTGTTCTTCGGCCACCTGGTGGGCCTGCTGACGCCGGTGGCGGTATGGGACGCGCTGGGCGTCTCGCACGGTTTCAAGCAAGGCGTGGCCATGGCGGCCGGCGGCGTGATGGGCACCATGTGCCTGGCCGGGCTGCTGATCCTGCTGCACCGCCGCCTGACCAACGCGCGCGTGTCCGCCGTGACCCGCACCGGGGACAAGGTGCTGCTGCTGTGGCTGCTGGTGACGCTGCTGCTGGGCCTGTCCACCATCTTCGAATCGGCCGGCCACATGGACGGCCACATGATGGTGCAGCTGATGACCTGGGCCCAGCACCTCGTCACGCTGCGCGGCGACGCCGCCGGCTATATCGCCGACGCGCCGCTGCTGTTCAAGGCGCACCTGTTCATGGGCATCACGCTGTTCGCGATCTTCCCGTTCACGCGGCTGGTGCATGTGTGGAGCGGCTTTGCCTCGGTCGGCTACGTCGGCCGCGCCTGGCAGCTGGTACGCGGACGCTGAACCAACGGAGAACCGACATGCCTGTCACCGTCAACGGCGTGGAACTTCGCGACGCCGATATCGAACGCGAGCTGGACCACCATCATGACGCGGCCAATCCCGCGAAGATGGCGACGATCGCGGCCATCCTGCGCCTGCTGGTGCGCGAAGAGGCCGGACGCATCGGCCTGAGCGTGCCCGGCCAGGACGACGACGCGCTCGCCATGGCGCTGCTGGAGCGCGAGGCCGGCATCCCCGAGCCTGACGAAGCCAGCTGCCGCCGCCACTACGACAGCCGTCCGGAGCGCTTCCGCGACGGCGAATGGGTCGAGGCCGACCACATCCTGTTCCAGGTGACGCCGCGCGTGCCGCTGGATGCGCTGCGCGAGATCGCGGCGCAGACGCTGGCGCTGGTGCGCGGCGATCCGTCGAGCTTCGCGCAGCATGCCCGCGCGCTGTCGAACTGCCCGAGCGGCAACAACGGCGGCCGCCTGGGCCGCGTGTTCCGCGGCGAAGCCGCGCCGGAGTTCGAGCGCGCGCTCTTTGCCGCGCAGCATGACGGCGTCTTGCCGCAACTGGTCGAGACCCGCTTCGGGCTGCATATCGTGCGCATCCTGGAGCGCTGCCCCGGCACCCGACTGCCCTTCGATGCCGTGCGCGGCGACATCGCCTGTGCGCTGGCCACGGCGGCGCGCGACCGCGCCTGGAAGCAGTACGCCAGCCTGCTGATCGGCCGCGCCCGCATCGAAGGCATCGAACTGGAAGGCGCCGACAGCCCGCTGGTGCAGTAGCGCCGCCATCCTGACCAACGGAAACCGCCATGCATCAGATCGAACATCTACTGAAGGGCTTCGAGCGGTTCCAGCAACGCTATTTCGACGATGCGCCGAGCCTGTTCGACGCGCTGCGCACCGGGCAGCAGCCGCCCACGCTGCTGATCGGCTGCTGCGACTCGCGCGTGGACCCGGCCCTGCTGCTGGGTTGCGACCCCGGCGATCTCTTCACCGTGCGCAATATCGGCAACCTGGTGCCGCCCTGCACCGGGCGTCATGAAGGCAGCCTGCACGGCGTGTCCGCCGCGATCCAGTTTGCCGTCGAGCAGCTGCAGGTCGACCGCATCATCGTGATGGGCCATGGCGGCTGCGGCGGCATCCGCGCGCTGCTGGCGCAGCCGGCCGACGCCGGCGACCATCCGCCCGAAGAAGGCGACGAAGCCGACTACCTCGGCGCCTGGGTGCGCATCGCCGCACCGGCGCGCCGGCAGGTGGAGCAAACGCTCGCCGACGCCAGCCCGGCGCAGCGCCAGCGCGCCTGCGAACAGGCGGCGATCCTGGTCTCGCTGCGCAACCTGCAGACCTTCCCGTTCGTGCGTCGCGCGCTGGAAGCCGGAAGGCTGACGCTGCACGGCTGGTACTTCGACTTGCAGGCCGGCGCCCTGCTGGCCTACTCGCAACGCGCCGATGCCTTCCTGCCGCTGGTATGCCCTTTGCCCATTACCGCCGCACAAACCGAATCCGTCACGACATGAATCCCTTTATCTTTGGCATCACCGGCACCTCGGGCAGCGGCAAGACCACGCTGATTACCGCATTGCTGCCGTGGTTTCGCGCGCAAGGCCTGACCGTCAACGTGATCAAGCACAGCCACCATCCGCTGGAGCTCGAGCCCCCCGGCAAGGACAGCGCGCGCTTTCGCACGGCCGGTGCCACGGAAGTGATGGTGGCCTCGCCCTATCGCTACGCCATCGTGCGAGAGCTGGCCAATGAAGCCGAGCCGACGCTTGCCGAACAGGTGGCGCGGCTGCGGCCGGCGGACATCACGCTGGTCGAAGGCTTCCGCCGGGAGGATATTCCGCGCATCGAGGTGTATCGCCCGGCGCATGGGCGTGCGCCCTACTATCCCTGCGATCCGTCGATCGTCGCTGTGGCGACCGATGCGCGGCTCGACACATTGCTGCCGTGCCTGCCGCTGGACGATAGCGGGCAGGTCGGCCGGTTCATCCTCGCCATGCGCGGCCGGAACCATCTGGATCCGCTCGACTCCGGCGCTTTCCCCACAGCGGTGGACATGGTCGCCGCCTGACGGCGGCCTCCGGCGGACCCGACAGCCCCGGCGGCATGTGCGGGATGCTGCGTCTGTGCGTCGCCGGAATGCCCGCGCCAGTGCCCGCGCCGCCACCCGCCTCGACAATTTCCGCACGCCGCCTATCTTAAGGGTGTCAGTACTGGCGCCGCCGGTGCTGCCGACTGCCCGTCCGCGGCAGGCGGCAGTCGCCGTTTGCCCGGACGCAGGCATCAAGCGAATGAACGAGGACTCACCCCCGCGGCAGAACTATGAGGATGCCCTGCTCGGCATCGTGGGGGAGATGTCTACCGCCATGCGGCCGCAGGCCGAAGCCGGTGCAGCCGCCGCCCCCTCGTTGGACAGCGCGCTCGAAGCCGAACTGGGCTTCGACAGCCTGACGCGCGCCGAACTCCTGACCCGCATCGAACAGCGCTTCGGCGTCAGCCTGCCGGAACAGGTGCTGGCCCAGGCCGACACCCCGCGCGCGCTGCTGCGCGCCGTGCTCGCCGCCAGGGACCTGCCGCCCGGCGCTGAAGATGCACCCGCACGGCTGGCCAGCCCGGCACCGGCAGATGCCGCGGCACAAGCGCCGGAAGGCGCCGCCACCATGACGGACGTGCTGCGCTGGCACCTGCACCGCCACCCGGACCGTACCCACATCATCCTGCACAGCGGCGAGGGCGAGGATACGCCGATCACTTTTGCGCAACTGCACCGGCGCGCCTGTGCAGTCGCAGCCGGCCTGGCCGCGCGCGGCGTGCGCGCCGGTACGACCGTGGCACTGATGCTGCCAACCAGCGCGGAGTACTTCTACTGCTTTACCGGCATCCTGATGGCAGGCGGGATCCCGGTGCCGCTCTACCCGCCGGCGCGGCTGGCGCAGATCGGTGATCACCTGCAGCGCCACGCCGGCATCCTGGCCAACGCGCAGGCGCCGATCCTGATCACGGTGGCCGAAGCGCGGCCGCTCGCCACCCTGCTCAAGGCCAGCACCGGCACGCTGCAAAGCGTGCTGACGCCACAAGAAGTTGAGGACACCGACGCGGCGCCGGTCCATGCGATGCTGCGCGCGCACGATATCGCGCTGCTGCAATACACCTCCGGCAGCACCGGTTCGCCCAAGGGCGTGGTGCTGACGCACACCAACCTGCTGGCCAACCTGCGCGCCATGGGCTTGGCGCTGTCGGTCGACTCGCGCGACGTCTTTGTCAGCTGGCTGCCGCTGTATCACGACATGGGCCTCATCGGCGCCTGGATGGGCAGCCTGTACTTCGCCTTCCCGCTGGTGGTGATGTCGCCGCTCACGTTCCTGGCACGGCCCGAGCGCTGGCTGTGGGCGATCCACAAGTACCGGGGCACGCTGTCTGGCGGGCCCAACTTTGCGTATGAACTGTGCCTGCACAGGCTGGCCCAGGCGGACCTGTCGGGCCTGGACCTGTCGAGCTGGCGTTTCGCCTTCAACGGTGCCGAGCCGGTGAGCCTGCAGACCATGCGCAAGTTCACGGCGCGCTTCGCCCGGCATGGACTGCGCGCGCAAGCGGCAGCGCCGGTCTACGGGCTGGCCGAAGCATCGGTGGGCCTGACCTTCCCGCCGCCGGGACGCGATCTGACGGCCGACCTCATCGACCGCGCCGCATTCGCACGCACGTCGCGGGCCGTTCCTGCCGGAGCGGACGGGCCAGACGTGGCAGGCGAACGGGACGCCATGGAGATCCCGTCGTGCGGGCGGCCGCTGCCCGGCCACGATATCCGCATCGTCGACGCCAGCGGCTGCGAACTGCCCGAGCGGCGTGAGGGCCTGCTGCAGTTCCGCGGGCCTTCGGCCACCAGCGGCTATTTCCGCAACCCCGCGCAGACGCGCCAGCTCTTCGATCGCGGCTGGCTCAACACCGGCGACTACGCCTATATCGCCGACGGCGAGCTCTTCATCACCGGACGCGCCAAGGAAACCATCGTCCGCGGCGGCCGCAATCTCTATCCCTACGAAGTGGAGCAGGCCATCGGGGCCATCCCCGGCATCCGCAAGGGCTGCGTCGCGGTGTTCGGCAGCCCCGATCCGGCCAGCGGCACCGAGCACATCGTGGTGATGGCGGAATCTGCGGCAACGGACGAAGCAGCGCGCAGCGCGCTGCAACGGCAGGCGCTGAAGACCGCGCTCGATGTGCTCGGCATGCCGCCGGACCATGTCGTGCTGGTGCCACCGCACACCATCCTGAAGACGTCGAGCGGCAAGATCCGCCGCGCCGCTTGCCGGGAGCGATTCGAGCATGGCGGCACCGGCCCGGGCGACGCCGCGCCATGGCTGCAGATCGCGCGCTTCGGCTGGCAGGCGCTGCTGCCGCAGTTGCGGCGCGGCCGGCATGCCGCCGCCGGGCTGTCCTATTCGCTGTACGCGTGGCTGCTGTTCGCCGCGATGGCGCCAGTGACGTGCCTGGCTTCGGTGGCGATGCACCGGCCTGCCATGGGCTGGACGCTCAGCCACCACGCCGCCCGGCTGCTGCTGCGGCTGGCCGGGGTGCCATGGTTCGTGCAGGGGCTGGAGCACCTGCCGCGCAATCGCGCCTGCGTGCTGGTATCGAACCATGCCAGCTACCTGGACGGCATGGTGCTGATCGCCGCACTGCCCATGCCCGTGTGCGTGGTGGCCAAGCGCGAGCTGCAAGGACAACGCATCCCGGGCGCCTACCTGTCCAGCATCGGGGCCGACTTCATCGACCGTTTCGACAACGTGCGCGAATCTGAGGCGATCGAGCGACTGGTCACAACCGTGCGCGCCGGGCGCTCTGCCCTGCTGTTCCCGGAAGGCACCTTCGGCCGCGAGCCGGGGCTGCAACGTTTTCGCTCGGGCGCCTTTGTCGCCGCCGCCCGTGCCGGCGCCCCGGTGGTTCCGATTGCGCTGCGGGGCACCCGCTCGGTGCTGCGCGACGGCCAGTGGCTGCCGCGCCGGGGCCCGATCAGTGTCGTCATCGGCCGGCCCCTGCCGCCCGACGGGCAGGACTGGCCGGCGGCAATGCGGCTGCGCAACGCGGCCCGCGCCGAGATCCTCCACTACTGCGGCGAACCCGATGCACTGCGTATCAAGGCGCAGCCTGCGCGGCCCCACCTCGCGCGGCAGCTGCCATGATCCCTGCTGGCCGGACCGGGCGCGAGCCGCCGACCGTCACATCGACCGTCTCACCGGCCGTCTCACCCGCCGTTTCACCCGCCGTTTCACCATAAGGCAATGGAGACCTTTGCCACCGCCCCGATGTGGGCCGGATTTTTTGTCCTGGTGCTGGGCACGCTGCTCGTGGACATCTTTGTCCTTGGCGGCCGGCATGCGCACCGCGTCTCCTCGCGCGAAGCGCTGGGCTGGACCCTGACCTGGATGACCCTGGCCGCGCTGTTCGGCCTCGGGCTCTGGTGGGTGGTGGCCGAGGACGCCGGCCACGACGCCGCCAATCGCAAGGTGCTGGAGTTCTACACCGGCTACCTGATCGAGCTGTCGCTGTCGGTCGACAACATGTTCGTGTTCGCGATGATCTTCAGCTACTTCGCGGTGCCGCCGGAACTGCAGCGCCGGGTGCTGCTGCTTGGCGTGCTCGGCGCGATCCTGATGCGCGCCGCGATGATCCTGGTGGGCGTATGGCTGATCAGCCAGTTCGCCTGGATTCTCTACGTGTTCGGCGTGTTCCTCATCATCACCGGCATCAAGATGCTGTTCATGTCCAGGCATGCGCCCGACCTCTCGCGCAATCCCATCGTGCGCTTCCTGTGCGCGCATATGCGGATCACCCCGCAGTATCACGGCGAACGCTTCTTCGTGCGCATCGACGGCCTGCGCTATGCCACCCCGATGTTCGTGGTGGTGCTGATGGTGGAGGCCACCGACCTGGTGTTCGCCGTCGACAGCATCCCGGCGATCTTCGCCGTGACCACCGATCCCTTCATCGTCTTCACGTCGAACATCTTCGCGATCATGGGGCTGCGCGCGCTGTATTTCCTGCTCGCCAACCTGGCGGCGCATTTCCAGTACCTGAAGTACGGCCTTGCCGTCGTGCTCGCCTTCATCGGCGCCAAGATGCTGGTCGAGCCGTGGTTCCACGTACCGGTGCACTGGTCCCTGGGCGCGGTCGCGATGACACTGTTCGTCTCCGTCCTGCTCAGCCAGGCCAGGACCAGGCGAGCCGCCGCGGCGGGCGATGAGCCGGGCCGCGGCGGCGCACCGCGCGAACGCGAGGCCGGTAACCGGCGCACATGAGGAGCAAGCCATGAACAAGATCCTGCTGGCGACCGACGGGTCGTCCTATAGCGACGCGGCTGCGCGCTACCTGGCGCAAAGCCCGTTGCTGACCCGCGACTTCGTCGTGCACGTGGTGCATTGCGAGCCGGATGTGCCCGGCGACATCAAATCTTTCATCGATCGCCGCACGCTCGACGACTGGCATCGCGAACAGAACGAGAAGGCGATGGGCTCGGTGGCCACCATCCTCGGCGAAGCCGGGATCCCGTTCGAGCGCCATGGCTTCACTGGCTTCGCGCCGACCCGCATCGTGGAGTATGCGAGCCAGATCGGTGCGAGCCTGATCGTGATGGGCTCGCATGGCCGGGGCGGATTCCTGGATGCCATCGTGGGGTCGGTGGCAAGGCGGGTCCTTGCCCATGCGCACTGTCCTGTGCTGCTGATCAAGGATTAGCAGCGCGTCGTTCCCACTAGGCACGGCCCCATAGCCATAAGGGCGGCGAGCGCTTCCACGCGATGGCGCCGCCGCTGGGAGCGCGCGCCTGGCGCGCACGCAACCGCGTCTTCTCCACAGGCAAAAAACCGCTGCATGACATCCTGCCCGGTTTGATGCCAGTCAATCCCCTTCTCGCAGTGTGTCCGCATCATCACTGCAAGCGCCTGGTGCCAGTTCGCGCCCCACAAGCACCGCGACAACAGCTTTCCACAACCCGCTGAACCACGGCACCATGAAAGCAAGAAAATGGCTTTACCCCGCATTCGCGGCACTGCCGCTCTCGCTCTGGCTGGGTCTTCCCCAGGCAGCCACCAACACCGCCAAGGCCGCACCGAAGGCTGAAGCAAAGGCTGACAGGAAGGCGGCTATCCCCACCCTCACCGCCGCCGAGTTCGATCATGCCAGGCAGATCTACTTCGAGCGCTGCGCCGGCTGCCACGGCGTGCTGCGCAAGGGCGCGACCGGCAAGCCGCTGACGCCCGACATCACCCGCGCGCGCGGCTCCGAATACCTGAAGACCTTCATCAAGTACGGCAGCCCGGCCGGCATGCCGAACTGGGGCACTTCCGGCGATCTCTCCGACCAGGAAGTCGACCTGATGGCCCGCTACATCCAGCTCGATCCGCCGACGCCGCCGGAGTTTTCACTGGCCGACATCGAGAAGAGCCGCAAGGACATCCTGCCCGTCGCGCAACGGCCGACGAAGAAGATGAACCAGTACAACCTGGACAACCTCTTCTCGGTCACGCTGCGCGACGCCGGCGAAGTCGCGCTGATCGACGGCGACAGCAAGCAGATCATCAACATCGTCAAGACCGGCTATGCGGTGCACATCTCGCGCATGTCAGCGTCGGGCCGCTACCTGTACGTGATCGGGCGCGATGCGCGGCTGGACCTGATCGACCTGTGGCTGCCCAAGCCCGACATCGTCGCCGAGGTCAAGATCGGCATGGAGGCGCGTTCGGTCGAGACCTCCAAGTACAAGGGCTATGAAGACAAGTACGCGGTGGCGGGCTCCTACTGGCCGCCGCAGTACGTGATCATGGAAGGCGATACGCTCAAGCCGCTGAAGGTGGTGTCCACGCGCGGCATGACCGTCGACAACGAATACCACCCCGAGCCGCGCGTTGCCTCGATCGTCGCCAGCCATTACCACCCCGAGTTCGTGATCAATGCCAAGGAGACCGGCAAGATCCTGATGGTCAACTACTCGGACCTGTCCAACCTGAAGACCACCACCATCGATTCGGCCAAGTTCCTGCATGACGGTGGCTTCGACTCCACCGGGCGCTACTTCCTGGTCGCGGCCAACGCATCCGACAAGATCGCCGTGGTCGACACCAAGGAAGACAAGCTCGCCGCACTGATCGAGGTGGGCAAGACCCCGCACCCGGGACGCGGCGCCAATTTCTCGCATCCGAAGTTCGGCCCGGTCTGGGCCACCAGCCACCTGGGCGACGAGACCATCAGCCTGATCGGCACCGATCCCGCCGGCCATCCGGCACAGGCCTGGAAGGTCGTGCAGACGCTCAAGGGCCAGGGCGGCGGCTCGCTGTTCATCAAGACGCATCCCAAGTCCTCGAACCTCTGGGTCGATACGCCGCTGAATCCCGATGCCAAGCTGAACCAGTCCGTGGCGGTGTTCGATACGCGCAACCTGGAAGACGGCTTCAAGGTGCTGCCGATCGCCGATTGGGCCGGCCTGAAGGGTGCGGGCGCCAAGCGCGTGGTGCAGGCCGAGTACAACAAGGCCGGCGACGAGGTCTGGTTCTCGGTCTGGGGCACCAAGGACGGCGAGTCCGCGCTGGTGGTGGTCGATGACAAGACCCGCACGCTCAAGACGGTGATCAAGGACAAGCGCCTGGTCACGCCAACCGGCAAGTTCAACGCCTACAACACACAACACGACGTCTACTAATACCCGCGGCACCGCACCGCTCTCTCGGTGCGGTGCCCGGTTCCATTCCCCCAACGGAGAAATCAAGATGAAGCACCCCGTTCACCTGACTGCGCACCTTCCTGCGCGCCTGCCCGCGCTGCTCGCAGCCGCCGCCTGTGTCCTGTCATTCGGCGCCGCCGTACCCGGCGTGGCCCATGCCAGCCAGCAGCTTGCTTCCAGCAAAGCTTGCCTGTCCTGCCACGGCGTCGACAAGAAGCTGATCGGACCGGCCTTCAAGGACGTCAAGGCCAAGTACGCAGGCAAGAAAGACGGGCAGCCGCATATGGTCCAGTCGATCCTGAAGGGCAGCAACGGCCAGTGGGGCGCGATGCCGATGCCGGCCAACGCGGTCAGCGAGGCCGAGGCCAATACGCTGGCCAAATGGATCCTGTCGCTCTGATACCCCGGGGGTGGCGTGGCGCCACGGTGACGGTTCTGGCCGCGGTGTTGCTGACCGCGCCGGCAGCGGCGTCAGCGCAGCCCACGCCCACCCGGCAGGCGCAACTGGCGCACTGGCTGCGCGACGACTGCGGCGCCTGCCACGGCATGACGCTGCGCGGCGGCCTGGGTCCGCCGCTGACGCGCGAGGCGCTGGCGGGCAAGCCGCCCGAGAGCCTCGTCGCCACCGTGCTGTACGGGAGGCCCGGCACCGCCATGCCGCCCTGGCAACCCTTCATGACGCAGGATGAAGCCCAATGGCTGATCGAACGACTCCGGGCCGGCACTCAGCCGACCGTCGTGCCCGTCACCACGGCGCCGGCACGATGATGCGCGGCCTGGCCGCTGCCTTAGCCTGCGCCGCGGCACTGTTGGCCGGCTGTGCCAGCGCGGTGCGCGGCACCGGCGATCTCGGCGTGGTGGTGGAACGTGCCGCCGGCCGGCTGCAGATCGTGGAAACCACCGGCATGACGCGGCTGGCCACGGTCGACGGGCTGGGCGACCTGTCGCACGCCAGCGTGGTGTTCTCGCGCGATGCGCGCTACGCCTACGTGTTCGGCCGCGACGGCGGGCTCACGCGCGTGGACCTGCTGGACGCGCGCATCACGCACCGCGTCCTGCAAGCCGGCAACAGCATCGGCGGCGCGATCTCGCAGGATGGCCGCGTAGTGGCCGCGCAGAACTACGCGCCGGGCGGGGTCCGGCTGTTCGATGCCCAGACCCTCGAACCGCTGGCCGACCTGCCGGCCATCGGCCAGGACGGGCGTCGCGCCAAGGTGGTGGGCCTGGCCGACCTGCCGGGCCGGCGCTTCGCCGCCAGCCTGTTCGAGTCCGGCGAGATCTGGATCATCGATGCCGCCGATCCGCGCCATCCGCAGGTGACGCGCCTGCCGGCCGGGCGCGAGCCGTACGACGGCCTGGTCACGCCCGATGGACGCTGGTACCTGGCCGGCCTGTTCGGCGAGGACGGGCTGGCGCTGGTCGACCTGTGGCAAACGCCACCGCAGGCACGCCGCGTCCTGTCGGGCTACGGGCGCGGCAGCCAGCCGCTGCCGGTCTACAAGATGCCGCACCTGCGCGGCTGGGCGATGGCGCAGGGCCAGGCATGGCTGCCGGCCATCGGCCGCCACGAAGTGCTGGTAGCGGATCCGGCGCGCGGCTGGCAGCAGACCGCGCGCGTAGCGCTGGCCGGCCAGCCGGTGTTTGTGATGGCACGCCCGGACGGCCGGCAGGTGTGGGTCAACTTCGCCTTCCCGCACAACGACACGGTGCAGGTCATCGACACCGCCACGCGCGAGGTGATTCGCACCCTGCGGCCCTGCGGCGGAGTCCTGCACATGGAATTCACGCCCAAGGGAGAGGCGCTGTGGCTGTCCTGCCGCGACGACAACCGCGTCGAGGTCTATGACACCGCCAGCCTGGCACGCATCGCCACGCTGCCGGCCGACAACCCCAGCGGCATCTTCTTCACCGCGCGGGCACAGCGCTTCGGCATGTAGGCGGCGCCATGTTCGACGAATTCACCCTGTACGACACGCTGCAGCACGACTTTCCGCTGCAGCCTCGCCCCTACCAGGCGCTCGCGCAAGGGCTGGGCCTGTGCGAGCACACGCTGCTGTCGCTGCTGGCGCGCGATCTGGGCGCGGGCCGGATCAGCCGCGTCGGCGCCGTGTTCGCGCCCAATGTGATCGGCGTCAGCACGCTGGCCGCGCTGAGCGTGCCGACAGCGCAGCTGGATCGCGTGGCCGCGCGCGTCAGCACCTGCGCGTCGGTCAGCCACAACTACGCGCGCAGCGGCCACGCCTACAACCTGTGGTTTGTCGCGGGCGCGCGCGAGCGCGGCACGCTGGATCGCACGCTGGCGGCGATTGCCGACATGGCGGGGCAGGTGCCACTGGACCTGCCGATGGCACGCGAGTACCACATCGACCTGGGTTTTGCGCTCGGTACTGGCTATCGCCGCCAGCGCCGAGTCGCGGCCCCCGTGCTGCCTGTCACGCTGGATGCGGATGACTGGCGCCTGGTGGCGGCGCTCGAGGCGGGCCTGCCGCTGACGCCGCGCCCGTTCCATGATCTGGCGCTGCGCACGCGGCTGCCGATGCCGCGGGTGCTGGAGCGGATTGCGCACTGGTCGGCGCAGGGCGTGATCCGGCGGCTCGGCGTAGTCCTGCGCCACGGCCGCTTCGGCTACCGCCACAACGCCATGTGCGTATGGGACGTGCCGGACGCCCGCGTCGACGCGATCGGCCTGCGCCTGGCACGCCAGCCGCGCGTGACGCTGTGCTACCGGCGCGAGCGGCGCCTGCCGGCGTGGCCCTTCAACCTGTTCGCGATGATCCATGCGCGCGATGCGCACGACCTGCGGCCGGCACTCGACGACATCCGCGCCACCGTGGGGATGGACCAGACCCCCGGCGCGGTGCTGGTCGGCACCCGTTGCTACAAGCAGCGCGGCACGCGCTACGCCACGCAGGAGGCGGCGCGAGCATGACAGCCGATGCCTCCGGTGCCGCGCTTCCCGACTCCTTCGACACCATCGACACCATCGTCGCCACCGACCGCCGCATCATCAACGCGCTGCAGCGGGGCCTGCCGCTGGTGCCCCGGCCTTATGCCGAGGCAGCCGCCTCGCTTGGCATCGCGGAGGACGAACTGCTGGCGCGGCTGCGCCGGCTGCTCGACCACGGCGTGCTGACGCGCTTCGGCCCGCTCTACCAGATCGAGCGGGCGGGCGGCCGCTTTGTGCTGTGCGCCTGCCACGCGCCGGAACAGCGGCTCGACGCCGTGGCCGCCGCAATCAACGCCTTCCCGGAGGTCGCGCACCACTACCAGCGCACCCACCACCTGAACCTGTGGTTCGTGCTGGCGGTCGCGCGGGCCGAGGACGTGGCCCCGGCGCTCGCGCGCATCGCCGCCGCGGCGGGCGTCGAGATCCTGCCGCTTCCCAAGGAGCGCGAATTCTTCGTCAACCTCTACCTTCCCGCATGATGTCCGCCGACGCCCACGATACCATCGACCTTGCCCTGATCCGCGCCACCCAGGCCGGCCTGCCGCTGGAGCCGGCGCCGTTCGCAGCGGTCGCCGCCATGCTGGGCCTCGAAGAAGCCGAAGTCATCGCCCGGCTGGCGGCGATGCAGACGCGCGGCATGCTCCGCCGCATCGGCGCGGTGCCCAACCACTACCGGCTGGGCTGGCGCGCCAACGCCATGACGGTGTGGGACGTGGACGATGCCGGCGTCGATGCGCTCGGCGAACGCGTCGGTGCGCTGCCCTTCGTCAGCCACTGCTACCTGCGCCCGCGCCGCTTGCCGCACTGGCCCTACAACCTGTTCGCGATGGTCCACGCGCACACGCGCGCCGACGCGGCGCCGCAGATAGCCCGCATCGCGGCACTGCTGGGCGACGCATGCCGCGCGCATGACGTGCTGTGGTCCACCCGCATCCTGAAGAAAACCGGCCTGCGCCTGCCGCCGGCGGGCGCTGCCCCACAGGAGCCACGCTGATGTTCCGCCTGTCCCGATTCATGGAAGCCCTGCGCGATGCCGGTCCGGTGCCGCATGCCCGCAAGGCCGCCGGGCCGGTCGTGATCTGGAACCTGATCCGCCGCTGCAACCTCAACTGCCGCCATTGCTATGCCACCTCGGCCGATACCGACTTCAAGGGCGAGCTGGATACCGCCGAGGCGCTGCGCGTGCTGGCGCAATTGCGCGATGCGCGCGTGCCCGCGTTGATCCTGTCCGGTGGCGAGCCGCTGCTGCGGCCGGACCTGTATGACATTGCCGCGCATGCGCGCGCGCTCGGCTTCCACCTGTCGCTGTCGTCCAACGGCACGCTGCTCGATGCCGGCCACGCTGCACGGCTGGCCGCGGCGGGCTTCGACTATGTCGGCGTCAGCCTGGACGGGCTGCCAGCCACGCACGACCGCTTCCGCCGCAGCGACGGCGCCTTCGCGCAGGCGCTGGCGGGCCTGCGCGTGGCGCGCGCCGCCGGCCTGCGCGTCGGCGTGCGCATGACGCTGACCGAGGCCAACGCCGCGCAACTGCCCGACATGGTCGCGCTGGCCGAACGCGAAGGCATCGGCAAGTTTTACCTGTCCCACTTCAACTACGCGGGCCGCGCGCGCAGCCATCGCGCCGAGGACGCGCGGCATGCGCGCACGCGCGCCGCGCTGGACTGGCTGTTCGACCATGTCTGGCAGCGCACGCGCGCGGGCCATGCCGGCGACTTCGTCACCGGCAACAACGATGCCGACGGGGTCTACCTGCTGCACTGGATCGCGCAGCGCTTCCCGCACCGCGTCGCCGACATGCGCCAGCGGCTGGAACAGTGGGGCGGCAATGCGACCGGCGTGGGTGTCGCCAATATCGACAACCTCGGCAATGTGCATCCCGACACGATGTGGTGGCATGTCACGCTGGGCAACGTGCGCGAACGGCCTTTTGGCGAGATCTGGGCAAGCCGCGCCGATCCGCTGATGGCGGGGCTGGCCAGCCGGCCGCGCCCGTTGCAGGGACGCTGCGCTGACTGCGCGCACCGTGCCATCTGCAACGGCAATACGCGAGTGCGCGCGCTCGCACTGACCGGCAACGCGTGGGCGGAAGATCCGGGCTGCTACCTCAGCGGCACCGAAATCGCCACCTCGCCCCAAGCGGAGGTGGCGGCATGACACGCCTTGCCCGATGGCTCATGTCCATGGCGCTCGCTTGCGGGATGCAATCCGCGCTCGCGCACGATCCTGCCGCGCTCTATGGCCAGCACTGCGCCACTTGCCACGGCGCCGACCGCCTCGGCGGCCTGGGCCCCGCGCTGCTGCCGGAAAGCCTGGAGCGGCTGCGCCCCAGCGAACTCGACACCGTGCTGCGCGACGGCCGCGCCGCGACGCAGATGCCGGCCTTCGTCGCCACGCTGCCGGCGCCCGAACTGCAGGCCCTGGCGCGCTGGCTGCGCATGGCACCGGCCGCCGCGCCGCAATGGAGCGCCGGCGCGATCCGGGCCAGCCACGTGGTCATGCATGCACCCGGCGCGCTGCCGGCGCGTCCCGTGTTCAGCGCCGATCCGCAGAACCTGTTCGTGGTGATCGAGGCAGGCAGCCATCACATGACCGTGCTCGACGGCGACAGGCTGGCACCGATCCATCGCTTTGCCACGCGCTTCGCCTTGCACGGCGGCCCGAAGTTCAGCCGCGATGGCCGCTATGTCTACATGGCAAGCCGCGACGGCTGGGTCAGCAAGTACGACCTGTGGAACCTGGCCTATGTCGCCGAGATCCGCGTCGGCATCAACACGCGCAACGTTGCCGTCAGCGACGACGGGCGCTGGGTGCTGGCCGGCAATACGCTGCCGCGCACGCTGGTGCTGCTGCGCGCCGACGACCTGTCGCTGGAGCGGGTGATCGACGTCAAGGGCCTCAGTGGCGACGTTTCGCGGGTATCGGCGGTTTACGACGCGGCGCCTCGCCACAGCTTTATCGCGGCGCTGAAGGACATTGCCGAGGTCTGGGAGATCCCGTATGCCGACGCCGCCGGCGAGCCCCTGGCGTCGCTGGCGCCGCGTGCGATCGTGCTGGACGATGTGCTCGACGACTTCTTCTTCGACCAGCCTTACCGCCATATCCTCGGCGCATCGCGCAGCGGCGGCGGCCAGGTGATCGACCTCGACCAGGGCCGCAAGGTGGCCTCGCTGGCGCTCGGCGGCATGCCCCACCTCGGCAGCGGCATCACGTGGGAACGGGGCGGCCATGCAGTGATGGCGTCGCCCGACCTCGGGCAGGGGCGCATCCCGGTGATCGACATGCAGGACTGGAAAACTGTCGCCGCCATCCCGACCAACGGCCCCGGCTTCTTCCTGCGCAGCCACGAGAACAGCCGCTACGCCTGGGCGGACGCAATGATGAGCCCGCGGCGCGACACGCTGCAGGTGATCGACAAGCAGACCCTGCAAGTCGCCGGCAGCGTCACGCCCAGCCCCGGCCGCACCGCCGCGCATGTTGAATTCACGCGCGACGGGCGCTATGCGCTGGTCAGCCTGATGGAGCGCGACGGCGCGATCGTGGTCTACGACGCCGCCACGCTGCGGGAAGTGAAGCGCATCCCGATGGACAAGCCCATCGGCAAATACAACGTCTTCAACAAGACCACGCGCTCGGCCGGCACCAGTCATTGACGCCATGCCGCCACGCACGCAGGAGTCACTCGCATGAACTCTCCCCTCAAGCCCGGCAAGGTCTGGCTGGTCGGCGCCGGCCCCGGCAGCCCCGACCTGGTCACGGTACGCGCGGTGCGCGCGCTCGGCTCCGCCGACGTATGGCTGGTCGATGACCTGGTCTCGCCGGAGATGTCCTGCTATGCCCGGCCCGGCACGCATGTCGAGTGGGTCGGCAAGCGTGGCGGCCGCTGCTCGGTCACCCAGGCGCGCATCCAGCAGCTGACGCTGCAGCATGCGCTGGCCGGCCGCACCGTGGCGCGCGTCAAGGGCGGCGATCCGCTGCTGTTCGGCCGCGGCGGCGAAGAAGCCGCCTTCCTGCGCGCGCACGGCGTGCCGGTGGAAGTGGTCAACGGCATCAGCAGCGGCGTGGCGGCGGCGCAGGCGCTGGGCATCGCGCTGACCCACCGCGCCCACTGCCACGGCGTGACCTTCGTCACCGGGCACACCAGCGAACACGGCTCGCCGGACTGGGACGCGCTGGTGCGCGGCGGCACCACGCTGGTCATCTACATGGGCATGAGCCGGCTCGCGGCGATACGCGACGGGCTGCTGGCGGCCGGCATGCGCGCGGGCATGCCGGCGGCGGTGGTGATGCATGCCGGCGCCACGGAAGAGCGTTCGTGGACCGGCACGGTGCAAACGCTGACCGATGCATTGACTGCCGGGCTAGCCAGCCCGGCGGTGGTGCTGGTGGGCGGCGTGGTGGCAGAGGCGATGCCGCCGGCGATGGCGCTCTCCTTCGTCGCGCCGCTGGAGTAGCATGGTGCCGCGCGGCCGGCCCGGGTTGCGCCACACCAACAGGCACAACTATGCTGATCAAGGCTCTCACCGCATTCCTATTGATGGCGCTTTGTGTATCGATCCACGCGATCGGCATCCTGGCGGCGTTTCACTGGCTCAAGTGGCGGATCCCGTCGGGGCCGCGCTACTTCTGGCGCGCCACGCATGCGCTGATCAGCCTGGCGGCGTGCACGATCCTGCTGCACCTGCTGCAGATCACGGCATGGGGCCTGTTCTACTACTGGCGCGCGGGGATGCCCGACCTGCATACGGCCCTGTACTTCAGCGCCGTGACCTACACCACCACGGGCTATGGCGACGTGGTGCTGCCGCAGGAATGGCGCCTGGTGGGCAGCGTGGAAGCGCTGACCGGCATCCTGATGTGCGGCCTGTCGACCGGCTTGTATTTCGCGTTCTTTTCCAGGGTGGTGAGCAAGGTGCTGCGCGACCGGAAAGACGAAGGCCCCGCGCAAGGCGGGGCCGCATAGTGCTGACAGCGCCAAAAGCTGCCAGTGTTGTCTCCCCTCTCCCGCACGCGGGAGAGGGGAGCAAGCCGTTGGCTTAGCGAGCCGCCGCGGCAGTCAGCCAGCCTTCTTCGGTGCTCGCGGCCGCGACCTGGCTGGCGATCGAATTGCCCAGGCGCGTGGCATCGGCGGAGATCGAGTCGCGCGTCATTTCCGTGGCGCCGTGCACGCCGGCGCCACCGGCTGCCGCCATCGCCACATGCCCGGCAGCGGCACCGATGCCGGCGGTTTCCGCGACGCCCGGGACATGGCCCGAATCAGCGCTGGCCACAAAGCTCTGCAGCGGGATCGGCGCGCCGTTGGCGGGCTTGTACGAGATGCGCACATCGGCGCCGACTTCGCTCTTGCCCGCACCCAGGCCGATCAGCAGGCGGCGGCGGCCGCTGCCTTCATCGATCTTGCGGAAATCGCCCTCGACGATCAGCGCGCTGGCACCAGCCGGCGCCGGCGCATCGGAACGCACCGCGTTCAGGCCCATGCCGCGCAGCTCGCGCACGATCTCGTTGGCGACCTGCTCGCGCGCTTCGGCGGCGGTCTGGCCTTGCGCGCTCGCCGACGAGCCGCCGGTGGCCATCATCCTGACCTTCTGCGCCAGGCCGCCGTCAAGCTTCACCTGCCCGGCATCGGCGTCGAACGCGTGGACGTAGATCACGTCGGCGTGCACGGCCTGCATCAGGCCCACCTGGTTGATGCCGGTGACACCGGCGTTGGCGCAGCCGGCGCCGAGCATGGCGGTGGCGGCGAGTGCGGCGATGGTCAGGCGCTTGGTTTGCTTGGCGATGGTCTGGAGAGCGTTGCGCATATCGTTTCCTTTGGGTTGGCGAGTGGTGCCGTCAGTGGTCTGTAAAAGCTGTCACCGACATCGTTGCATCAGGGATCGCAAACCATCGGGAGCTTCTTGCCGCGTTGCCTGCTTCGGGTGTTGCCGAGTGTGTTGCCGTTCGGCATCGCGGTGACGGAAGTATGGGAAAAACCCGCGCGCAGCGCCATCTGGGAATTATTTCGCGCCATGTCACGGCGCGGCGGGGTGCGGCGAGGTGCTGCGCTACGCCGCCGGTGCCTGCAGCGGCAGCACCACCACCGCTTCGAGCCCGCCGCCATCGCGCGGGCGGAACTGCAGCGAGCCGCCGTGCAGCCGCGCAATGCGCTCGACGATGGCCAGCCCGAGCCCGGTGCCGCCCGCGTGGCCGCGCGCGTTGGCGCCGCGGCTGAAGGGCGCCTTGAGCTGCTCCAGCTCGTGCGCGGCGATACCGGTGCCGCGATCGCCGACCGCCACGTAGGCACACGCGGCATCGCGCCACGTGCGCACGCTGAAGCCAGACTTGCCGTAGACGACAGCGTTCTGCATCAGGTTCATCAGCAGCCGCATCAGGCTGACCGGGCGATAGGGAACCGGCGGCAATTGCGCCAGCGACAGCTCGAACTCATGGCCCAGGCCGGCGAAGTCGGCGGCCAGTTGCGACACCAGCGCATTGACATCGCCGGGCTGCGGCTGCTCTTTCTCGCCACTGCCGGCGTAGTCCATGAACTGCTGCAGGATGGTCTCGATGTGGTCCAGGTAGCCCTCGGCCGAGGCCACGAAGGCGTCGTCGGCACCGCGCGGGATCGACATGGCCATCGCCAGGCGCAGCTTGGTCAGCGGCGTGCGGATGTCATGCGAGACACCCGCCAGCATCAGTGCCCGCGTCTGCTCGGCCTGCTGCAACGCCTGCGTCATCTGGTTGAAGGCGCCGCTGACCTGGGCGATCTCGGTCGGACCGTCGGTCGGCAGCGGCGGCGGCGTCGAGCCCGCGCAGATGTCCTGCGCGGCACGCGCAAGGTCCTGCAGCGGCCGGTTCAGGTGGCGCTGGATCAGGTAGCCGGTCAAGGCCGCCAGCAGCGCCAGCGCGGTCGACAGCGCCAGCGCCGTGGCGATGCCGCCGGCGCGCACGTCCTCGCTGATGGGCAGGCCGATCCAGCGAGGCTCGCCGCCCACATGCATGCGGATCCAGAGTTGCTCGGCCTCGCCGGCCTGCCATCGCACCGGCATGTCGGCGGGCAGGTGGCGCCGCAACGCCTCCATGAAGACATCGCGTTGCCAGGTGCGCAGCAGGTGCTGCAGATCGGCCGCGGGTTTCGCCGCGGCGTGCTCGGGCTCTTGCGCCTGCGCGCCCATGCGCGTGGCCGCGGCTCCGCTGGGGTCAAGCGGCATTGCCGCCACCACGCGGTCGAGCGTGCGCACGTAGTCGGCAAAGACGATGGCGGCGCGCTCGATGCGCGGGCGCTGCACGTAATGCATCAGCACCGTCAGCGAGCACGCCTGGGTGATGGCCACCAGCGCTACCAGCAGCAGGATATTGCGCGCCAGCAGCGAGCGCGGCAGCAGGCGCCTGAGCATGGGCGACGAACGGTTCACGAATCCACGCCGGCGACCAGCATGTAGCCGACCCCCCACACGGTCTTGATAAAGCGCGGCTTGGACGGGTCGTCTTCGACGATCTGGCGCAGCCGCAGGATCTGCACGTCGATGCTGCGGTCGAGCGCATCATGGTCGCGCCCGCGCGCCCGCGCCAGCAGGTTCTCGCGGCTGACCGCGCGGTTCGGCGACGATCCCAGCGCGTGCAGCAGCAGCATCTGCGCCGAATGCACTTCGACCGGCTCGCCGCCGCGCAGCAGCGTCTGCTTGCCGACATCGAAGGTGAAGTCGCCGAAGCGCAGCCTCTGCGTGGTCACGGTGGGATCGCCGGCCGACATCTTCTGCCGGCGCAGCAGCGCGCGGATGCGCGCCACCAGCTCGTCGGGTACGAAGGGCTTGGCGAGGTAGTCGTCGGCGCCGGTTTCCAGCCCCGCCACGCGGTCCATCGGGTCGCCCTTGGCCGTCAGCATCAGGATCGGCAGCGTGTGGCCCTCTGCCCGAAGGCGCTTGCAGATGGTGAGGCCGTCCTCGGGCTCCATCATCAGGTCGAGCACCAGCAGGTCGTGCGGCTCGCGCTGCAGGTACTTGTCCAGCTGCTTGCCGTCGGCCACCGCGCGCACGCGGAAGCCGTGCCCGGTCAGGAAGCGCTGCAGCATGTTGCGCAGCTCGGCTTCGTCGTCGAGCACGACAATCCTGTTCACCTGTTCCATCACGGGTCTCCGGCGATGCGGCCCTTTGTGCATAGGCGCCTGCAGAAACAATACACAACACAAGCACAGCAATCATCTTCTTCATGTGGGGCGCGGTAGGCCCGCCGGTCATTTACCGGCGCTTTGCGATGGGATACCGAAGGGAAAACCGCCTCGCTGTGCTCAGACCAAGTGTGCGGGCACCCACGCGCCGCCGGCCCAGTGGCCGGGGATCATGACGGGCGGGCGGGTCACGTAGACAGCGCGCGGCGCGACATAGACGGTGCGCGGCACCGGTGCGGCAACCACCACGCGCACCGGAGGCGGCGGCGGGGCAACCACGACCTTGGCGGGCGGCGGCACGTACACCGTGGCGGGCGCAGGGGCCGGCACGTAGACAGGCGCCGGCGGAGGCGGCGTGACCACCACCGGCGGCGTGCTGACCGCCACGGTCGTACCCACCGTGCCGACGGCAGCCACAGTGCCGACCGCTCCGACCGTGGTGACGGTCGTGCCGCCGGTCGTCACCGCCGCGCCGTGGACCACGGTAGTGCCGCCGCCGGTGGTCACCACGCCGGGCGCCACGCTGGTGGCGCTGCCCGAGTGCACGACCGTGCCGCCCTGCGTGCCGGTCACGGTGCCGGAGCGGTAGCAGGTCGAGCCGGCGCAGCTGGTCGAAGCGGCGTGCCCGTAGGTATTGCCGTTTGCGCCAGTGACGGTGCCCGACGACGAATACTGGCCCACGCCTTCGCGGGTCACGCTGCCGGAAGTGGTGGCGGTCTGGCCGTTGGGGCCGGTCAGGTCGCCGCTGTGCGAGCAGGTGCCCCCGGCGCAACTGGTGCTGCCGTCGTGCTGCACCGAGCGCCCGTTGGAGCCGACGGCGGTGCCGCTGTTGCTGAACTGGCCCGGCGCCGTGCGCGTGACGGTGCCGGTATTGGTGGCCAGGCCGCCATGCGGGCCCTCGATGCCGCCGGCGTGCGAGCAGCTGCCGCCACCGCAGGCGCCGATATGCCCGCTCTCGAACGTGCCGCGCGGCGTATAGGCCATGCTGTGTCCGCCGAATGCAGCGAAGGCGGGCGTGCTCGCCAGGATCACCAGCGCGCCACTGGCGATACCGAGCACGCGGGGCAGGTGCAGGGGCAGGTGCAAGGAAGAGGCAAGATTGCTGAGGCGTTTCGTCATGGCAGGTCCTTCCGGTTCGTTTCTTGCCGCGCTCCGTGGCGCGGCGACGGTCGAACTATAGGAAAGGGACGGCGGCTTTTCGCGGTGGAAAAAATGTCGCGCTGTTGCACCGCCCGCGGCCCGCCGGGCATGACATACGGCGAAATAATTGCTGGATGGCGCCGCACGGGTCCAGCCACTACATTTGCCTCACCGACGCAGCAAGCAGCAACCCGCAAGCCAAGCGTCCCACCTCACCGCACTGGACCTGACATGCACAATCTCGGCAGATTCACCCTCTACGTCACGGCGTTTATCGTGGCAGTCTCTCTGGTCGAAGCCTTCGTCCTGGCACGCAAGGCGAATCGCCAGGGCAAGGCCTACCCCTGGCATGAAGTCACCCTGTCGCTGGCCGACCTGGTTGGCCGCAAGCTGCTGGCGCTGCTGCCCCTGTCGCTGGCCGCCCCCGTGTTTGCGTTTGCCTGGCAGCACCGCCTCTTCACGGTCGAGATCAACAGCGCGCTCGCAGTGCTGCTGCTCTTCCTCGGACAAGAGTTCTGCTACTACTGGTACCACCGCGCCTCGCACCGCATCCGCTTCTTCTGGGCGACGCACGCGGTCCACCACTCGCCGAACGAACTGACGCTGGGCACCGCCTATCGCCTCGGCTGGACCGGCAAGATCACCGGCACCGCCATCTTCTTCGCGCCGCTGGTCTTCCTGGGCGTTCGTCCTGAAGTGGTACTGGCCACGGTGAGCCTGAACCTGCTGTACCAGTTCTGGCTGCACACCACCTGGATTCCCAAGCTGGGCTGGCTCGAGTACGTGTTCAACACCCCGTCGGCGCACCGCGTGCACCATGCCTCGAACATCGACTACCTCGATGCCAACTACGGCGGCGTGCTGATCATCTTCGACCGCCTGTTCGGCACCTATGTGGAAGAGCGTGCAGCAGAGCCCTGCCGCTACGGCCTGGTCCACCCGACCACCACGCATAACCCGCTGGTCAACCAGTTCGAGCACTGGATCGGCCTGGGCAAGGACATGCTCAACGCTGGCAGCCTGCTGAAAGCGATTGGCTATCTGGTGATGCCCCCCGGATGGACCCCGGATGGGTCGGGCCAGACCACGGAGAGCCTGCGGCTGCAGGCGCAGGCTGAGCGGGCGGTGGCAATAGAAGTCAGGTAAGACCTGCGGAATGCAGGGTTGGAAAGCGCGGCAAGTGCCGCGCTCTATTTTTTCTTCCGACAACGCCCCGCGCGGCACCGGTTTTGGCCGTTCAGTACGGCAACCCCACATAGTTCTCCGCCAGCACCCGGCACGCCGCTTCCGAACCCACCAGGTAATCGAGCTCGGCCCGCTGCATGCGCAGCGCAAACGGATCCGCAGCCGGGAAGCGATGCATCAGCGAAGTCAGCCACCATGAAAAGCGCTCGGCCTTCCAGATGCGGCGCAGGCAGCGCGCCGAATAGGCATCCAGCTCGCGCTTGTCGTCATGCCGGTAGGCGGCGACCAGTCCATCGGCCAGGGTCAGCACGTCGCTGGCGGCCAGGTTCAGCCCCTTGGCGCCGGTGGGCGGCACGATATGCGCGGCATCGCCGGCCAGGAACAGGTTGCCGAAGCGCATCGGCTCGCACACAAAGCTGCGCAGCGGCGCGATGCTTTTCTCGATGCTCGGGCCCGTCACCAGCGACTGCGCCGACTGCGGATCGAGGCGGCAACGCAGTTCGTCCCAGAAGCGTTCATCGGACCAGTCCTCCACGCGCTCGCTCGACGGCACCTGTACGTAGTAGCGGCTGCGCGTGCGCGAGCGCATGCTGCACAGCGCAAAGCCGCGTTCGTGGCTGGCATAGATCAGTTCCTCCGCCACCGGCGGCGTGTCCGAGAGGATGCCAAGCCAGCCGAACGGATAGACGCGCTCGAACAGCTGCGTGGCGGTAAGCGGCACGCTCTGGCGGCTGACGCCATGAAAGCCGTCGCAGCCGGCGATGTAGTCGCAGTGGATCTCGTGCGCCACGCCGCCCTTGCGGTAACGGACCACCGGCCTGGCGCCATCGAAATCATGAAGGCTGACATCCTGCGCCTCGTAGACCGTGGTGATGCCCGCTTCCTGCCGTGCCGCCATCAGGTCGCGCGTGACCTCGGTCTGGCCGTAGACGGTCACGCTGCGGCCGACCAGCGCATGCAGGTCGATCCGATGCCGCTGGCCATCGAACGACAGCTCGATGCCGTCGTGCACCAGGCCTTCCTCATGCAGCCGCGCCGCCACGCCCGCGCGCTCCAGCGCATCGACGGTCACACTCTCGAGGATGCCGGCGCGGATGCGCCCCAGCACGTATTCCGGGCTGCGTTGCTCGACGATGATGTTGTCGATGCCCGCCTTGGTAAGCAACTGCCCGAGCAGCAGGCCGGCGGGGCCGGCGCCGATGATGGCAACCTGGGTGCGCATGTCTTGTCTCCTTGTACATATCGATCTACCGGCGCTAACAATAGTCGGCGGAGGCCCGCTACGGAATGGACAGACCGAACCGATGACAGGACAATCGGAACATTGCTGGTAAACACTGACGCCCCCCGTGAAACCTGTCCCGACCTACTCCCTGTATGGCGTGAATTCGTCCGAGCCGCTGTCTGACCAGCTGCATTTCGAGTCCATCGCCGCGCGCAGCCGCCTGCACGGGTGGGAGATCAAGCCCCACCGGCATGAACGCTTCCTGCAAATTCTGTACATCCACGCGGGTGGCGGGGAAGCCCTGCTCGAGGAACGCCGCGAGCCGTTGCGCGGCGGCTCGCTGGTGACGATGCCGCCGCGGCACATCCACGGCTTCGTGTTTACGCCGGACACTGACGGCATGGTTGTCACCATGACCGACAGCCACCTGCGCACGCTGCTGGCGGGTGTGCCGGATGCGCTGCCGCTGTTCGACCACCCGCGCCACGACCGCGTGCGGCGCGGGCACGCGCTGGCGGATGCGCTGGCGCTGTTTCGTGGGGAGATGGAAGCGGTGTCCGCCTGGCGCGGGGCGTCGCTGTCGGCGCTGCTGACGCTGGTGCTGATCGGCATTGCGCGGCTGGGCAATGCCGATCAGCCGGCCGCCGCGCGCAGCAGCAGCCGACCGGCGCGGCACTTCCAGCACTTCCAGCAACTGCTGGAATCGGACTACCGCGAGCAGAAGGAGATCGGCCACTATGCCGGCACCATCGGCATCACGCCTACACAGCTCAACCGCGTGTGCCGCCAGGCCTCAGGGCAGTCAGCGCTGCAGATGATCCACGCGCGCGTGCTCGCCGAAGCGCAGCGCGACCTGCTCTTCAGCGACCTGGAGATCAAGCACATCGCACTGTCGCTCGGGTTTTCCGATGCGGCGTACTTCTCGCGCTTCTTCGCGCGGCAGGTGGGCCAGGCGCCCACGGAGTTCCGGCAATCGGGGCGGGCGCGGCTGCCGGCGTTCGCGGTGCGCTGACGGATCAGGCGGGCTGGTCCATCGCGGCGAAGATTTCCTCGGCCATGTGGAAGGCCGAATTCGCCGCCGGCACGCCGCAATAGATCGCCGTCTGCAACAGCACTTCCTTGATCTCGTCGCGCGTCACGCCATTGTTGGCGGCGGCGCGCAGATGGAGCTTCAGTTCATCCGTGCGGTTCAGCGCCACCATCATGGCGATGGTCAGCAGGCTGCGCGTATGGCGCGGCAGGCCTTCGCGCGTCCAGATCTCGCCCCAGGCGTAGCGTGTGATCAGGTTCTGGAATTCTTCGTTGAGCGGCGTCAGCCGCGCCAGCGAGCGATCGACATGCGCGCTGCCGAGCACCTCGCGCCGCACCGAGAGGCCGGCGTCGTAGCGCGCGTGGTCGTCGGTCACGGGCAGGCGGCCGCGCACGAAATCGATCAGTGCGGCAGTGAAGCGGCCCGGCTGCTCGAAGCTGGAGATATGCGCGGCAGGCAGTTCGATGAAACGCGCGCCGGGAATCGCATCGGCCAGCGCGCGGCCCTCCTGCGCGGTGGTCGACGGGTCCTGGCTGCCGGCGACAACCAGCACCGGCACCGGGATCGACGGCACCGTCTCGCGGAAGTCGGCGTCGCGCACCGCCGCGCAGCTGGCCGCATAGCCGCGTGGATCGAGTCCTGCCAGCACGCTGCGCAGGCCGTCCAGCGCTCGGTCGGCCGTGGCGGCAAACCCGGGGGTGAACCAGCGCTCGACCGAAGGCGCGACCATCACGCTCATGCCGTCGCGCAGCACGGTGTCGATGCGAGTGTTCCATCCCTCCGCGTTGCCGATCTTTGCGGCGGTATTGGCCAGCACGATGCGGGAAAAGCGCTCGGGCGCATGGATGCCGAGCCACATCCCGGTCAGGCCGCCCATCGACAGGCCACAGAATACGGCCTGGCCGATGCCCAATGCATCCAGGATGGCGATCACGTCCTGGCCGAGTTGTTCAACCGTGAAGGCATCGCCGGGTGCGGTCGAGCGGCCATGGCCGCGCGTGTCGTAGCGCACCACGCGAAAGCGCCCGGCCAGCGCGGCGGCCTGTGGCTCCCACATGGTGTGGTCGGTGCCGAGCGAGTTGGAGAAGATGATGGCCGGCGCGGCCTCGGGGCCGTCGACGGTGTAGAAGAGCCGGGCACCGGCGTGATCGAGATAGGGCAATGCAGTCTCCTGAGAATCCGTGGCCAGTCAGCGTGCGGCACGTCCGGCAAGCGCGGATTGCCACGCCTGCACCGCGGCATCCGCAAAAGCCGATGACTGGCCCGCGTAGTTGGCGGGGTTGGCAAGGCGGTCGAGCGTGGCGTCGTCGAGCAAGCCCGCATGGGCGGGTTCCTCCTGCAGCGTGCGGGCCAGCGCATCGCGCAGGCTGGTGCCGTCGGCCACTGCGCGGCGCGAGGCGCGCTCCACCAGATGGTGCGCCTGCAGGCGTCCGATCCTGCCGCCGAGTTCCAGCATCGCGGCCTCGCCGAGTATCAACCCATGCGTGAGATCGAGATTGCCACGCATGCGCGCCGCATCGACCTGCAGCCCCGCCACCACCTCGCCGATCTGGCGCAGCGCGCCCGCGGCCAGCGTGACGATCTGCGGCAGCGTGTCCCATTCCGCCTGCCAGCCACCAAGCGCGCGCTCGTGTTCCTGCACCATGCCCGACAGCATGGTGGCCACCAGCGGCGGCACGCGCACCGATGCCGTCAGCACCGCCGCGCAGCCGACCGGATTGCGCTTGTGCGGCATGGTGCTGGAACCGCCGCGGCCGGGCCCGGTGGGCTCGGCCACTTCCGCCACCTCGGTCTGCATCAGCAACGAGATGTCGCGCGCCATCTTGCCGAGCGTGCCGGTCAGCATGCCAAGCGTGGCGGCCACTTCGACCATGCGGTCGCGATGCGCATGCCATGGCAGCACGGGTGCGACCAGGCCCAGCTCGCGGGCCAGTGCGGCAGCTACGCCGGGCGCGGCGTCGCCAAGGCTGGCGAGCGTGCCCGCGGCGCCGCCGAACTGCAGCGCGCGGGCCTGCGCGCGTGCCGCATCAAGGCGGGCGAGGTCGCGGCGCAGCGCGTCGAGCCAGCCGGCGGTCTTGCAGCCAAAGGTGGTGGGCAGTGCATGCTGGAGCCAGGTGCGTGCCACCATCGGCGTGGCGCGGTGCGCGCTGGCCAGCGCGGCGCAGGATTCGCCCAGGCGTATCAGGTCGGCATCGAGTACGCGCAGCGCGTCGCCCAGCTGGAGGACGAGCGCGGTGTCGATGATGTCCTGGCTGGTGGCGCCCCAGTGCACGAAGCGCGCCGCATCGGCATCGCGCGCAGCCACGGCGGTGGTCAGCTGTTTGACAAACGGAATGGCCAGATTGCCGGCGGCGACCGCGGCCTGCGCCAGCGCATCGCGGTCGATGGCGCCGACGTCGCTGCAGACTTCGGTGATGACTGTCGCGGCAGCGGCCGGGATCACGCCGCATTGCGCTTCGGCGCGCGCGAGCGCGGCCTCGACGGCAAGCATGCGTTCCACGGTGCCGGCGTCGGAGAAGATGTCCAGCACCGCGGGGCTGCCGAACATGGGATCGGTAAGACGCGTGACGGTTGGCATGGGGGCGATCGGTAGGGGTCGTGGCGATGACGACCACCTGATTATGCTTTGTCGCCGGCGGCCCGGGAGATTCCCCGGCCGCCGGCGCGGCGTGTCAGATATCGAAGAACACCGTCTCGCCCGGGCCTTGCAGCACGATATCCCAGCGCAGCACGCCATTGCCGGCATCGTTGCCAACCAGCGTGCCGCGCCGCTCGGCCGGCACCAGCGCCAGCACCGGATCGGCCCCATTGGCCGCGGCCTCGTCCGGAAAGTACATGCGCGTGGCAACGTGCTTGACCAGCCCGCGCATGAACACCGACACCATGATGTGCGGCGCCTGCGGCCGGCCGTCGGCACCGGGCACGGCGCCCGGCTTGACGGTGACGAAGCGGAACGACCCGTCAGCCTCGGTCGGCACGCGGCCGAAGCCGGTAAAGCCTGGCACCAGAGGCAGCTCGCGCGTGTCTTCGGCGTGGCGGTAGCGGCCGGCGGGATTGGCCTGCCAGATCTCGACCATGCCGTCGGGCACGGGCTCGCGGTTGCCGTCGGTGACGCGGCCTTCGATCACGATGCGCTGGCCGGCCAGTGCCGGTGCGCTGGCGGTCAGGTCGGCGCAGTTCAGCCCGCTCAGGCCGATATGGAGGTAAGGGCCGACGGTCTGGGATGCGGTGGCGTAAAGCATGGTCTTACTCCATCGGCGTGGCATCGCGGCCACGCAGCACGATATCGAAACGGTAGCCGAGCGCGTATTCGGGCTGGGTGGTCTCCCAGTCGAGGCTGGCGATGAGCCGGTCGCGCGCCTTCTCGTCCGGCACGCAGTTGAAGATCGGGTCGAACGGCAGCAGCGGATCGCCGGGGAAGTACATCTGCGTCACCAGCCGCGTGGCGTAGGCGTTGCCGAACAGCGAGAAGTGGATATGCTGCGGCCGCCAGGCATTGTGATGGTTGCGCCAGGGATAGGCGCCGGGCCTGATGGTCTTGAACCGGTAGTGCCCGTTGGCGTCCGTGACGGTGCGGCCCTCGCCGGAGAAATGCGGGTCCAGCGGCGCGTCGTGCTGGTCGCGCTTGTGCACGTAGCGGCCGGCCGCGTTGGCCTGCCACACCTCGATCAGCGCGTTCGGCACCGGCCGGCCATTCTCGTCCAGCACGCGGCCGGTCACGAGGATGCGCTCGCCGATGGGCTCGCCGCCGTTGCCGACGGTGAGGTCGTTATCGCCTTCGCGGACGAACTCGGCGCCGAAGGTGGGACCGGTCACTTCGGACAGCGACTGCGGCAGCGCAATCAGCGGCTGGCCCGGCGAGCGCTTCTGCGTGGAAGCGTAGGGGTCGAAGCGGTATTCGGGCTGGGTGTCCCAGTAGGGACGTCGATACTGGGCAAGGCGGGTCATTGCGCAGTCTCCTTGTCGTTGGAATGGTATGACTTTAAGCAACACATAAAGTCATGTAAATTGAGATTTCCAAGAATTACGATAACTTTTCAGCATGAAAACCCCCGCCCCACCCGCGCTCGAAATCTTCCGCAACCGCGTGCGGCTGCGGCATCTCTACTGCTTCGTGGCGGTGTCGCAGACCCAGCACCTGGGCCGCGCCGCTGATCGCCTGGGGCTGACGCAGCCAGCCGTGTCCAAGACCCTGAGCGAGCTGGAGGAGCTGACCGGCACGCGCCTGCTGGTGCGCCAGCGCGCGGGCACGGAACTGACCACCGCCGGCACGCGCTTCCTGCGCCACGCGCTGCGCATCCTCGCCGATATCGATGCGGCGGCCGACAGCATGGCCGGCGAGCAGGCGCAGCCACAGGAGCGCATCCGGCTGGGCGCGCTGCCCAGCGTCGTGCCGGCGGTGCTGACCGATGCCTTGCTGCGCTTCCGCGCCGCGCACCCCGAGGTCGGGCTTGCCGTCCAGACCGGCATGAACCGCAGCCTGATCGACCAGCTCAAGGCCGATGTGCTGGATCTGGTCATTGGCCGGATGGATGACCCGGTTGCCATGGAAAGCCTGTGGTTCGAATCGCTGGGCCCGGACTCGCTGGCGCTGGCGGTGCGTTCCGCGCACCCTCTTGCCGCCGTATCGCGGCCGACCTTGCTTGACGTGCTGGCATGGCCGCTGGTGATCCCGGCAGCGGGCTCGATCCCCCGCCACAACACCGAAAGCCTGCTCGCCCGCCACGGCCTGCCCCTGCCGGGCGGATGCGTGGAAACATCGGACGCCTACCTCGGACGGCTGCTGGCCCGCCACAGCGACTGCGTGTGGGCGGCGCCGCTGTCTGCCGCGCAGCGCGCGGTGGCCGAGGATGAACTGGTCCTGCTGCCGCTCGATACGCAGGGCACGGAGGAACCGATCGGCCTGCTACGGCACGGCGACCGCACCCTCAGCCCGATGGCCGAAGCGCTGGCTGACTGCATCCGCGCCGCGGCCCGGCCGCTTGCGGCTCAGTGATGCTCAGTGATGCTCAGGACTGCTCAGTGAGGCTCAGTGAGCTGCCACGCCGGCGCTGCCCTCGGCGTCGGCACCCGGGGCATGACTGCCGCTGAAATGCTTGACCACCAGCGCACCGGCAGCCAGAAATGCCGGCACGGCAAGCAGCGTAAAGATGGTGTCGAAGCCCAGATGCAGCCGCAGCAGTTCGGCACCGAGCAAGGCCCCGGTGATGCCGCCGAAGCGGCCGATGCCAAGCATCCACGCCACCCCGGTGGCACGGCCCTGCGTCGGGTAGAACGCCGCGGCCAGCGACGGCATCGACGACTGCGCGCCGTTCATGGCGGTGCCGGCGAGAAAGATCAGCACGCCAAGCAGCACCTGGCTGCCAGTGCCGTGCCCCACGGCGTAGATCAGCACGCCGGTGGCGGCGTAGGTGATGGCGATCACCTTGTTGGGGTTGAAGCGGTCCATGAACCACCCGGCCGCGATGGTGCCGATGCCGCCGCCGAGCGGGAACAGCGCTGTCAGGAATGACGCGTGCTGGATCGAGAAGCCGGCGTCCTTCATCAGCGTGGGCATCCAGCTCGTCAGCAGGTAGAAGATGACCAGGCCCATGAAGTAGGTGCACCACAGCATCGCCGAACCCAGGCGATAGCCCGGCGCCAGCACGGTGCCGATGGCGGAGCGGGTCGCGGGCGCCTGCTCGCCGATGACGAAGGCGTTCGCTGCCCCCACGTCCGCGCCGGTCACGCGCCGCAGCAGCTGGCGGATCTGGTCGGCCGGATAGTTGCGCAACACCATGTAGCGCACCGACTCGGGCAGCAGCACCACCAGCAGCAGCGCCAGCGCAAGCGGCACGATGCCGCCAAGCAGCAGCACGCTGTGCCAGCCGAAATGCGGGATCATCGCGGCGGCGACAAAGCCGCCGGCCGCGGAGCCGAGCGGAAAGCCGCAGAACATAGTGTTCACCAGCACGGCCCGGCGGCGTTGCGGCGCGAACTCGGCGGTCAGCGTCACGGCATTGGGCATGGCGGCGCCCAGACCCAGGCCGGTCAGGAAGCGCAGCACCGTCAGCCAGCCCAGCGTGGGCGCAAAGGCCGTGGCCAGGCTGCAGGCGCCAAAGAAGAAGACCGACAGCACCAGCACCTTCTTGCGGCCGATGCGATCAGCCAGCGGGCCAGCAAAGATCGCGCCGAAGGCGAGGCCGAACAGCGCCGCGCTCATGACGGGCCCGAGGGCCGATTTCTCGATCCCCCAGTCCTGCACCAGCGCCGGCGCGATATACCCGATGGCGGCGGTATCGAAGCCGTCGACGGCAACCACCAGGAAGCAAAGCACAAGGATCAGCCACTGGTAAGCAGTGAATCGCTGTCCGTCGATCAGGGCCTGGACGTCCGCGACGCCAGCCTTGGTTTGGAGGGATTGGGGCACTATTGTCTCCGTCTGCCTTGGAAATCGCGCGGTCCGCCTGCAGGCAGGCACGACCGGCACCGCGATTTGTTCTAATAGCGAACTCACGTTCTCTAATTGAACGAATCTTAGGCACCTATCTCGGGTTTTTCACTATCTGTTCCTCACTATTTTGGATATTTATTTCAATGTTCTACGACATACTGAAATTTTCTATCCCAACCATCAATACGAATAAGGAAATTTCATACAAAAAGCGCGAGCCTTCAATTTACATTCCGAAATCCATGTAAATCACGGCATCCTGACCAGGATGGCTGGCCGGCGGCAGACCGGAATCAATGCGTCGACCTGCCGGTCAAATGCCTCAGGATCGCCCGCTGACCCTCCCCATCCCATGCAACGCCTGCTCCTCATCCTGGGCGCCGTGCTGCTTGCCGCCGGCGCCGCCTGGCCCTGGCTGTCGAAGTTGCCGTTCGACCGCCTTGGCCGCCTGCCCGGCGACATCCATATCGTCCGCGACGGCTTCAGCTTCTACCTGCCGATCACGACCTGCATCCTGGTGTCGGTGGTGGTCTCGGTCGTGATCTGGCTGCTGCGGCGCTGACCCCGCGCCAGCGGCATCAGGCCGCCTGCGCCTCGGTGCGGAACACCGCCATCGCGCGCTGCATCTGCTGCGCCTGCGCCTGCAGCGACTGCGCCGCGGCGGCGGCCTCCTCCACCAGCGCGGCGTTCTGCTGCGTGACCTGATCCATCTGCGCCACCGCCTGGTTGACCTGCGCGATGCCGGTGCTCTGCTCGCGCGAGGCATGGCTGATCTCGTCCATCATCGCCGTCACGCGGCGGATCGCCGCCACCGTGCTGTCCATGCTGGCGGCGGCATCCACCGCCAGCGACGTGCCGGATGCCACGCGCTGCGCCGACTGCGAGATCAGCTCGCCAATTTCCTTGGCCGAGTTGCCGGCACGTTGCGCCAGCCCGCGCACCTCGGTCGCCACCACGGCGAAGCCGCGCCCGGCCTCGCCCGCGCGCGCCGCCTCCACCGCGGCGTTCAGCGCCAGGATATTGGTCTGGAAGGCGATGGCATCGATCACCGCGATGATGTCGACGATGCGGCGCGAATCGGCCTCGATGTCCTGCATGGTCTGCCGCATGCGCCCCACCGCGGCGCCGCCGGCCAGCGCGATGTCCGACGCCTCGCGCGCCAGCTCGCTGGCCTGCCCGGCGCTGCCGGCGTTCTGCTGCACGGTGGCGGTAAGCTGCTCCATGCTGGCCGCGGTCTGCTCCAGCGAAGAGGCCTGTTGCTCGGTACGCGCCGACAGGTCGATATTGCCCTGCGCGATCTCGCCGGCGGCAGCCAGCACATTGTGCGCGCCGGCCTTGGTATCGCCGATCAGCCCGCGCCAGCTGTCCACCAGCGACAGCAGGTGGCGCTTGACCTCGCTGAGTTCGTCGCGCCCGTGCACCGCCATGCTCAGGCTCAGGTCGCCGGCGTTGATGCGGTCGACCATGTCCCCCACGGTGCGCACATCGCTGCGCATGCCGCGGCTGAAGCCGCCGAACAGATAGAAGGCCAGGGCCAGCGCGACCACGCCCAGCGCCGCCAGCAGCACGAACTGGCGCTGCTGCGCGGCGATGCGCTGCGCCAGCATGGCGCCGGCGATGGCCGAGAGTTCCCTGTTGGCGGCCAGTACGCCGTTGATCGCCGCGGTCGCCTCGTCGAAATAGGTCTTGGCATCGATGCCGATGCCGCTCGCACCAAGCATGCGCGACTTGAGCGTGCGGTGGAAGTTGTCCATCGCCGCCAGCTGCTGCATGGCCGCGTCGAGCTGCGGCTGGTGTGCCGGCGCATTCCTGCGCACGCGCGCGGCATCGCGCCGGATGGCTTCCAGTCCCTCCTGGATTTGCTCGGCAAGCGCGCCCAGGTCGGCCTGCTGCGCGGCATCGGCATAGCCGCCTTGCGCGATGATGCCGGCGCCGCGCCCGCGCGCCAGCGCGCTGTGCTCCGCCAGGCGCGGCATTGGGCCAACCATCAGGCTGATCAGGTAGTAGGCGCCGGCCTCGCCGTCGAGCGCGAGCTCCGAACGGTCGGCCACGTCGGCGATGAACAGCAGCGTCTGCCTGACCAATGCGCTGTGCCGCTCGAACAGCGGTCCGGGCGAGGTGTTCAGGCCGAGGCCGCGGATCTGCTGCCAGTCCTGCTCCAGCTTGCGCGCCGCGGGCTCGAGCGCAAAGCCGGAGTTGTCGGCGGTGGCGCGCAGCAGTCCGGCCAGGTTGGCCGCGGCCTTGCCGTCGGCCGCGTCGAAGGTCGGCCGGAAGCCGGCGTTGCCGGCCAGCACGGTATTCGCGGCACCGCGCCGGACCTGCGTCTCGCGCATGAAATCAAGCGCGTGGCCGACGATGACCAGGCCGCGCCGTTCGCTGTCGGTGGTGCGGATCGACTGCGCCGAGCCATGCAGCACGACGTACATCGCGCCGCACAGCGGCACGAGGAACAGCACCGCGATCAGGGTCAGTTTCTGGTTGATGTTGAGGCGCGCCATCAGGCGCTCGGCGGGGCGGAAAAAGGCGGTCATCGGGCTCGGCAAGGGGTTGGCTTTCCCCCGGGCTATCGGCCGCGTTTTCCAGGCCTGAAGCACGAATTCCGATCGTTTTGACGATGCGCAAACGGGGTGCAGAAAATGCCCGGCATCGGGGCAAAATGCACGCACCAGGGGCAGAAAAACGGTGCTTGCACGCCAAGGTCGGCGATACCGACAGAGTCCTCTGCGCGATTGCGGTGTGCCGTCGTCTATCGCTTTCCGGCCCTCGCTTTGCCCGCCCCGGCCTGTGCCTGCCTGCGCCGGGCGCGCGGCGGCTGCACGCCCGCCATGGCCGGCACCGCCTCGCGCATGGCATCGATGAACAACCTGAGCCTGGCGGGGTAGAAGCTGGCGTACGGATAAACCAGGTAGACCGGCAGCGGCTCGGCCTGCCACTCCGGCAGCAGGTGCAGCAGGTCGCCGCGCGCGATGTCGTCGGCGAAGATCCACGCCGAGCCCACGCCGACGCCCAGGCCCTGCAGCGCGGCACTGCGCAACGCGTACAGGCTGTCGGTGCTCAGCCGCGGCCGGAACCGGAGTTCGCGGGAGTCGCCGCTGGCCGCGTGCGACAGCGTCATCGCCTGGCGGTAGAAGGTGTGCAGCGCCAGCCAGGGCAGCGCCTCCAGTTCCTCGGGCTGGAGCGGCAGCCGCCGGCCTTCGAGCAGCGCCGGCGCGGCGACTGCCACGCGCGGCACTTCGGCCAGCCTGACTGCGACCAGCCCGGGCTCGCGCACCTCGCCGACATGGATGGCGCAATCGATGGCCTCGGCGATGAAGTCGGGCGTGCGGTCATGCAGCAGCCACTCCACCGCGACCTGGTCGTACTGGCGCATGTAGGCGGCCAGCGGCGGCACCATCAGGTCCTGGCCGAAGGCATGCGGCACCACCACGCGCAGCGTGCCCTCGGGCGCGTAGCCGGCGCCGCGCAGGTCGGCCTCCAGCGTCGCCCAGTCGCCGACCAGCGCCTTGGCGCGCTCGTAGCAGCGCTCGCCGTCTTCGGTCAGCTTCATCCCATGCGTGGAGCGCTGCAGCAGGCGCACGCCCAGCTGCCGCTCCAGCGCCTGCAGGCGGCGGCTGACGGTGGGCTGCGTGGTCCGCAATTGCGCGGCGGCTTGCGACAAACTGCCGGCCTCGACGATGCGCACGAAGGTCTGGAGCAGGTCGATGCGGTCGGCACCGGCGCTGGCCGGAGCGGGTTCCGGGGTGCCGGCCCGTGCGGTGGCCCGTGCAGTGGTCCGGGATCTGGTCATACGCGCCTCGTATAGCCGTTGTTCACCGCACACCTCTACCAGAAAACGCGGGGGCCGGACAACATCTGCATCCATCGCATCCACTGCACCGATTGCGGATCTGCCTTTTTTCAACGAAATCACCAGATTCAGGAACAACGACCATGCCTTGCCTATCCACCTCGCCCGCCGCTGCCATCGCGGCGCCATCGCCGGCACCGGCGCTCCCGGCACGCCTCGTATTGATGCTCGCCACTGCCGCCGGTCTCGCCGTCGCGTCGCTGTACTACAGCCAGCCCATGCTCGGCATCATGGCGCCTGACCTGCACACCTCCGCCACGGCTGTCGGCGCCATCCCGACGCTGACGCAGCTTGGCTATGCGCTGGGCATCCTGCTGCTGGCACCGCTCGGCGACCGCTTCGACCGCCGCCGCATCATCCTGGCCAAGTCGGCGGCGCTGGTGGCCGCCCTGCTGCTGGCGGGACTGGCGCCCGGCATCGGCTTGGTGCTGGCGGCGAGCCTGGCCATCGGCCTGTCCGCCACGCTGGCGCAGGACATCGTGCCCGCCGCGGCAACGCTGGCGCCCGATGCGCAGCGCGGCAAGGTGGTGGGCACGGTCATGACCGGGCTGCTGCTCGGCATCCTGCTGTCGCGGGTGGTCAGCGGCCTTGTCGCCGCGCAATTCGGCTGGCGCGCGATGTTCATCGCCGCCGCCGGCAGCATCGCCGCGATGGCGCTGGTGGCGCGGCGCAGCCTGCCGCGTTTCGCCCCGACCGCGGTGATGCCCTACCGCGCGCTGCTGGGCTCGCTGCTGACGCTGTGGCGCCGGCATGGCGACCTGCGCCGCGCGGCGCTGGCGCAGGCGCTGCTGTCGGTCGGCTTCAGCGCGTTCTGGTCAACGCTGGCGGTGATGCTGCATGGCGCCCCGTTCCACCTTGGCAGCGAAGCTGCTGGCGCATTCGGGCTGGCCGGTGCGGCAGGCGCGCTCGGCGCCCCGATCGCGGGCCGCATCGCCGACCGCCGCGGCCCGCAGGCCGTGACCCGGCTCGGCGCCGCGCTCGCCGCGCTGTCCTTTGCCGCCATGCTGCTGGCGCCATGGCTGTCGCCGCAGGCGCAGCTCGGGCTGCTGGTGGCCGCCGCCGTCGGCTTCGACCTGGGCGTGCAGGTAACGCTGGTCGCACACCAGACCATTGTCTATGGCATCGACCCGGGCGCGCGCAGCCGGCTGAACGCGGTGCTGTTTGTCTGCATGTTCGCCGGCATGGCCGCGGGCGCCGCGCTTGGCAGCCTGGCGCTGGCGCATGCCGGCTGGACGGGTGTGGCCGCGCTCGCCACGGCCACATCGCTGGCAGCGTTGGCGGTACGGACGCTGCCGTTGCGAGCCGGGCAGGCGTCGTAACCAGGAAGCAATGCGCAAGGCTTCCTGCGGGCGGTGATGGCGGGCGGCTACGTCCCCGCCCGGCCTGCGCCCTGGCATGCCGCCGCGGCACGATCATGCGGCGGGTGCCAGTCCCTCACCTTCCTCGCCGTCCTCATCCCCCGTCGGCGCCAGCGGCAGTTCGATCGTCAGCGTCGTCTGGCCCGGTACCGATTTCAGTTGCAGCCGCCCGCTGATCGCCGCAGCACGCACCCCCATATTGCGCAGCCCGCGCCCGCCACGCGGGGCGTCGACATCGAAGCCGCGCCCGTCATCGCCCAGCGTGACGCGGATCACCTGCGCCACCGGGTCGGCATGCGCCGCCAGCGTGATCGCGCTGGCGCCGGCGTGCTGCAGCACGTTGGTGATGCCCTCGAGCAGCAGGTACTGCAGCTCCTGCACCTTGCGCGCGGTGAAGTGGGGCAGCACCGGCAGCCGCTCGACCTGCCAGCGGATGGCGATGCCGGCCTCTTCGATGCGCGGCCCCAGCCGGTAGCGCAGGTTGCCCAGCACCGCGGCGAGGTCGCCGCCGGTGTCCTGCATGGCATCGATGGAGAGCTTGAGCGAGTCCAGCGCATGCCGCACCTGCCCGGCGATCTCCGCGCGGCTGGGCTGGCCTGACTCCAGCATCGACAGCGTGGTGACCAGCTGGCTGCCGAGGCCGTCGTGCATGTCGCGCAGGATGCGGCTGCGCTCGCGCAGCGCGGTCTGCTCGGCGGCGGCCTTCTGCGCGCGTGCGAACACCGCGCGCAACTCGGCCTCGCGCTGCGCCACGCGCTCGCTCAGCACCTGGTTGGCGCGCTGCAGGCTGCGTACGGCGCTGGTGTAGCGCTCCACCAGCATCCACGCCATGACCACGCTGAACGGCACCGAGACATAGCGGGTCATCGAGTGCACCCAGTAGTAGTCGCCGGTCAGCCACACGCGCAGCCAGTCGCCCAGGAACAGCACCGCCGACACGCCCACGGTGGCGGCCAGCAGCCTGGCCTCGCGGCTTGGATGCCGCAGCGCGGCCCATACCAGCGCGGCCGCCACCGTCAGGATGATGCCGACCTTGGCCAGCCAGCTCAGCGGGAACACCAGCGGATGGCTCGACAGCGCGGCCAGCGGCGCCAGTATGGGCAATGCCAGCCACAGGTAGGCGTCGAGCGTGCGGTGCAGCCAGCGCCAGGGCACGCGGATCACCAGCAGGCAGAACTTGCCGATGGCGCCGAGGAAGACCTCGCGCGCGGCCGCGACGATATAGCTGCGCAGTTCCGGCGGCAGCGCGAGGTCGTCGACAAAATAGTCGAGCAGCCGCACGCTCCAGGCGATCTCGGCCAGGCCGTACAGGCCGAACAGCGGGTCGCGCTGGCGCCACCAGATCAGCAGCGCGATGGTGCCGAGCACGGCGCTAAGCACGGCGACGATGAAGGGCCCGGCCACGCGCACCATGAATGCGTCCTGGTAGCGCGCGCGCACCGCCTTGGCCGGCCCCACCGTGACCGGCAGCAGGCCGGCTCGTGAAAACGCGCGCGCCGCCACCGTGATGCGCAGCGCGTTGCCGTGCTCGCGCACCAGCTCCGGCGGCAACGGCACATAGTAGGGTCGCTTGGCCAGCGCGGATGACGGCGCGCCCAGGCTGCCGCCCGCCGCCACCAGGATGCCGTTCAGGCGCACCTCGTAGCTGCCGCCTGCCCACGGCACGAACAGCCCTGCCGCTGCCGCCGCCGGCCAGCCGCGGTCAAAGCGCAGGTCGTAGACCGCCATGCCGGACTTGCCCGGCAGCGCGCGGTCCCAATAGTCCGGCAGCGTCAGCGGCTGCGCCGGCAGCACGCTGCCGTCGCTAAGCGTGGCGCTGCGCACGGCCAGCTCCAGCTCCGCCAGCCCGTCGCTGGCGGCCGGCGCGGCACCACGCGCCGGCGACGCCAGCCACGACAGCGGCAGCAGTACCGCAAGCACGGCAAGCAAGGTCCGGGTGAGTCGCAGCCAGGTCGGCGGCATGGCGCAGGAAGCTACAGGGACTTGAGCAGGCCGAGCTTGGCGGCCTCATACACGGCTTCGCCGCGCGAGCGCACCGCCAGCTTGCCGTAGATGTTCTTGATGTGCGATTGCACGGTATGCACGCTCAGGCCGACATAGCGCGCGGTCTCGGCATAGGTATAGCCGCGCGAGATCAGGTCGAGGATCTCGCTTTCGCGCGCGGACAGCGTGACGCCGCGCTGGGCGGCGTTGCCGCGTCCGGCGCATTCGGCGGCCCCGGCCAACCCAGCGGCCGCGGCGGGCTCGCCGCGCAGGCGGTTGACCACCTGGCGCGCAATCAGCGGGCTCATCGGCGAGCCACCGGCGCGCAGTTCGCCGATCGAGGCGGCGATGCGGTCGGTGGTCTCGTCCTTGAGCAGGTAGCCAATGGCGCCGGCTTCGATGCTGGCCAGCATGTGCTGGTCGTCGCCGAACACCGTGACCACCATGCATTCGCACTCGGGATAGCGTTCGCGCACCTGGCGTATCACGGCGATGCCGCTGCCGTCCGGCAGGCCCAGGTCGCACAGCAGGACGTCGGGCTGGTGCAGCGCCAGCCAGGCAAGGGCATTGGCGACACTGCCGGCGCAGCCGGCCACGGTACTGGCGGGAGCATGCATCTCGACGGCCTGCACCAGGCGGCTCTGCGCCGCCGGGTCATCCTCGACGATCAGGACTCTTGTTGTGCTTGTCATGCCAGTGTGGTTGCGGGGCCCTGCCGTTGCGTCGGCGCGACGGGTTGCCGGCGGATTCTGACATATCCCCCGGTGTCGCGGGCGTGGCTCGGGCTGGTTTTCAGGGTAAACACAAGCGTCGCCGCGGCCGCCCGCACCAGCCTATCCATGCGGGTGTCGCTTTTCGTCCGCTGGTTCGCGGCGCCGCCCCGTTGTGGAGCACGCGGCATTTCTCCCGGTTCCCCACCCTGCATCCCTTACAAGGTCTGCAAGGCTTGCACGGGGCCTGCGGCGTCACCCGGGCCGCAGGCGCGCGGCTGCCGCACGGTATGAATCTTGCCGCTCCTGATAACCCGCCACCGGAATGCGGACATTGTTGTGCTCGTCCGCGTATGGCGCCATTCACATATCAGGAAATCAGCATGAGCTACTACTACGACGAACGCCAACGCCGCCAGGCGTGGGACGACGACGACTGGCAACCGGAATCCGAAAGCGACCGCGACCGCTGGCAGGCGCAGCGCCGTCGCCAGCAGCTGACGCCGGGCCAGACCAGCTACGGCGGGCCGGCACGCCAGGGCGGCGGCTACAGTGACGAGTACGGAGCCGGCCGGTATCCGGAGCGGCCGACGCAAGGCGAGTACGGCAGCCGCGGCCAGCAGCGCTCCGCCGGTGCGTGGCGCGGTGACTACGACTATCCACAGCGCCAGGACTTCCAGGGTTCCCAGGGTTCCCAGGGCTACCAGGGCGATGAAAGCCGGCGGTATGAGCGCGACGAGCGCAGCCAGCGCGACCGGGACGAAGAGCGCTATCGCCGCCGAGCCGGCAGCAGCCTGAGCTACGGCCTGAACGGCGGCTATGGCTGGGAACGCGCAGGCGAATGGCGCGATCCGCAGGCATGGCAACGCGATGACGAATACGCCGACCGCCAGTGGCGCGAAAGCGCCGAGCGCGCCCGCGACCCGTATGAGATCGCTCGCGAGCGCAACCGCGACCGCTACTTCCGCGACCTGCGCAGCGACACCCGCTACTGGACCGAGGACCGCGACGAGCGCGAAGACCAGCAGCGCTACGGCCAGCGCTACAGCCGCGCGGCGGCGCGCCAGCGGGGGTGGGAAACCGATGATCGCGAAGGCTATCGCGGCGACGACCGGGAAGACCGCGGCGTGCTCTACAACCTTGGCCGCCGCATCGGCGAGGCGGTCGGCGACCTGTTCGGCACCGACCAGCGCGAGCACGAGCGCAAGGCTGGCCCGCGCGGCTACCAGCGCAGCGACGACCGCATCCGCGACCAGATCTGCGAGCGGCTCAGCTATGCGCGCGGCGTCGATGTCAGCGATGTCAGCGTCGACGTCAACGAAGGCGTGGTGTCGCTGACCGGCACGGTGCGCGAGCGCGGCCAGAAGTACTACATCGAGGATCTGGCCGACGGCACCTACGGCGTGAAGGAAGTCAACAACGACATCCGGGTGCGCCGCGAGGGCCACGGCACCAGCGCCGGCAGCACGAGTACGTCCGAGGCGACCGGGAGCACCTGGCGCGCCTGATTTGCCGCAGCAGCGCACCGGTGCAGCGCCGGTGCGCGCGGCAGATGCCCCGGCCGGCACTTGTGCCGGCCGGCCTCGTTCCTGCCTCATTACCAACGCGCAAGGTGCCCATGCCCGCCCTCAAGATCGCCACGTTCAACATCAACGGCATCCGCAGCCGGGTCGGCGCGCTGCGCCACTGGCTGGAGCGCGAGGCGCCCGACGTGGCCTGCCTGCAGGAACTGAAGACCGCCGACGAAAGCTTTCCCGCGCGCGAACTGCGCGAGGCCGGCTACGGCGCCGTCTGGCACGGCCAGAAGTCGTGGAACGGCGTTGCCATCCTGGCGCGCGGCGCCGATCCGGTGGAAGTCCGCCGTGGCCTGCCCGGCGATCCCGACGACAGCCACAGCCGCTACCTGGAGGCAGCGGTGCACGGCATCCTGGTCGGCTGCCTCTACCTGCCCAACGGCAATCCGCAGCCCGGGCCCAAGTTCGACTACAAGCTGGCCTGGTTCGCGCGGCTGATCGAACACGCGCAGACGCTGTTCGACAGCGGCCAGCCGGTGGTGCTGGCGGGCGACTACAACGTGGTGCCCACCGACGAAGACATCTACAACCCGCGCTCGTGGCGCAAGGACGCGCTGCTGCAGCCTGAAAGCCGCGAGGCCTACGCGCGCCTGCTGGCGCAAGGCTGGACCGATGCGTTGCGCACGCACTATGGCGAGGAACGCGTCTACACCTTCTGGGACTACTTCCGCCAGCACTGGCAGACCAACTCCGGGCTGCGCATCGACCACCTGCTGCTGAGCGCCGACCTCGCCCCGCGGCTGCGCGATGCGGGCGTCGACACCTGGGTCCGCGGCGAGGATCATCCCAGCGACCATGCACCGGCGTGGGTGGTGCTGAACCGGCCCGCCGCCCGGCGCAAGCGCGGGCCATAGCCAGCGCCGCCAGCGCAGGATTCAGGCCGCCGCGCCCATCTCCGCCGCCAGGCGCTCCCGGGCGAAGTCCAGGAAAGCGCGCACTCCCTCGGGCAGCGTGCGGCCGGCCAGCGTCTGCAGTTCGACCGCACGGCTGCGCATGCCGCGCTCGCGGATGGCAGCGGCATGCAGTTCGCCGCGCCGCAGGCGGTCGCCTACGGTCACCGCGCCCGAGATCGACAGCCCGCCGCCATGCAGCACGAAGCTGGTCAGCGTCTCGAAGTGGTTGGTCACCAGCACCGGATCGAACACGATGCCGCGCTCGCCGCAGGCAATGTCGAACAGCTGCCGAACGGTGTTGTCGCCTTCCGGCAGCGCTAGCGGGTACGGCTGCATCTGCGCCAGCGTGATGCTGCGAAAGCGCGCCAGCGGGTGGTCGGGCCGCATGATGGCGATGACCGGCGCGGGCTGGCGATGCTCGATGCGTATGCCCTGCTCGGCCGCACGGCTGTAGGTGATGCCGATGTCCGCGTCGCCATGCAGTACGATGCCGGTCACCTCCGCCGGCGCCGCCACGCGCACATGGAAATGCAGCCCCGGATAGCGCTCGCGGAACTCGGCGACGATGCGCGGCAGGAACTCGATGGCAAACCCGGCGGAGCTGGCAATGCGCACGCGGCCACGGCGCAGCCCCTGCAGCGCGGCGATCTCCGCCACGACGCGGTCCGCTTCCAGGGCGCCGCGCAGCGCATAGGCGGCGAGCAGTTCACCGGCGGCGCTCGCGACCATGCCCCGGGGGCGCCGGTCGAACAGCGGCACGCCCAGCAGCGCCTCCAGTGCCGCGACCTGCCGGCTGACCGCCGAAACGGTCACGCTCAGGCGCTGCGCCGCCTCGGTCAGCGAACCGCTGCGCACCACCTCCAGGAAGTAGCGCAGGGAGGTGTCCTGCAGGCGGTGCGACAGCATGGGGGCAGCTCCGTGGAATGCGGCGGTGCAGCGAGCCGCTTTGCGTTTTATGCAAGGATATTTGAAAAAATCATCGATTGCGTAAAGCCCTGCCGGGCCCGTATGCTTTTTCCCGACACCACAGGAGACACCGGGAGAACCCATGGCGAACAGGCTTTCCAGCGCGCTTTCCATCACGCTTCCCACCGCGCTTCCCACCGACCCGATCACCGAACTCGATGCCGTCGCCCTGTCGCGCGCCGTCCATGCCCGCGAGGTCTCTTGCGTGGAGGTGCTGGAGGCCTTCCTCGGCCAGGTCGATCGCCACAACCCCCGCGTCAACGCCATCGTCGCGCCAGTCGACCGCGACGTGCTGCGCAGCCAGGCGCAAGCGCTCGATGCCGAGCTGGCGCGCGGCGACAGCCGCGGCCCGCTGCACGGCTTTCCGCAAGCGCCCAAGGACATCAGCCCGGCGGCGGGCATGGTCACCACCAAGGGGTCGCCGATTTTTGCCGGGCAGGTCACCCGGAGCGATGCCGCGATCTTCGAGCGCATGCGCGCCGCGGGCTCGGTCTTTATCGGCCGCACCAACTCGCCCGAGTTCGGCCTGGGCGGCCATACCTACAACCCGGTCTACGGCACCACCCGCAATGCCTTCGACCCGGCGCGCTCGGCCGGCGGCAGCTCCGGCGGCGCGGCGGTGGCCGTGGCGCTGCACATGCTGCCGGTGGCGGACGGATCGGACATGATGGGCTCGCTGCGCACGCCCGCGGCCTTCAACCAGGTGTACGGCCTGCGCACGTCGGTCGGCTGCGTGCCGCATGGGCCCGCCGACGAGGTCTTCTTCCAGCAGTTCAGCGTGGCCGGGCCGATGGCGCGCAACGTGCCCGACCTGGCGCTGCTGCTGTCGGTGCAGGCCGGCTTCGATGCGCGCATGCCGCTGACGCGGCGCGCCGAAGCGCCCGGCGCCTTCACGCTGCCCCCCGCGCGCGACTGGAAAGGTGTGCGCGTGGGCTGGCTTGGCGACCTGGGCGGCCACTTGCCGACCGAGCCCGGTGTGCTCGAAACCTGCGAGCAGGCACTGGACCACTTCCGCGCGCTCGGCTGCGACGTCGACGCCGCACTGCCGGATTTCGAGCTGGAGCGCCTGTGGCAGGCGTGGATCGACCTGCGCAGCTTCTCGGTGGCCGGCGCCAATGGCACGCTGTACCGCGACCCGGCCACGCGCGCGTTGCTCAAGCCCGAGGCCGCCTGGGAAATCGAGCGCGGCCTGGCGCTGCCCGGCACGCGCGTCTACGAAGCCCTGTGCGAGCGCAGCGCGTGGTACCAGGCACTGCGCGCGCTGTTCGAGCGCTTCGACTACCTGGTGCTGCCGGCCGCGCAGGTGTTCCCGTTCGACGCCGGATGGGACTGGCCGCGCAGCGTCGGCGGCCGTGACATGGACACCTACCACCGCTGGATGCAGGTCGTGGTGCCGGCCACCATGGCCGGGCTGCCGGCGCTGGCCGCGCCCGCCGGCTTCGGCCCGCAGGGGCTGCCAGCCGGCATCCAGATCATCGGGCCGGCGCAGGCCGACGCGGCGGTGCTGCAGCTGGGCCATGCCTACGACCAGGCCGGCGGCTTCTCGCGCGTGCGCAGCCCGTGGCTGGACCGCGCGGCCTAGTTCGACAACACACCACACCATCACAACACACGCGGCCCGGCCTGACCCGGGCCGGTGCCCACGCTTCGCTTTCCTACAACTGCCGGCAGGAGTGAATCCGATGACCGCATTGCCCCCGAAGCTGTTCCTCGCCTGTGCCGCATTCAGCGCGGCGATGGCCACGGCGCCTGCCATGGCGCAGGCGCCAGCCTGGCCCGAGCGCCCGTTGCGGCTGGTGGTGCCGTTCGCCGCCGGCGGCGCCACCGACCTGCTGGGCCGGCTGCTCGCTGTCGGCCTCGGCGAAAAGCTGGGCCAGCCGGTAGTGGTCGAGAACAAGCCCGGCGCCAGCACGGTGGTCGGCGCCACCCAGGTCTCCAAGGCAGCCCCTGACGGCTACACCCTGCTGCTGGCGGCCAGCACCACGCTGACGCTGAACCCGGCGATCCGGCAGCATCTGGGCTATGACCCGATCAAGAGCTTCACGCCGCTGGGCCTGGTCGCCGACATGAGCCTGGTGCTGGTTGCCAATCCCGATGCGCAGGTCGGCTCGGTGAAGGACCTGGTGACGCAGGCCAGGGCCCATCCCGACAAGTTCTCCTATGGCTCGTTCGGCACGGGTTCGTCGGTGCATTTCGGCGGCGAGATGCTCAAGTCCGCCACCGGCATCCGCATGGTCCACGTTCCCTTCAATGGCAGCGCGCCGAGCCTGACCGCGCTCGCCGGCGGGCAGGTGCAGGTGGCGGTCGATACCGTGGTTGCCAGCCTGCCGCTGATCAAGGGCGGCAAGATCCGGCCGGTGGCGGTGCTGTCGCCGCAGCGGCTGCCGGCGCTGCCGCAGGTGCCGACGGTGGCGGAAAGCGGCTATCCCGGCTTCCAGATGGGCACGTGGTTCGCACTGCTGGCGCCGGCGGGACTGCCCGCGCCGGTGCAGCAGAAGCTGGAAAAGGCGCTGGCCGAAGTCGCCAATGCCCCGGCCACGCGCGCGCGCATGGTCGAGCTGGCGCTGACGCCGGCCTACGGCAACGGCGCCGCGGTGCGGGCGCGGGTCGAGAAGGAGCTGCCGGAGATGCGCGCAGTGGCCGCGCGCGCGGATATCCGCGCTGAATGACGGTGGCAGGCGCCTGCCTGCCGCACGGTGCCCCCGCGCGCGCGGCTCATGCGACGTGCGCGGCAAACCCTGCCAGGCCCGGCGCCACGTCTTCGCGCAGCGTCAGCGCCGGGATCCGGTAGTCGCCGGCGTTCTGCGGCCGGAACGGAATCGGCGCCGTGGTCGCCAGCGTATCGAGGCGCTCGCCCAGCTCTGCGCGGATCGCGGCAAAGCGCGCGTCGTCGACCCGGCTGGTCCGGTACACCACGTACGGCGGCAACACGTCGAAGCCGGGGTAGTACAGGATGCCGTGCTGGATCGGGAACAGGACATCGTCGATCGGCCCGTTGATGCCGCGCGCGCTGTAGTGCGATTCCCAGCCGCCGGTGGTGACCACCAGCATCGCGCGCTTGCCGGCGAGCATGCCTTCGCCGTAGCGGTTGCCCCAGCGTTCGTCCGAGTGCTCGCCCACGCCGTAGGCAAAACCATAGGCGTAGACGCGCTCGATCCAGCCTTTCAGGATCGCCGGCATCGAGAACCACCACAGCGGGAACTGCAGGATCACCGTATCGGCCCAGCGCAGCTTGTCCTGCTCGCGCGCGATATCGTCGCTCTGCAGGCCGTTCTCGAATGCGTGCCTGGAATCCAGCGAGGGATGGAACGGCGCATCGCCGCGGCGCGCCTTGCTGTCTGCGGCATCGAGCTGCGCTTTCCATTGCATCGCGTACAGGTCGGATACCTGGACCTGGTGGCCGGCATCGCTCAGCCGCTGCACCGCGTAATCGCGGATGGCGCCGTTGAGCGAGGTGGGTTCGGGGTGGGCGTAGACGATAAGAACGTTCATGACAGCGGCTTCCTTGGGTAAGCAATGATCGGGAGAAGCCAGCTTAGGCCGCCGCGAGGTATATTGGAAATGAATATCCAATATCACAGGTATTGTCATGACTAATCTCAGGCGGCTCGACCTCAACCTGCTGGTCACGCTGGACGTGCTGCTGTCCGAGCACAACGTGACCCGCGCCGCGCAACGCCTGCATTTCTCGCAGCCATCGGTCAGCGTCCACCTGGCCAGGCTGCGCGACTACTTCGGCGATCCGTTGCTGCTGCCCGGGCCGCGCGGCATGCGGCCCACGGCCAGGGCGGAATCGCTGCGCGAGCCGCTGCGCGAAGCGCTGGCCGCGCTGGAGCACGCGGTGTCGCCCGACAGTCCCTTCGATCCCGCCGCCGCCACGCATACCTGGCGCGTGGCGGCCACCGACTACGGCGAATCGACCATCGTGCTGCCGGCCATCCGGGCGCTGCGCACCGCCGCCCCGGGCGCGCGGCTGGCGGTGCTGGAGATGGTGCCGTCGCGCATCGCCCGCCAGTGCGAGCAGGGCGAGCTGGACCTGGCCTTCCACACGACCGAAGGCTCGCCGCCCGCGCTGCACCGGCGCGCCCTGTTCACCGAGCGCTATGTGCTGGCGGGCCGCGGCGGCCATCCCCGGCTGAAGCGGCGGCCGACGCTGGCCCAGTTCTGCGCGCTCGAGCATGTGATGGTGTCGCCCGACGGCGGCGGCTTCTCCGGCGTTACCGACGAGGCGCTGGCGCTGGCCGGCATGCAGCGCCGCGTGGTGCTGTCGGTGCCACATTTCCTCTTTGTCGCCGCGGTGCTGGCGAGCACCGACCTGGTGGCGATGGTGCCGCAGCGCCTGGTGCGCGATGCGCCGGCACTGCGCGTGGTCGAGCCGCCCGTCGAGGTGCCGGGCTACGAGATGTCGATGCTGTGGCATGAGCGCGTGCACCGTGACCCGGCACATCGCTGGCTACGGGAGCAGATCGTCGCGTCGCTCTCACAGGCCTAGATCGGCGCTTCTGTTTTGCATACAAAACTGGAATACAATCAGTGCTTTCAATGTAGCGGCCGGGTGCTTCCCGCGCCGCCCCAGTTTTGGAGGAGACCATGACCTACAGTACAACCGGCCTGACTTCCCGCCACACCGCCGCCCTGGCCCCGATCGAGGACTACCTGCAGGGCCACGCCACCGGCAACCCCGAGGTGATGCGCCGCGCCTTCCATGCCGACGCCCGCATCGTCTCGTTCCGCGACGGCAAGCTGCATTCGCTGACGGTGGAAGACTTTATCGCCGCGCGCTGCCCCGGCCATCCGCCGGCCGATGAAGCGCAGCGCCGGCGCGCCATCAGCCAGTTCGACGTGGTCGGCAATGCCGGCGTGGCCAAGGTCGTGCTGGAGCATCCGGACGTGGTCTTTACCGACTACATGACGCTGCTGCAGATCGACGGCGCGTGGAAGATCGTCAACAAGACCTTCAGCGCCGCGCCACGCGTGCCGCAGTAACGTACTGCGGCGGCTGCCCGCGCGGCTCAGCCGGGCAGCACCGCGGTGGCTTCGATCTCGAACAGCATGTTGTCGAGCGCCAGCCGCGGCACCGGGATCAGCGTGCAGGCCGGCGCGCGCCGGTCGCCCCACATCTCGCGCAGCGCGGCGCCGAAGGTGCGCAGGCGGTCGTGCGAGTGGTCGACCACCAGCACCGTCAGCTTGGCGACATCGCCCACGTCGGCGCCCGCGGCCTGCAGCGCGATGCGCAGGTTCTGCATGGCCCGCGCCACCTGCCGCGGAAAATCCGCCGCCAGGCAGCCGGCGGCATCCTCGCCGCCCTGCCCGGCCACGTAGACGATGCGGGCGGGCCCTTCCACCACCGCCACGTGCGAATAGCCGTTGGGACGCGGGTCGTACAGCGCGGGGGGATTGATCAGGTTCAGCGAAGCATTGGGGCGGGCAGGCGTCAGCATGGTCATCAACTCTGTGTTGAGAGAAGGGCAAACAATGGAGCCGCAAGTATCAAACCTCAAGTTAGGTTAAGGTCAAGCGCGGCCACGGTGGTAGCATGGGCATTCCCGCCGCCGCCCTCCCTCCACCCAGCCATGCCCAAGACTTCCCGACCTGTTCCCGCCGTGCCTGCCACGGCCGATGCGCCGCGCCGGCGCCGGCCAGGACCTGCCGAGGAACTGCTGTCGATCGGGCAGGTGGCCGAACGCACCGGCATCGCGGTATCGGCGCTGCATTTCTATGAATCACGCGGGTTGATCGCCAGCACGCGCAGCGGCGGCAACCAGCGCCGCTATGCGCGCGCCGTGCTGCGGCGGCTGGCGGTGATCCGCGTGGCGCAGCGCATGGGGCTGCCGCTGGCGGTGATCGCGGCGGCGATGCAGAAGCTGCCCGACGGGCGCGCGCCGACAGTGGCGGACTGGCGGCGGCTGTCGGCCAGCTGGCGCGATGACCTGGAGGAACGCATCCGCACGCTGACGATGCTGCGCGACCAGCTCGATGGCTGCATCGGGTGCGGCTGTTTGTCGCTGAAGGCGTGCCCGCTGCGCAATCCGCAGGATGCGCTGGCCGGAGCAGGGCCGGGGCCGCATTTCCCCGGCGAAGAGGATTAGGCGGAGGCCTTACCGGAAGGTCTGCAGGTATCCGAGCAGGTCTTCGATCTGCTTGTCGTTGCCCATGCCCCAGAAGCGCATTTTGGTGCCCGGCACGACCTTGGCCGGTGAACGCAGGAAGGCGCTCAACGTGTCGCGCGACCACACCACCCTGGATGTGCGCATCGCTTCCGAATACTGGAAATCCGTTGTCGTACCCGCCTGGCGCCCGAAGATGCCGTTCAACTGCGGCCCGAACGCGCCGCGCGCATTGCGGCCGACGTAGTGGCACGACGCGCAGCGCGTGGCAAACAGTGCCTTGCCGGCCTGCAGGTCAGGCTCGGCGCGCGCCACGGCGGGCATTGCGGCAAGGATGGAAAAGGCGAGGAAAGCGGCGGCGGGCAGGACGGTACGGCGCATGGGCAACACGGGGCAATGAACTGCGAGGCTGCATGATACAGGCGCGCGGGTGGATGGGCAGGTTACACCGCGTCACACTTGCAACACTTCGAGCGCCCAATATTACGGACCCTGCCCCTACAGTGAGCCCATGTCCAACGCCCCTTGGGAGGCACCCATGAAACGAATCCTGGCAATGGCAGTAGCAGGCGGTGCATTGCTGGCGGCGAGTGCCGCAGCCCATGCCGGCGTCAGCGTCGGCATCAATATCGGCGCGCCCGCCGTCGTGGTCGCGGAGCCGGCGACGGTGTACCGCCCGGCCCCGGCGGTCTACGTGCCGGCGCCCGCGCCGGTAGCGTATGCCCCCGCCCCAGTCGCCTACGCCCCGGCACGCCCGGTGGTAGTGGCCCCGGTGCCGGTGCGCTATCGCCCGGACTATCGGGCCGACTATCACCCCGGCTATCACCCCGGCTATCACCGCGCGGAATACCGCGAGGCTCGCCGCGAATGGCGCGAGCGCGAATGGGCCCACCGCCATGACGGGCACCGCGATTACCGCGGCCCGGGCCGCCACTGGGACTGACACGCCGCTGCCGGCCGGGCCCTCCAGCCCGGCCGCCGTGGAAAGGCCCTTCCAGCAAAGATCCGCAAGTCAGGCTACCCTGTCGGCCAACTTCCCGTTTGAGCCTGCCAGGAAATCGCCATGACCCAACCCCTCAGAATCGACTTCGTCTCCGACATCGCCTGCCCCTGGTGCGCCATCGGCCTGTCTTCGCTCCAGCTCGCGCTGCAGCGGCTGGGCGACAAAGTCGACGCCGAGATCGTGCTGCATCCCTTCGAGCTGAACCCCGACATGGGCCCCGAAGGCCAGGCCATTGTCGACTACCTCGGCAAAAAGTATGGCCGCACGCCCGCGCAGATCGCCGAAACCCAGGCCATGATCCGCGAGCGCGGCGCCGGCGTGGGCTTCACCTTCGGCGAGCGCGCCTTCGTCTACAACACGTTCGACGCGCACCGGCTGCTGCACTGGGCCGGCCTGGAGGGCAAGCAAGTCCCGCTGAAGCTGGCGCTGCTGCGCGCCTACCATACCGATGGCAAGGATCCGGGCAACCATGCCGTGCTGCTCGAGGCGGCGGCGTCGGTCGGCCTGGATGCGGACGCCGCGCGCCACGTGCTGGAAAGCGGCCAGTACGGCGACGAGGTGCGCGCCGAAGAGCGCCAGTACCAGCAGATGGGCATCCAGTCGGTGCCGTCGGTGATCTTCAACAACCGCTACCTGGTAACGGGCGGGCAGCCGGTCGAGGCCTTCGAGCAGGCGATCCGGGAGATCGCGGCCGAGGCGCAGGCGGGTACGGCAACCTGAAGCAACGCGTGTGCTGACTGGACCGGCCTGGGGTGGTCCTCAGGCCGGTAGCTTGCGGGTCAGGAATTGCGCTTGTGCCCGCGCCGTTCATTGACCGCTTCGCCGAGCAAGTCCAGCATTGCCAGCGAATCCTCCCAGCCGATGCAGGCATCGGTAATGCTCTGCCCGTAGGTCAGGGCGGACGGGCTGTGCTGCCCCGGGGTGAACTTCTGCGCGCCGGCCACCAGATTGCTCTCGACCATGACCCCGAAGATGGAGCGGCTGCCGCTGCGGATCTGCTGCGCCACGTCCCGCGCCACGTCCAGCTGACGCTGATGCTGCTTGCTGCTGTTGGCGTGGCTGAAATCCACCATCAGCGCGTCGCCCAGCCCTGCCGCCTGCAACTCCCGGCACGCCGCCGCCACGGAATCCGCATCGTAGTTGGGCACCTTGCCGCCGCGGAGAATGACGTGGCAATCCGGATTTCCCTTGGTGTGCACCGTCGCGACCTGGCCGTTCTTGTGCACTCCCAGGAAGTGGTGCGGTCGCGATGCGGCCTGGATCGCGTCGATCGCAATCCTGATATTTCCGTCGGTGCCGTTCTTGAAGCCGATCGGCGCTGAAATGCCTGAAGCCAGCTCGCGATGCACCTGGCTTTCCGTGGTGCGGGCGCCGATCGCGCCCCAGCAGATCAGGTCGCCGATGTACTGTGGCGAGATCACGTCGAGCAACTCGCCGGCCGCCGGCAGGCCGAGGCGGTTGATGTCGACCAGCAGGCTGCGCGCAATGCGCAGGCCCTCGTCGATGCGGTAGCTCTCGTCCAGATAAGGATCATTGATCAGCCCTTTCCAGCCGACCGTGGTCCGGGGCTTCTCGAAATACACGCGCATCACGATCTCGAGCGTGCCGGCATGACGTTGCCGCTGCTCCAGCAACAGCCGCGCATATTCGAGTGCCGCCTGCGGGTCGTGGATCGAGCAGGGTCCCATGATCACCAGCAACCGGTCGTCCTCGCCATGCTGGATACGCGCGATACGCTGCCGCGTCTGCGTGATCAGCGACTCGACCGCCGTGTTCCGGATCGGGAAAAAGCGGATCAGGTGTTCGGGCGGCGGCAGCGGGATGATGTCTTCGACATGCGCGTCGTCAGTCACGCTGGTACGGTCCGGCGGTGACTGCCATTCACTGGTGATGGTGGGCGAAGGTTTGAGCGGGTCGTTCATGGCGAGGTCGAGCAGGTTTTGCTAGCGAACGATGGTGCTACACCAATGGCGAGGGCGTCAAGGCAGGCCGAAGGCCCGCCTGCTTCCGAACTGTGTTGACGGGCACATATGATCCGCCTTCGCCACCCTGGTCCGGCCGGCACCTGTTACTGTCGACGAATCACTTGGCCACAAATCACTTCGCCACGAATCTCGCCGTCACGGTCTTGCCGTCGGCAAACCGGATCGTCGCAACCAGCTTGGCGCCAGCCTGCAGCGACAGCTTGTCGGCGGCCACGAGCGCGTTTCCAGCGCCCGGCGCAAGCGTGGTTTCCGTCTTCCTGGCACCCGTCAGCACCGTCAGCTTGCCGCTGGCACCGGCCACGGGCAATTTCTTGTCGTGGTCGTCAACATAGATGGTGACTGCGCCATCCTTGTTGACCAGTTCGAATTGCAGGTCGCTGGCCGCCTGCACGATGCCGCCGTACTGCGCGGGCCCGGCGCCGTGGGCCAGCGCCAGGCCGGACACGCCAAGGCTGGTGGCAATCAGGATGGTTGTGATCTGCTTCTTCATCGCATACTCCATTGATGCAGCAACTTGGGGGCGTCGCTGCCAAGGCCCATGTTCAGTACATGTCGACCTGCCGCTGCGACAGGATCCGCTCCAGCGGGCGGCGCCCGAACAGCCAGAAGGCCAGCGGCGTCAGCACGGAATCCAGGATGGTCGAGCTGACCAGGCCGCCGAATATCACCACGGCAACCGGATGCAGGATTTCCTTGCCTGGCGCATCGGCCGACACCAGCAGCGGAACCAGCGCAAATGCGGCGACCAGCGCAGTCATCAGCACCGGGGTCAGCCGCTCCAGGGAGCCTCGCACGATCATCGGGATTCCGAAGGTTTCTCCTTCGTGGCGGCACAGGTTGATGTAGTGGCTGACTTTCAGGATGCCGTTGCGGGTGGCGATGCCGGTCAGCGTAATGAAGCCGACCATCGATGCCACCGACAGCGCGAGTCCGCCGATCCACATCGCGATGACGCTGCCGATCAGCGCCAGCGGAATGTTGGCCATGATGATCAGCGTCAGCGTCGCCGAGCGGTAGCGCGAATAGAGCACCAGGTAGATCAGCGCAAGCGACACCAGGGACAGCAGCACGATCAGTTGCGTGGCTTGCTCCTGCGCCTGGAACTGGCCTTCGATGCTGATGAAGTAACCGCCCGGCAGCCCGGCGCGCGCCACGGCGCCGCGCACTTCGCTGATGATCCTCGACATATCCGAGCCGTCGGTGTTGGCATAGACGACGATGCGCCGCCGGCCATTCTCGCGGCCAATCTGGTTGGGGCCGTCGCCCTCTTCGACAGTGGCGAGAGCCGACAGCGGCACCGGCCCGCGCGGCGATTCCAGCATGATGCGGGACAAATCCTGCGGCGTGCGGCCGGCATCCGGCAAGCGCACCACCAGGTCGTAGCGGCGCACGCCTTCGATGAGCTGGGTGATGCGCGAACCATCGGACAAGGTCTGCAGAGCCTTCAGCGCCTCGCCCGCGGGGATGCCGTATTGCGCTGCCTTGCGGTAGTCGAGCCGCACGTTTACCTGCGGAATCAATACCTGGCGCTCCACCGTGATATCGACAAGCCCCGGTATGGCAGCGAGCCGCCCGCGCACGCTCTCCGCCAGCCCGCGCAGCGTATCGAGGTCATCGCCATAGATCTTGAGCGCGACTTGCGCCCGCACGCCGGACAGCAAATGATCCAGCCGGTGCGAAATCGGCTGGCCTATCGCGACCGACGCCGGAAGGCTTGCAAGCTGGGCGCGGATCGCGGCCATCACTTGCTCCCGGCTACGATCCGAGCGCTTCAGGTCGATGTCGATCTCGGACGAATGCACGCCTTCGGCATGTTCGTCGAGTTCGGCGCGGCCGGTGCGCCGTCCCACCTGGGTGACTTCAGGCACCTGGCGGACCAGCGTCTCGGCCAGTGCGCCCATGCGGTTGGCTTCGGCCAGCGAAATACCGGGATTCAGCATCAGCGACATCACCAGCGAGCCTTCGTTGAAGGACGGCAGGAAGGTCCGCGGCATGAAGGGTACAGTGGCGGCCGCCAGCGCGACCGTGACGGCGGCCGTCACAAGCACGGCTTTGGCACGCGGGAACGACCGGTCCAGGATCCTGGCATCGACCCGCTTGAGCCACGCCACCAGCGGGCTGTCAGGATGATCCAGCCGCTTCATCCGCGGCAGCAGGTAGTACGAAAGTACCGGGGTCACCGTCATCGACACCAGCATCGACGCCAGGATCGACACGATATAGGCGATACCCAGCGGCGCGAACAGCCGCCCCTCGATGCCAGGCAGCGCGAACAGCGGCACGAATACCAGCACCACCACCAGGGTGGCATAGACAATGCCGGAGCGGACTTCGACCGACGCGCGCCAGATCGTTTCCAGCACGGACGGCGGGTCCTCCACGCTTGAGCGCTGCCTGAGCCGGCGCAGGATGTTTTCCACATCGACCACCGCGTCGTCGACCAGCTCGCCGATGGCAATGGCCAGCCCGCCCAGCGTCATCACGTTGATCGACTGGCCCAGCAGATGGAAGGCCAGCGCTGTCACCGCCAGCGACAGCGGGATCGCGACCAGCGAGATCGCGGTGGTGCGCGCGCTCAGCAGGAAGGCGAACAGGATCACGGTGACCATGATGGCGCCGTCGCGCAGCGCCTCGACCACATTGCCGATCGACGCCTCGATAAAGTCCGCCTGCCGGAACAGGACTTGCGGCGCGGACACGCCTGCCGGCAGTCCTCGCTTCAGTTCGCCCAGCGCTGCTTCCAGCTCGCGCGTCAGCCGGACCGTATCCGCCGCGGGCTGCTTCTGCACGCTGACGATCACTGCCGGCGTGCCATTGAAGCCGGCATCGCCGCGCTTGAGCGCCGCGGCATATCGTGCACTCGCCACCTGCTCGAGGAGCACCGGCGCGCCGTCCTTGTAGGCAACGGCCAGCCCCTTGAGGTCTTCCAGGCGGTTGGTGCGCCCGAGGTTGCGGATCAGGTATTCGCGGCCGTTCAGGTCGATGAAGCCGCCGCTGGTATTGGCCGCGAAGTCGCGCAACGCGTTTTCCACCTGCGGCAGCGCCACGCCGAACTGCGCCATCCTGGCGGTGTCCGGTTCCACCCGTAGCTGGCGCACCTCGCCGCCGATCGGGATGACCTGCGACACCCCGGCCACCGACAGCAGGCGCGGACGCAGCACGAAGTCGGCATACTCGCGCGCCTGCATGGGGCTGGCCCTGGCCGGATCGATCGGCAAGGCGATCAGCATGATCTCGCCCATGATCGACGATACCGGCCCGAGGATGGGCGTGAGCCCGCCGGGCAATTGCTCCCTGACCAGGGCAAGCCGTTCCGACACGAGCTGGCGGTTGCGATAGATATCGCTGCCCCAGTCGAACTCGGCATATACGATGGATAAGCCGACGCCGGACACCGAGCGGACCCGCGTGACGCCCGGCATACCGTTGAGCGCAGTCTCGATCGGGAACGAAGCCAGCAGTTCGACTTCCTGCGGCGCCATGCCGCCGGCTTCGGTGATCACGGTCACCAGCGGCTTGTTGAGGTCCGGGAAGACATCCACCGGCGTGCGCCACGCGGTGAAGGCGCCGTACGCCATCAGAATGACGGCGACGGCGAGGACCAGCAGCCGGTTGCCAAGACTCGCGCGAACAATCCAGTTGAACATGCGCGCCCCTCAGCGGACCTGGTTGATCAGCGCCGCGCCGGACACCACCACGCGGTTCTCCGGCGACAGGCCCCTGACCACGACCACGGTACGCGCATCCAGCACCCGGGCCTCAACCGGCTGGGCGATAAAGCGCTGTGTCCCGGACTTGATCCATACCACCGGCACGTTGCTGGCATTGCGCACCAGCGCCTCGGCTGGCAGCGCAATGCCTGTGGCCGTGTCGGTCAGCGTGGCTACCACGGTTACCGGCTGGCCAACGGCAAGCGGCAAGGTTTTGCCTGCAAGCCGGAACATCAGCGGCACGGCCCCGTTCTTCAGGCTGCGGCCCGCGCCCACGAATTCCAGCTTGCCACCGTCCGCGCGGCCCAGCGTGCCGCCCTGGATGCGGCCCGCCAGCGTGGCATCCGCGGTGTTGGCTTCGATCAGCATCCGCTCCGGATCCAGCACTTCGTAAAGCACGTCGCCCGGCGCGACCACCTGGCCGGCCAGGACATTGGCGGTTGCGATGATTCCGCTGGCCGGCGCGGTCAGGTTGTCGGTGTGGCGCAGGCTCTTGCCCACCGCGTCGCGCTGGCCGGACAGGCTGCGGACTTCCGCGCGGACGGCTTCGATCTCCTTGCGCGGGATGCTGTCCTGCAGCGACTCCAGCCGCGCCAGCCGCTGCTGCGCCAGCTTGAGGTCGGCACTCAGGCTCGCCAGGCGGGCCTGCTGGTTGCCGGTATCGAAGGGTTCGTTCTTGTGCCGCAGGACGGCCAGCACCTGGCCCCTGGCAACGCGCTGCCCCAGCACCGGGAAGCCGCCGGAAGGCGGCTCGATCCAGCCGGCATGGCCTGCCTGGAGCCGGCCGCCGGCATTGGGATCGATCGCCACCACGGCGTTCAGCTCCACCGTCATCGGATGCGTGGCTTCCTGCGGCATCGCGGTCCGGATGCCCATGCGCCGTTGCGCGAGCTTGGGCACGTGGACGCTGCCATCCGGCAGCCTGGCCAGGCCGGTGCCCGATACCGCGCCGGCCACATCGAGGTGCTCGCCATCGGGCCCATGGGCACCGGGTCCTGCCTGGACCGGCATGCCTGCGCTAGCGGCCAATGCCATAGCAATGGCGACGAATCTTGTAATCCTGGACATGATGTCTGGCCTCAGCTCTTCTTGCCGGCATGGCGGCGCCACACGAACCCGGCCGCAGCGGCCAGTACCAGCGCGACGGGGATGATCCACGGCCAGCGCGCTTTCCAGAACGCGCCAAAGCCAGCGTCGTGCCCGTCCGCAACAACATTCAGGCTGCCCTCGATCAGGTCGGACTCATTCCCCGCGATCAGCGTGAACACGAGCGCGTGGTTGCCGGGCCGGTGCAGCGCCCTGAGGAGCTTCTCGTCGGTAAAGGAATAGTCGCCGAAGTCGGCGTGCAGCTTGCCTTGCGCCCTGATGCCGTTGAACTCGACCTCCAGATTGCCGTTCAGGACTGGTTCGTTGGTGGCATAGCGATCCACGATCACCGACAGCTCGTCGGCAGCCAGGGTGCCAACCAGTTCGAATGTTTCCGTATTGGCTTCGATGATCGGCTGGGCATTCACGGCAGCGCCGGCGCTTGCCGGCGCGTCCAGGTGTTCGCCGTTTGGTCCGTGGGCCCCGGGCCCGGCATGCGCCATGCAGGCGCAGGAAAGCAGCAAAGTCAGAAAGAACTGGCGGATCATGGCAGCACTCCGAGAGCCTGGTTCAGGTTGGCAATGGCGATACCGTGCCGGGCGCGCTGGCGCGCCAGGTCGGCTTGGGCTTCGAGGGCGTGGTTCTGGGCGCGCAGCACCTCCGGCAAGCCGAGTTCGCCGGCATCGAAAGCCTTGCGTAGCAGCGCCGCCCGCTCGGACAGCGTGGCGCTGCGCTCTTCGGTGAGCCTGAGCTGCTGTTCCGCCAGCGACAGCGCCTGGCGTGCTGCGTCAATTTCGGAGCGGACGACGCGCTCGGTGCGGTCGAGTTCGGCGCGCGCCGTCATCAGATCCGTCTGCGCGGCCGACTCGCGTGGCATGTTGCGCGCCTCGGTGGCAAACGGAATCTTGATGAACAAGCCGACGGTCTGGTCGCTGGGCATGCCGCCGCCCGCACGGTCATTGCGGTACAGCACGCCGACTTCCGGCGGGTCGCGGCGCGACTTGCGCAGGTAGCCCACCTGACGCTCGCCGCGCTGCACGGACCGCTGCGCCGCTTCCAGCCGCGGGTGGGCCGCGGCGGCGGCAGCAGGGTCGCTCACTGGCGCGGCGGCTTCGTCAAAGCGAAGCGGCAGGGCCGATACCCCGGTCGCTTGCAGCAGCCGCGTCCTGGCGTCCACCAGCCGCCCCTCGCTGTCCGCCAGCAGGCCCTGTGCCGCCAGATGGTCCTGCTGCGCCAGCAGCAGGTCGGTGCGCGCGAGGTCGCCAGCGGCAACCCGCCGGCGCACATCGTCGCGCAATGACGCGGCGATCTCTGCGCGATGCCGCAGCACATCGCGCTCCGCTTCCGCGGCCGCGAGCTGCCAGACTCGCTCGCGCACCTCCGCAGCAAGATTCAGCCGCGCCAGGGCGCCGCCGGCTTCAGCTTCGGCGGCTTGCGCGTCGGCCAGGTCGCCGCGTGCCGCACGCTGCCCTGGCATCCATACGGGGACGCCAAGCTGGACCTCGCTCTCGCGCAGGCCGCGCTTGTCGGTCCAGCGGTCATCCCGGTGCAGCAGCCCGAGCGTAGGCGGCCCGGCGATCAGCGAATCGGCCTGGATCCGGCTGGCCGCGGCCTCGAGGCGCCGCCCTTCGGTCGCCTGGAAGGCAACGGACCGCTCCCACGCTGTATTGAACAGCGCGTGCAGGTCCGCCGGCGCTGGCTGGGCATGGGCCGACGGCAGCAGCAGCGCGGACGCAACAATGGAAATGAAAATCTTCCGCATGGAATCCCCAATGCAAATTGCAAAAACGAAGCAAATGCGGCGGGGCGCGGCACAAGACATTGCGCCACGGGATGCAGTCAGGAGATCAGTGCCCCGCCGTCAGGCGGGCGCGTGAGGGGGGCGTAAAGGTGGACTGCCGCGGGGATCAGGCATGCGGCCGCCGAGGAACAACGGTTTGGGCTGCGTCCGCTGCGCCAGCGACAGCGGCAGGCCCCCGGGCAGCGGCGCCTGGAAGTGCATGCCGTAGTCGAAGTCAAGCTGGTGCGACGCGGAAGCGGCGGAATCGTCGAACGTGATATCCCCGTCATCATCGTGGTGATGGGGGACATGATCGGCATGCGCCGCCATGTGGTCCACCAGGTCCACCAGGTCCACCAGGTCCACCGGGAACTCGGCGGAATGCGCGAGCTGCCGCTGCGCTGCGGCCAGTGCCTGCAGCGGCAGGATCAGCATCAGGAGGATGGCAATCACGCGCGACATGGGGCGGGATTTTACCTGACCTATCGCGTGCGGGCGCGGCCGGGGGTCCAGCTCATGTCTCAAATGTGGCTCAAGAGCGTTTTTTGTAGAGATATCTACATTGTTGAAATGCGAGTTATGGGCTTCTAACATGCGCTCATGACAGCGTTCTCCGACAACTGGGCCCTGCTGATCGTCACGCTACCAACCTCCGGCGCCACCGCCCGGATGCGGATCTGGCGCGCGATCAAGACCATTGGTTGCGCCGCCCTGCGTGACGGCGCCTATCTATTGCCCGCGGGCAACGTGCAGGTCGCCCAGTTGCGAGAGCTGGCCGACGAGGCGCGCCAGGAAGGCGGGCAAGCCTGGCTCCTGAATGTCCGGGCCGCCGATCCGGAGGAGGAGAGCGCTTTCCGGGCGTTGTTCGACCGCAGCCCCGACTATGCCGAACTGCAGGCGGCCCTGTCAGAGGCGCGCAAGTCGCTGTCCGATCAAAGCAGCGCCGAACTCAATCGCCTGCTGCGCCGTCACGGGCGTGCCTACGAAGCGATCCGCATGATCGACTTCTTCCCCGATGCGGCGTCGGCCCGCGCCGAAGCCCAATGGAATGACTTCAGCCGCGCCATCGAGACCATCCAGTCTCCGGGTGAGCCACAGGCCCTCGCGCACGCGATTGCTCGCCGGGATCCTGTCCAGTATCAAGGGCGGCTTTGGGCCACACGCCGCAACTTGTGGGTGGACCGCGTGGCAAGCGCCTGGCTGATCCAGCGCTTCATCGATCCCCACGCCCGCTTCCTGTGGCTGGAGAACCCCGCTGATTGCCCTGGCGATGCGCTGGGCTTCGATTTCGACGGCGCGACCTTCACGCATGTGGGCGAGCGCGTTTCATTCGAAGTGCTGCTGTCGAGCTTCGGCCTCGATTCCGACCGCGGGCTCAGCCGGCTAGGCGCCATGGTCCATGCGCTGGACATCGGCGGCATTGCGGTACCGGAAGCCAGCGGCTTCGAGGCCATGCTGGCCGGCGCACGCGCGCGCCTGAAGGATGATGACGCCCTGCTGGCGGAAATCGGCGCGGTGCTGGATTCGCTTTACGCACACTTTTCCACCAACAGGAAGCCCTGATAGCCAGCTTCCTTACAGGATCCCGTGATGAATCGCATGCAATCAGGCGGCATGGCCCCGCCGGACGCCGCGGAGCAGCCCGCCTATACCCTCTGGCAGCTCGTGCTCTATTTTCTTCGCCTGGGCACAACCGGCTTTGGCGGGCCGGTCGCGCTGGCCGGCTATATGCATCGCGACCTGGTGGAGCGGCGGGGCTGGATCAGCGATGGCGACTACAAGGAAGGGATGGCGCTGGCACAACTTGCGCCCGGCCCGATGGCGGCGCAACTGGCGATCTACCTGGGCTACGCCCACTATCGGATCCTCGGCGCCACGCTGACCGGCGTGGCCTTCGTGCTGCCGTCGTTCCTGATGGTGCTGGCGCTGGGTTGGGCCTATGTCAGCTTCGGCGGGCTGACCTGGATGCAATCGGTGTTCTATGGCGTAGGTGCCGCCGTCATCGGCATTATCGCCATCAGCGCCTATAAGCTGACCACGAAGAGCGTCGGCAAGGACAAGCTGCTGTGGGCAATCCACCTGGTGCTGGCTGCGGTGACCGTCGTCACCGAGTCCGAAATCGCCTGGCTGTTCCTGGCGGCGGGGGTGCTTGCCTGGTTCTGGCGCGCCCCGCCCAAATGGCTGCGCCAGAGTGGCGTCAATGCGCTCGCGGCAGTGCAGGTACCCGCCGCAAGCGGCCTGGCGAGCACGCTGGACTGGTCGCTACTGACCCAGATCGGCTTGTTCTTTGCCAAGGCAGGCGCCTTTGTCTTCGGCTCCGGACTCGCCATCGTGCCGTTCCTGTACGGCGGTGTCGTGACGGAGTACCAGTGGCTCAACGAAAAGCAGTTTGTCGATGCGGTGGCCGTGGCCATGATCACGCCCGGCCCGGTTGTCATCACGGTCGGCTTTATCGGATACCTGGTGGCGGGACTACCCGGCGCCTGCGTGGCGGCACTGGCGACGTTTCTGCCTTGCTATCTGTTCACCGTGCTGCCCGCTCCTTATTTCAAGAAGTACGGAAAATTGCCCGCCATCCTCGCCTTTGTCGATGGCGTCACGGCGGCCGCGGTTGGCGCCATCACGGGTGCAGTGCTGGTGCTGGCCAAGCGCTCGATCGTCGACGTTCCGACCATCCTGCTGTCCCTGGGAACGGTCGCATTGCTGCTGAAGTTCAGGAAGCTGCCCGAGCCCGTCATCATCACCGGCGCCGCGCTGATCGGCCTCGCGGTTTATCCTGTGCTGCACCACTGAAGGCGCATGCACATGCTCCGCTAAACCCAGGCTCGCCATGGCCCGGCACAATGGCCATCCCTCGAACGCCAGAAGCAGCTGGCTCGAACGCATCGCGCTGCCATCCGGTGTCCACGCCGACGCCATGCCGCTGCTTGCCGGCCGCGCGCTGCGTGGCATCTGCGATGGCTATGTTGCCGTGCTGTTGCCGTCCTACCTGCTGGCACTCGGCTTCGACTCGATGGCGGTCGGGCTCATCAGCAGCGCGACCCTGATCGGCTCCGCCCTCGCCACGATCCTGATCGGACTCGTCGGGCACCGCTACCCGCAACGCCGCCTGATGATGCTGGCGGCTGCCCTGATGTTTGCAACTGGCCTCGGCTTTGCGGGTTTCTCCACGCTGTGGCCGCTTCTGATGATCGCCTTCGTCGGCACGCTCAACCCCGGGTCCGGCGATGTCAGTATCTTCCTGCCGCTGGAACATGCGCGGCTGGCGGAATCGGCAACGCCCGACACCCGGACGGCGCTGTTCGCCCGCTACGGCCTGATCGGCGCATTCTCATCCGCCTTCGGGGCACTGGCGGCGGCGATACCGGCATGGCTGGCCGGGCAATCCCCGCTGTCGCTACTCGATGCGATGCGCCTGATGTTCGTTTTCTACGGGATCATTGGGTTGCTGCTGTGGCGTCTGTATGCGCGCGTGCATGCCGCTCAGCCTCATGGCGCTGCGACCGCGGCTAGAACACCACTGGGTCCTTCCCGTCCGATCGTGTTACGGCTGGCCATGTTGTTCAGCGTAGACGCGTTCGCTGGCGGGCTCGTCGTCAATTCGCTGCTGTCGCTGTGGCTGATGCAGCGTTTCGGCCTGAGTCCGGCCGCGACCGGCCAGTTCTTCTTCGTGGCGGGGGTGCTGACGACGTTCTCGCAACTCGCTGCGGTGCCGCTGGCGCGAAAGATCGGCCTGCTCAATACGATGGTGTTCACGCATATTCCGTCCAGCCTGTGCCTGATCGCAGCCGCCTTTGCACCCACGCTGGCGCTTAGCCTGGCACTGCTGCTGGCTCGCAGCGCGCTGTCGCAAATGGATGTGCCGACCCGGACGGCCTATGTGATGGCCGTTGTCACCCCGCCTGAACGGGCGGCCGCTGCAAGCCTGACCGCGGTGCCGCGCAGCCTGACCGCGGCACTCAGTCCTGCGCTCGCCGCCGCGTTGATGGCCTACGGCTTTACCAGCACGCCGCTGGTCGCCTGCGGCCTGCTGAAGATCGCCTACGACCTCGCCATGCTGCGCTCGTTCCGTCGCGTCAAGCCGCTCAACTGATCCAGCGGACCCGTAAACCGCGGGAGACCGGGATTACCGCGACATCATCATCTGCCCCATGAACGCCTCGATCTGCGGCAGCGTCACGTAGCCGGTCCGCTGCGCGTCGATCTGGTCGAAGTGCTTGGCGACCATCGGCATGCCGGCGGCCGCCTGCTCGCGCGTCAGCTTGCCGTCGTGCGTGGTATTTGCACTGGCGAAGCGGCCTTGCAGTTGCTGCATCGCACGCTCCACCCGGGGGTTGGCGGCAGCGGGCATGTCAGCGCTTTGCGCTAACGCACCGGCGGAAGCCAGGCACACGGCGGCTACTGCAATCATCTTCTTCATGGTGTTTCTCCGTTTGGCCGGCCTCTGCCGGCGTTGTGAACTCAGGTTCGCGGATACGCATACCGCACCCGCGCAGTGGCCCGGGAATATCACCGCACCAGGTAGACCGGGCGGGATGCGACGTAGACGGTACGCGGCAGCGGCGTGGCTTTCACGACTACCGTCGGCAGCGGCGCCGAGGCCACGACCACCTTGGGTGCAGGCTTGACCACCACCTTGGGCGGCGGCGCAACCACCACCGCCGGCGGACGGACATACACGCTGGCCGGGGCGACCACCACCGTCGAGGCGAAGGCCTGGCTGCTTGCCAGCAGGACCAGCGTACCGGCGGCAGCGCCAAGGAAGCGGGGAATGCGGAGGTATTTGGAGAAGCGCGAGGTCATCACAAGTCCTTCAGGTTCGGTTTCAGCCGGCCGGTGCAGCGCGGCAACGGACCGAACTATAGGTCGGGGCCTGGCGAATTTCGACGCGGAAAACATGTCGCGGTGTTACACGACGGCAGCCCCGTCAGGCATGACATGCGCCGACATATTTCCCACATGGCGCCGGCAGCGATCGGCCACTACATTTGCCTCACCGACGCAGCAATGCCGCTCCCCGCAAAGCAAGGCGTCACCACTCACCCCACAGGACGATCATGCACAGCCTCCACAAGATCACCCTTCTCGCCACAGTCTTCGTCGTGGCGATCTCACTGGTCGAAGCCTTCTTCCTGGCGCGCAGGACTCGCCAGCAAGGCAAGGCCTACCCCTGGCACGAAATGGGACTGTCGCTGGCCGACATGGCCGGACGCAAGCTGATGGCACTGCTGCCGCTGTCCCTGGCCACGCCGATCTTCGCGCTCGCCTGGCAACACCGGATCTTCACCGTTGAGATCAACAGCGCGCTGGCCGTGCTGCTGCTCTTCCTCGGACAAGAGTTCTGCTACTACTGGTACCACCGCGCCTCGCACCGCATCCGCTTCTTCTGGGCGACGCACGCGGTGCACCACTCGCCGAACGAACTGACGCTGGGCACCGCCTATCGCCTCGGCTGGACCGGCAAGATCCTCGGCGCGTCGATGTTCTTTGCCCCGCTGGTCTGGCTTGGTGTTCGTCCGGAGGTCGTGCTGTCCACGCTGAGCCTGAACCTGCTGTACCAGTTCTGGCTGCACACCACCTGGATTTCCAAGCTGGGCTGGTTCGAAAAAGTGTTCAACACCCCGTCGTCGCACCGCGTGCACCATGCCTCGAACGTGGATTACCTGGATGCCAACTACGGCGGCGTGCTGATCATCTTTGACCGCCTGTTCGGCACCTACGTGGAAGAACGTGAAGACGAACCGTGCCGCTACGGCCTGGTCCACCGCACCACCACGCACAACCCGTTCGTCAACCAGTTCGAACACTGGATCGGCCTGGGCAAGGACATGATCAACGCCGGCAGCCTGCTGAATGCGCTCGGTTACCTGCTGATGCCTCCGGGCTGGGCACCGGACGGGAAGGGTCAGACGACGGAGGTCCTGCGGCAGCAGCAAGCCATGGAGCGCGCGGTGCCGGTCAGTGCGAGGTAACAGGCAGGATGGAGGAGATGAAGCGGGCAGCGCAGGCTGCCCGCTTTTTTTGTTCTTCGACGAGTTCCGCCGAGATCGGCCGCCCATCGCTGATCGGGCAGCAGGCTCACCTGCTGGGCGCGCTGGTCGCGTCGACGTATTTGCTGGTCAAGCGACGCCCAATCAGGCCGCCGCCAGCGACGAACACCAGCGCCACACCGAGATTCCAAAGCAGGATCATCGCGCTGGCATCCAGGGGATGAATGACTGAAAGGACCGCTGCCGTCATCGCGGCTACCGCGAGCGCCGCGGACATTGCCTGGGACGACATACCCACATTCTGCTTCACTGGAAATCGCCTGTCGCGCATCTTGAAATTTTCAGGGATGCGTAACCTTTGGTCGCCTCAGACCGAATTTCCTGACACGGCTCGGATCCGGGGCCGCAACCTTCAGGAGATTGCAACATGAACAAGCATGCATTGGCAGCCTCGACCTTGTCGTCCGCGCTGGGCCTCGCGCTTGCCATGATCGCCGTGCCCGCGCAGGCGCAAGCCACGAAGGACATGAGTGCGATGCCGCAGGTCGTCAAGGACAACATGGCGAGGATGGAAAAAGGCAAGCTGGAAAAGTGCTACGGCATCAATGCTGTCGCCAGGAACGACTGCGCGGAGGGTGTCCATTCCTGCGCTGGACAAGCCACCCAGGCGCGTGATGCCAAGTCGTTCGTGCTGCTTCCCGCGGGCGATTGCAGCAAAATCCAGGGCGGCAAGCTGAAAGCCTCCTGAGGCCGGCGACCATGGCTGCCCTCCATCAACACGGGCCGGGCCTGATCCCGCTGCGCGCCGGGGTCGGGCTGCGTTTCCGGCATCACCAGGCGGTGCTGGAGGAGCACCCTCCGATTGCGTGGTTTGAGGTGCATACGGAAAACTACATGGGCGGTGGCCGCGCGCCACGTTGCCTGGAGGCCATCCGCTCCGACTATCCGCTCTCGCTGCACGGCGTGGGCCTGTCCCTTGGCAGTGCCGAGGGGCTCGACCCGGCCCATCTGGCGCGCGTGTGCCAGATGGTTGAGAGGCTGGAACCCGGCCTGGTATCGGAACATCTTTCCTGGAGCATCGCGGGGGGCAAGTACCTTGCCGACCTGCTGCCGCTGCCGATGACCGAAGAGGCCCTGGCGGTGGTATGCCGGCATGTCGACCAAGTCCAGGGCGCTTTGCGACGCAGCATCCTGCTCGAGAATCCGTCTACCTACTTCCAGTTCCGTCATTCGACCATTCCGGAGTGGGAGTTCCTCGCCGAAGTGGCGCGGCACACCGGGTGCGGCATCCTGTGTGACGTCAATAATATCTTTGTCAGCGCTAGCAATCATGGATGGGATGCCATGACATACCTGCGCGCGCTGTCGCCGGCCGCCATCGGCGAAATCCACCTGGCCGGCCACAGCATGCTGCAACTCGGACAGGGACAGGTCGTGTGCATCGACGACCACGGCTCGCGGGTGGTGCCACCGGTGTGGGCGTTGTATGAGGCGGCGCTTGGGTTGTTCGGGCCAGTGCCGACGCTGATCGAATGGGATACGGATGTGCCGCCGCTCGACGTGCTGAGGGATGAGGCGCGTATTGCAGAGGCAGCCTTGGAGAGACAGCGGCATGCAATCCGATCTGCCATCGCTGCTTGATCTGCAGCACGCGTTCGCCAACGCGTTGAGGAATGCTGGCGACGGTCGCGCCTCGTCATCCGTGACCGCTGGCGCGCTTGCGCCGCAGGATCGGGTTGGCATCTACCGGAACACGTCCACCGCCACGCTGGTGGCCGCGCTGCGCCTGTCATATCCGGCGGTGCAGGCCCTGGTGGGGCCGGAGTTCTTCGAAGGCGCGGCCCGGCTGTTCATCGAAGCAGAGCCCCCGCGCAGCGCATGGCTGGATGCATATGGCGAGGGGTACCCCGTTTTCCTGGCGCGCCTGCCCGAGGCCGCAGCAATCCCTTACGTGCCGGACGTCGCCCGCCTTGACTGGGCCGTGAATTCGGTGTTGCACGCGCCGGATGCCATGCCGCTTGACCTGGGCCGTTTGGCGGAACTGGACATGGCCGTGGCCGGCGAGATCTGTTTTGTGGCACACCCTGCGGTGCGCCTCGTGCAAGCCGATTCTCCTGTCGACGTCATCTGGCGGGCGGTGCTGATGCGCGACGACCGGGCGCTGGGGCTTGTCGACCTTGCATCGGGCCCGGTCAGCCTGCTGGTGCGCCGGGCATCCGCCGGCATCGACGTCGACCGGATCCATGCCTGGCAATGGCAATTCGCAGGGGCCTTGCTGGCCGGCGCTCCACTGCACATCGCACTTGGCGCTGCCTCGCCGGCTGACGCTCACGCGTGGCTGGCCACCCTGCTGTGCGCTGGCTGTTTCACCGGATTCGGCCGCGCGCCATGCGCCTGATCTGACTATCGCGGAGCGTTCGGCATGACACATATCACGCACTCAGCCCGGTCCTCGTTCACGCTCGGCGCGCATTTCCGGCGCGCGGTGGGCTGGCTGGATCGAATTCCGTACTCGGCTCTCGCCGTCCCACTGCGCGTCGCGGTGGCCACTGTCTTCTGGCATTCGGCCATGGCCAAGCTGGCGAACCTGGAGACGGCTTTCGAGCTTTTCCGCGAAGAATACCGGCTGCCGTTGCTGCCACCCGAAGTGGCTGTCTACCTGGCCGTGTCCGTCGAGCTGACCGCGCCAGTGCTGCTGCTCCTCGGCCTGGCAACCCGGCTCGCAGCACTGGTACTGTTGTGCATGACGGCAGTGATACAGCTCTTCGTCTATCCACAGGCATGGCCGACGCATATCCAGTGGGGAGCGATGCTGTTGGTATTGCTGGCGCGGGGTGCGGGGACCCTTTCGGCCGATTGGCTGATCCGGCGGCATGCCATGTGCACTGGGGAGCAATGACCCGCGTGGACCGCTTGGTGATGTGCAGTTTCTTGCAAGGGAGGGGCGATGCGAGACGTCATCCTGGAATCCGTTCTGACTTGTCCGCATTGCGGTTGGGCACAGCAGGAGACGATGCCGACGGATGCCTGCGTGTTCTTCTATGAGTGTGCAAACTGCAAGACGCTGCTGAAGCCCGCTCCTGGTGACTGCTGCGTGTTCTGCTCGTTCGGGACAGTCAGGTGTCCGCCGGCGCAGCAAGGACACTGCTGTGAAGGAAAGTTCTGATGTGAAACGTCTGCCGCAGAACGCGACGAGGATGAGGTCGTCCGTCGGATCATCCCCTTCACGGATATCTGTGATGAACCCTTTCTTTATTACACTGAACGTTCGGCTCAACACGTTACCCCGCTTCCGGAGATACACCCATGAAGGCCTGGATTGCAAAGGCAGTTGGAGCGCTTGGCTGTGCCATGGCCTTGCTTGCGGGTCCGGCGAGCGGCGCCGAGCCGGCCACGCTGGTCATTTCGGCTGGTATGCAGCAATGCAGCTGGACGGCCGATGCGCTGCTAAAGGACCGTCGGCTCACCAACGTGACGGTCGACGATGACAACCTGAAACGCCGCCTGACATTCAAGGCGATCCCGATGGCCTCCCTGTTGCGCGGCATGTCTGCGGAAGCCGGCGCGACTGCCACGACAGCGGCCAGCGATGGCTATGTCTCTCACCTGCCGCTGCGTATGCTGCTGGCCGATAGCGCCGACGAGCCGCGGGCCTGGCTGGCCGTGGAAAATCCTGCACGGCCGTGGCCGAAGCTCAAGGGCCAGGGCATCGGCCCGTTTCGGCTGATCTGGACGCTGCCGTCGGGGGGCGCCGCATCCGTGGTCAATGAAAGCCACTGGACCTACAACATCGCGCGCATCGATATCACCGCATCGCCCGCGGAGCGCTTTGCGGCCATCCGCCCTGCCTCCGACCAGCCGGCCGATGGCCCGGTCATGCGCGGCTTCGCGACCTTCCAGCGGGTCTGCTTCTCATGCCACTCGCTGAACAAGGTGGGCGATGCCCACCTCGGCCCGGATCTCAATGTGCCGCACAGCGCGGTGGAGTACATGGGCGACGACAAACTGGCCAGCCTGATCCGCGACCCGCAGTCACTACGCTGGTGGCCGGGCGCGCGCATGCCGGCCATCGACGAAAGGACGCTATCGGATGCCGACCTGAAGGACCTGCTGGCGTACCTGCATCATATGGCCGGGCGCAAGGGCTCCTGAGGCCAGGGTTGCGTCAGGTCTTCTCCGGCATGGCCGACGAATGATGGCTTGTGATCAGCCATTGCGAACCGCCAGGCAAGCAATGCAGGTCAGCTTCATGGCTAGCTCCCTGGATTTTATGGTGAGAGCCAGAATGCACGCAATGCGGTATGGACTATCCCGCCGGGGTTAGCCATGTCTGCATCGTGCCGGCGCAGTGGGGACAAAAGCGGGGATAAAAGCGGCGACAAGCCACGCGACAAAGCGCCCCATTTAAGCGCCGCCATAATACAGGCGACCGGTGCTAAGCCTGCGCGGCCCCTGCCCGAAGGTCCGTCATGATCTGCTCGGCAAGGAAATCGCAAGGCGGCCGCTTGGACTTTGCGCTTCGGGCAAGGATAAGCTCGAGCGGCGGCAGGTCGGGCAGCCCATGGGCCTGGCCAAGCACGGCCAGTTGTGGCGGGATCGCGCATCGGGCCAACGCCGCGACGGCCAGGCCAGCCTCGACCATGCTGAGCAAACCCAGCAGGCTTGGGCTCTCGTACGACGTTCGATGCGCAATCCGTGCTCGATCCAGGCTGCGGATCGCGTTCTCGCGCGCCACGCTACCCGGCATGAACACGGCGATGGGCAACGGCCTGTCCTCCCACACTTGCGGCCCGTTCGTCATGGCGGCCCATGCCATCGGCTCGTAACGGATGAAGTCGCCCGACAAGCCCTTCACGCGTGTGCCGCAGACAAGGTCGACGGTGCCGTCCTTGACCAGTGGCGCGAGCGCGCTGCTGGGCAGGCCGACTACCTGGATCTGCACTTTCGGGTACGTCGTCGAGAACTTCTTCAACACCGATGGCAGCAGCGATGATGCGTAGTCGTCGGGCACCCCGATCGCTACCTTGCCCGTCACCTCCGGCCGTACCACGGCGGCCCAGGCTTCGTCGTGCAGGGCCAGCATCCGCCGGGCGAAGCCCAGCAGCACTTCACCCTCGTGCGTAAGCACGATGCTGCGGGGCCGCCGCACGAACAGGGGCCGGCCCAGCGCTTCCTCGAGTGCCTTGATTTGCATGCTGACGGCGGACTGCGAACGGTTCACCGCCTCGGCGGCGCGCGTCATGTTGCCGGTCTCGGCGACGGCGACTACCGTAGCCAGGACATCGTGGTCAAGCATCTTCATAGCTATCAGGAAAACTGAATACAACAATCAATATTATGCGTTTTTCTTCTTGAAAACGGCGTGCGATATTTGGCAACAACAAACAAAAACGTGGACCGCAACCTTGCACCACGTCTTGACCGCGGGATTTCGGTATCCGCCTTCCGAGCATGGACAACAAAGCCGCTTCGCTACTCGTCGACCACCCGCTACGCGCCTCCCTCGTCGCTGAATTGCACGCCCGCCCCTTTCTCCGGCTCAGCGGCAGCGTGTCACTGACCCACTATGCGATCTATTCGGACGAGGATCCTGCGATCCACGAGTATCTCGTTCGTACCTTGTGCGAACAGACCGGCATGGCGCTGCCCACGGACGGGGTCACGCACCACGCCGTGCAATCGCCCTTCGGCTGGCACTTGAAATGGGAGCGGCACACCGAGTTCTCCACCTTCACGTTCGTCAGTCCGCGCGACGACACGGACTACTTCAATGACCTCGCCATCCATGGGGTTCCGGCGGATTGGCTGAGCCTGCTGGCGGGCAAGCGCTTTCATGCGGTCCGGATGGAATTGCTGTCGGGAAACGCCGCGGCCGCAGTCAGCGCGGACTTGCGCCACTGGCTCGACGGGCCGGTTCTCGTCGGCAGCGATGTCCTGGGCGGCGGCAAGGTCTACTGCGACTGGAATGTGCGGGCCGACGGCTATATGCGCATCCTTGCGATCGACGAGGACTTCCGCGAGGAACAGGGCGGCAGGCTGCTGCAGCGGCTCTACGAGATCGAGACGTATCGCATGATGGCGTTGCTGGCGTTGCCGGTCGCACGCAGCCTTGGCCGGGAACTCGACGACATTCACGCGTCGCTCCAGCAACTGATGCGGGCCATGGACGCCCGTCGCGCCGGCGACGACGATGCGGAACTGCTGGACAGGCTCACCGAACTGGCCGTGCGCGTGGAATCGCTGTCCGGGCACAGCGGACGCTTCAGCGCGTCGCGTGCGTATGAGCGAATCGTGCTGGCGCGGATCCAGGAGCTGCGGGAACAGCGGATCGAAGGCATGCCGACGATCTCGGAATTCATGGAGCGGCGTTTCGGACCCGCCATGGAGACGTGCCGCAGCGTCTGGTCACGCCACGAACAGATCGCGGCACGGGTCGCACGTGCCGTCGACCTGCTCCGCACCCGCGTCAACCTGACCCAGGAGCGTGACGTCACCCGGCTGCTGGCCGGACTGGACCGTACCGCGCGGAACCAGCTGCATCTGCAGCATGCCGTCGAGGGGCTGTCAGTGGCCGCGATCTCGTATTACGTACTGTCCATCGCCGCAGCGGGGTTGAAGGCGCTGCATGTCGTGAAACTGCCAGTCGACCCCGAGTTGGCCGAAGGCTTGCTGATCCTGCCCGTGGTGCTGATCGTGTTCGGCATCATCAAACGCAGCCGGACCCAGAAATCCCACGATGGCGTTGCCCAGGCAAGCCGCGCCTGAAACGTAGTCGACCTGAAGCGCTTATTACCGAGAAACGCATATGAACGCCACCACGAGCATTGACCCGTCTCCCATATCGTTGCCTGCGGCAACCCGGCAAGCGCCGCAGCCCGGGCCGCATTGGGTGAGCCAGCAGAAAACACCCACGGAAGTGCTGACGGACAACTCGAACGACCGGCCAGACGTCGCGACGATCGCGATTCTTGGCTACAACTGACGCAAGAAAACGCCCGCCCGGAAACCGGGCGGGCAAGTACTGCCTCTCCTTACCTCTTACTGCGTCGATTTCACCTTCCGTCGCGCGCTTCAGCGCGCCGCCGCCTTCATCCTCACAGCCACCGCATCCGCCGCGGCCGGGGTACGGTTAGCCAGCCCCAGCACCACCTGCCAGGCAAACGACACCGCGCCGACGATAAACACCACGTCGCCGAACGTGCGCACCCAGCGCAGCGTCTGCAGGATAGGCTGCTGCATGAACTCCTCGCTGCGCGAGTACCACGTGCCATGCTCGACGCTGGCCAGGAACTGGATGATGCCGACGGGCAGCAGGCTGGTGCCGATCATCAGTACCAGGCCGGCGTTCAGGCCCCAGAAGGCGGTCTTCATCAGCGCCGGGCTCAGCCGGTACGCCGGCCGCACGTAGCGCAGCACCAGCAGCGTGAAGCCCAGTGCCAGGAAGCCATAGACCCCGAACAGCGCCGCATGGGCGTGGACCGGCGTGGTGTTCTGGCCCTGGATGTAGTACAGCGCGATCGGCGGGTTGATCATGAAGCCGAATACGCCGGCGCCCAGCATGTTCCAGAACGCCACCGCGACGAAGCACATTAGCGGCCACTTCAGGTCCGCCATCCACGGCGCGCGCTGCTTCAGGCTCCAGTTCTCCCAGGCCTCATGGCCCAGCACGATCAGCGGCACCACTTCCAGCGCGCTGAACGCGGCGCCGACCGCCATCACCGGCGTGGTGGTGCCGGCAAAGTACAGGTGGTGGAAGGTGCCGGGGATGCCGCCGAGCATGAACAGCGATGCCGAGGCCAGGCTGGCCGCGGTCGCCATCGGGCGCGACACCAGCCCCAGCGTGGCGAAGATAAAGGCCAGCGCGGTGGTGGCGAAGACCTCGAAGAAGCCTTCCACCCACAGGTGCACCACCCACCAGCGCCAGTACTCCATCACCGTCAGGCTGGTGCGCTCGCCGTAGGCCAGGCCCGCGCCGTAGAACAGGCCGATCGCCACCACCGACGAGGTCAGCAGCGCCAGCAGGTTGCGGTCGGTGCCGCGCGCGCGCAGCGCCGGCAGGATGCCGCGCATCATCAGCACGAGCCAGATCAGGATGCCGGCGAACTTGCCGATCTGCCACAGCCGGCCCAGGTCGACATATTCATAGCCCTGGTGGCCCAGCCAGAAGTTCAGGTGCGGCGGCAGCTTCTGCGCAATCGCCAGGTAGTTGCCCGCAAACGAGCCCACCACCACGACCACCAGCGCCCAGAACAGGACATCGACGCCGAGCCGCTGGAACTTCGGGTCCTTGCCGCCGTTGATCAGCGGCGCCAGGAACAGGCCAGCGGCCAGGAAGCCCGTGGCGATCCAGAACAACGCGCTCTGGATATGCCAGGTGCGCACCAGCGCGTACGGGAACCACTGCGATACGTCGATGCCATAGAACTTCTGCCCCTCGACGGTGTAGTGCGCGGTAAAGCCGCCCAGGAACACCTGGAACACGAACAGCGCCACCACCAGGAACAGGTACTTGCCCAGCGCGCGCTGCGACGGGGTCAGCGCCACCGACAACAGCGGGTCGCGCGCGGGCGCCTGCGGCGGCGTCTCTTCCTTGCCGCGCAGGAAGGCCCACGCCCACACCAGGAAGCCCACGCCGGCCAGCAGCACCACCACGCTGATCACCGACCACACCACGTTTTCGCTGGTCGGCTTGTTGCCGATCAGCGGCTCATGCGGCCAGTTGTTGGTGTAGGTGGCTTCATGCCCGGGACGCGCGGTCGAGGCGACCCATGCGGTCCAGAAGAAGAACTGTGTCAGCTGCTGGCGCCGCTCGGCGCTGGGCAGCGTGTTCTCCTTCATGGCGTAGTGATCGCGCGTGGTGTGCAGTGCCGGCGCGTCGGAGAAGAGCTGGTCGTAGTAGGCCGCGGTGTTGGCGATGGCCTGCGCGCGGCGCTTCGACACGGTCAGCACGTTGGTGGCCGGATCGGTGGCGTTGCCGCGGTATTCCGTGCGCAACTGCTCGCGCAGCGCGGCCTGTTCGGGCGCGGCCAGCTTGGCGTACGGACGGCCGTACGTGTCCTGCGCCGCCAGTTCGAGCCACGCGGTCAGTTCGCGGTGCAGCCAGTCGGCGGTCCAGTCCGGCGCCTGGTAGGCGCCATGGCCCCAGATCGAGCCGAGCTGCATGCCGCCCACCGACTGCCAGGCGGTCTGGCCGTCCAGGATCTCGTCGCCAGTGAACAGGGTGCGGCCTTCGGCCGTGACCACCTTGGCCGGCATTGGCGGGGCCTGCCGGTATACCTCGACGCCGTAGTAGCCGAGCAGGGAGAAAGTGACCGCCAGCACGGCGATCAGCATGAACCAGAGTCTGCGGTAGGAACCCATGATGCGAAGTCGTTTGGTTGTGATGGCTGGTGCGCGGCTCAGGCGTGGCCCGCGCAGCCGCAACCGGTGGCTGGCACGGTGGCGGCCACCGTGGCGGCCACTGCGGCGTTCTCGAACAGCACGTTGTTTTCCAGGTGGATGTGTTCCATCAGGTCTTCGCGCAGCGCGCGCAGGCCCAGGTAAAGCGCGCGCCAGGTATTGCAGGCCGCGCGCGGCAGCGTGATGTCGTTGGTCAGGTCGGCTACCCGCTGCAGCGCCACGCCATGGTCGTCATGCTCCATGCGCATCACCGCGATCGGGCGGCCGGCGGCGGCCTGCATGCCGCGCGTCAGCATCGGGAACAGCACCTGCTCTTCCTTCTGCATATGGGTTTCCAGCTCGCCGAGCATGCCGGCCAGGTGGTCGGCCAGGCCGACCGGGCAATCCGGCCGGTCGCCGTGGACCTGCTCGACCCGGCTTGCGAGCCGGATCAGTTCGGGCAACTGCTCGCGGTGACGAGCGTGGAAGCGCGTCAAAATATGGTCGATCAGCACGGCCGGCGTCGCGGTGTTCCAGTCCTGTCCGGCGGGTGCGGCGTCGTCGTGCAGGGCATGCAGCCGCGCTTCGATGCTGTCGATGGCGGCGGCATCGAGGCCTTTTTCGAGCGCGGCATCGCGCAGGGTCTGCTTGCCCCCGCAGCAGAAGTCGAGCGCGTAGTCATGGAAGATGCGCGTCGCGCCGGGGATGCGGCGGGCCAGCTGGCCGAGCGATTGGTCCTGGTAGGTCATGAGGTGCTCCTGTGTGGGAAGTTGCGTCCGCATGACATGACGCGAGGAGCGTGCCTGAAAAAAACCATTCCAGATCAAAGGGTTGTCACACGGATGGTTCTAAATACCCTAGACTGTTCGTGGTACTAATCACCCCAACTGGTGTTTTTCACCATGACGACTTCCGCGATCGTTCCCGAGCTGCTGGCCGACCTGGTGGCCGACCTGCCCCACGCCGTGCGCCTGCAGCGCCTGGTCAGCGGCCTGCGGGCGCATTTCCGCTGCGGCGCCGTGGCGCTGCTGCGGCTGGAAGAAGACCACCTGCGCCCGATGGCGGTGGATGGCCTGGTCGGCGACGCGCTGGGCCGGCGCTTCGCCGTCGGCCTGCATCCGCGCCTGGCGGCAATCCTGGCGCGGCGCGACGTGACCTGTTTCCATCACGACAGCGTGCTGCCAGACCCGTACGACGGCCTGATCGACGAGCACGTGGGCGAGCCGCTGCCGGTGCATGACTGCATGGGCACCAGCCTGGAGGTCGAAGGGCAGCCATGGGGTGTGCTCACGCTCGATGCGCTCGCCGTGGGCACCTTCGACGCCGCCGCGCAGGCCGAGCTGCAGCGGCTCACCGTGGTGGTCGAGGCGGCGATCCGCACCACCCGGCTCGAGGCCGAGATCCTGGCGCTGCAGGTGGCACGGGGCAAGCCCGTTGCCGACGAAGGCACGGCCGGCGCCGGCGACATCACCGGCGAGATCGTCGGCCAGAGTCCGGCCATCGCCAACCTGCTGCACGAGCTGGAGGTGGTTGCCGATACCGAGCTGCCGGTGCTGCTGCTGGGCGAGACCGGCGTCGGCAAGGAGCTGTTCGCGCACCGGCTGCACCGTCAGTCGCGCCGGCGCGCGCAGCCGCTGGTGCACGTCAACTGCGCGGCGCTGCCCGAGTCGCTGGCCGAGAGCGAGCTGTTCGGCCACGCCCGCGGCGCCTTTTCCGGCGCCACCGGCGAACGCCCGGGCCGCTTCGAGGCCGCCGACGGCGGCACGCTGTTCCTCGATGAAGTGGGCGAGCTGCCGCTGTCGATCCAGGCCAAGCTGCTGCGCACGCTGCAGAACGGCGAGATCCAGCGGCTGGGCTCGGACCGGCCGCGCCGCGTCAACGTGCGCGTGATCGCCGCCACCAACCGCAACCTGCGCGAGCATGTGCGCGACGGCTCGTTCCGCGCCGACCTGTACCACCGGCTGTCGGTCTACCCGATCCCGATCCCGCCGCTGCGCGAGCGCGGCAACGATGTGCTGCTGCTGGCCGGGCGCTTCCTGGAACTGAACCGCGCCCGCCTGGGCCTGCGCAGCCTGCGCCTGGCGCCGGCGGCGCAGGATGCGCTGCGGCGCTATCGCTGGCCCGGCAACGTGCGCGAGCTCGAGCACGTGCTCAGCCGCGCCGCGCTGCGCGCGGTCAGCCGGGGCGCCGGCCGCAACGACATCGTCACGCTGGAAACGGAGCTGCTCGACCTGGACGGACTCGATGCGCCTCCGCCAGCGCTGGCGGAGGCGACATGCGCCTCACTGCCAGCGATCGTCCCCGGCACCAGCCTGCGCGAGGCCGTCGACCAGACCCAGCGCGCGTGCATCGAACAGGCACTGCAGGCCCACGGCGGCAACTGGGCGCAGGCGGCGCGGCAGCTCGGCGTCGATGCCAGCAACCTGCACAAGCTGGCCAGGCGCCTGGGCTGCAAGTAAGTTGGCAAGTGAGGAGGCAAATGAGGGCGCGGGCGGCATTGGGATGGCAAAGGTCGCCTGGCCTGCCTAAGCTAGTCAGGCGTCGTTTGCAGTGCAGCATGCATGTGGTGCCCTCACCACCCTGCGGTGGCGCGCCCTGTGGACCCGTACCGGAGATGCCCATGATGATGACCGCAACGCAAGCCTTCTGGCCTGCCTGGCCCGCCTGGCCCTTCCCTGCCGTCTTCACGGCAGGCTTTGCCAGCCTGCAGCAGTTCCAGTCCATCCAGGCAGACCTGGCCGAGAACTGGCGCCGCATGGCCGAGCTGAACCTGGAATTTGCCAGCAACATGGCCGAGGAACTGCGCTTCGACGCCGTGGGCATGCTGGTGGAACAGGACCCCGAGACCCTGTACGCGCGCGAGATCGCCTGCGAGCTGCCGCTGCTGGGCGGGCCGCTGCACTATGCCTCGGCCATGCTGGAACTGTTGGCCCGCGCCCAGCAGAAGTGGATCGATGGCTGGGGCCACCTGTTCATGCAGGGCCCGCTGACTGACTGGACCGCGGGCGCGAAGGCCGTCACCGACATTCCCTCCTGGCTGATCCGCGAGACACCGCGTCCGAGCGCGAGCTGAACCGGCACGAGCGCCGTGGCGTTGCGCGCCGGGTGGCTCGCGCCTGGCCGCGGCCAATTTTTTTCCTGCGCGGCTTGCCATGACAACGCGCGCGCACCGGTATCATGCAGATCATGACACCCCGATTCGCCATCCCCGCCGTCCCGGCTGGCGGATCTCCACACAGGACTGGTTCAGGACGCGCCCCGGTTCATGCCCTCATATCCACTGGTCCTGCTGCTCACCGTCGCCGTCGTCTGCTGCATCGGCATGGCCATAGCCACCTGGCCCCGGCGCGACGACCCCACCGTCCAGGCGTTCCTGGTGCTGGCCTTCGGCGCGGTGGTCTGGAGCGGCGGACGCCTGCTTGAGATCAGTTCGACCGACCTGCCCGGGCGCATCCTGTGGGCCAAGATCCAGTACATCGGCATCGTCGCGGTGCCGATCGGCTGGCTGGTGGCGATGGTGCACCTGAGCCGCCCGCGCTACGTGGTGCCATGGTCGCGGCTGTGGCTGCCGGTGATGGCGGCAGTGGTGACAGTAGTGCTGGTCTTCACCAATGAGCGGCACCACCTGGTCTGGACGCGCATTACGCTGATGCCGCCCGGGGTCGCGCCCGGCGCGGTGTTCGAACATGGCGCGGGCTACGTCGTGGCGGCCTTCTGGTCTTACTCGCTGCTGGCGCTGAGCTGGTTTTTCCTGATCACGGCCGAAGTGCCCAACGACGCCCTGTCGCGCCGCGGCCGCGTCATCCTGGCCGGCGGCCTGGCGCTGCCGCTGATTGCCCATGTGGCTTACCTGAACCGCTGGACCGGCCCGCTGGGCGGCGACCTGACCCCGGCCACGTTTTCGCTGATGGCGGTACTGGTGTGGTTCTGCGCGCTGCGCACGCACCTCGACGATATCGGCCACTACGCCCGGCTGCGCGTGTTCGACGCGCTGCGCGAGGGCTGTGTGATCGTCGACGCCAAGGGCGCGGTGGTGGAATTCAACCCCGCCGCGGCCCAGCTGTGGCCGCAGTTGCACCGCGGCAGCGCGGTGCCGGCAGGATGGGAGACGGCACTGGAATCGGCGCCGGGATCGGCTCAGGGACCGGCTCAGGGATCGGCTCAGGCTGCGCCCGGCCTTGCGCCCGCCACGCCGTTCGTGCCGCCGGGTGCCCCGTTCGAGCTGGCTGTCGAACGCGTCGAGCGCCTGGACGGCAGGCAGATCGGCAGCCTGGTGTTCATGCGCGACATCAGCCGCTTCCAGTCGCGCGAGCTGGCGCTGACCGCGCGCCTCGGCCAGACCGAGGAGCAGCTGTGGCAGGTGCAGGCCGACCTCGACGTCGACGCGCTCACCGGCATCCCCAACCGGCGCTACTTCCAGCGCGAGTCGCTCGCCGCCGTGACCCGCGCGCATGAGCGCGGCCAGCCGCTGGGGCTGCTGATCCTGGATGTCGACCTGTTCAAGCAGTACAACGACCTGCACGGCCACCTGGCGGGCGACGACTGCCTGCGCCAGATCGCCTGCGCGCTGGCCGGCACGGTAACGGGCGAGCAGTTCTGCGCGCGGCTGGGCGGCGAGGAATTCGCGGCGGTGCTGCCCGGCGCATCGCGCGAAGAGACTCGCGACGTGGCGCGCCGCATGGTCGCCGCGGTGCGCGAGCTTGGCATCGCGCACCGCGGCACGCCGGTGCAGCCCGTGGTGACGATCAGCGTGGGCGCGGTCTGCGCCGTGCCCGAGTCGCCGCGGCTGGAGCCGCTGCTGCACCGCGCCGACAGCGCGATGTACCGCGCCAAGCGCGCGGGCCGCAACCGGTACATGGTGGATGGCGAAGCGGCCTGACCAGCCGTGGCCAGAACATGGCGCCGGCTAACCCGCGCGTACCGTCAGCGCGCCCTGCAGCGCCACCAGCCGCGCCGCCGCCTGGCTGACCCACGCCGGCCGCGGCGCCGCATCGAGCCAGTACTTGACCTCGAGCCCGAGCGCGGTGTCGCCGCTGATCACCAGCTTGCGCTGGAAGAACAGCGTGTCGGTGTCGGCCTCGCCGCCGAGCAGCCGCAGGTAGTCGACCGCGGCGGCGCGCAGCGTCAGCGCGGGTTCGCCGCTGCCGGCACCGGCGGTGCGGAAGCACCCGCCTTCGCAGCGGAACGGCACTTCCAGCCCCAGGTCCTGCACCGTCAGCAGGAATACATGGCCTTCCAGCGCGGCCGGCGGCTCCAGCCAGCCGGCGCGCCGCGCCAGTTCCAGCGCTGCCACCAGCGGCAGCGCGCGCGCCCGCGCCGGCATGCGCCGGTGCACGCCGGCCATCAGCTTGTGCAATGGGCTTGTGTTCGCATTCATGCCCGTGCCTCCCACGCAATGCCGGCGCCGCCGTGCCAGTAGCCGTTGCAGGGCTGCGCCCCCGCCGGGGCGATGCCGCTGGGCGCCGGCGCGCGCTCGCCCGCGCGGATCGCCGCCAGTTGTTGCACCACCTCCAGCGTGCCGGTCGAGTGCGGGCTGACGCGCAGCATGTCCACGCCCATCGCGGCCATGGCGAGCGCCTCGGCGCACAGGTCGAGGCAGGTCGCGCTCTGGGTCTGCACGCCGTTGAGCGTGAAGAACGCCTGGCCTTCGCCGGTGGCGGCGACCAGGCCGTCGGGGTAGTCCATGCAGCGGAATTCGCAGCTGTCCTTGCGCAGCCGATGGTGGCGCGCAGTGAAGCAGCGCGCCGAGAACGCCAGCGGCATGCGGCCCCAGACAAAGGTTTCGACGCCAACGCCACCCGGCCGCGCCGCGGCCAGCGCGGCCAGCGTGCGGCCGTCCATTTCCACCGGCACGACGCAGCCGGCCGCGCCCAGCCCGGACAGCCACGCCAGCGTGTCGGCGTGGTAGACGTTCAGGTGCGGGCCGGCGATGAAAGGCCGCCCGCCCATGCAGCGCACCGCGCCAAGGTCATTGGCCTCGACCAGGTAGTCGTGCTGCTCGCAGGCGCGGCGCATCCAGGCGATGTCGGTATCGGACTCCACCAGCACCGGGGTGGACAACACCACCTCCTTGCCGGCATCGCGCAGCATCTGCGCAATCTCCAGCCACTGCGCGTGGCGCAGTTCGTGGCGCCGCGTGCAGACGGTCTCGCCGAGGTAGACGCGGTCCACCGGGGCATCGGCGACGGCGGCGTAGAACTGCAGCACGCGCTCGCGCGGCCAGTAGTACAGCAGCGGGCCGAGGGCGATGCCGAATTGCGGTGCAGTATGTTGCGAGACAGCTCGAGGCGCGGTCGCCGTGGCGGTATCGGGCATGGCAGGTTCCATCGTGGCAAGGGTGGCGGGGGGATCGACGGGGCGATTTAGGCTGGTCGCGTCCATCCGCGTCACCGCCATGGCCGGTCGTAGGCGCCCTGGGTCACCTGGTCGCCCTCGGCATGGCGGCCCAGCGTGGCCTGCCACTCCTGGCGCGGCGCAAAGCGTGCGGGATCGCCGCAGGCGTCGTCGATGGCGGCGCGCAGCACGCCGACCACATCGGCGACGTAGCGCGGGCTGCGCTGCCGGCCTTCGATCTTGATCGCAGCGATGCCCATGCCGACCAGCGCCGGCAGCAGGGACAGCGCATTGAGGCTGGTGGGCTCTTCCAGCACGTAGCCGCGCTCGCCCTCCACCTCGAAGCGGCCCTTGCACAAGGTCGGATAGCCGGCCGGCTCGCCGGGCGCGTAGCTGTCGATCAGGATGCCTGACAGGCGCGCCTGCATGGTGCCGTCCTGCTCGGTCCAGCGCACCGCGTGCGCGGGCGAGCAGACCCCCTTGTTGTTGGGCGAGTCCCCGGTCGCGTACGACGACAGCAGGCAGCGCCCTTCGGCCATCACGCACAGGCTGCCGAAGCCGAATACTTCCAGCTCGACGCTGGTCTGCCGCGCCAGCTTGCCGATCTGCGCCAGCGACAGCACGCGCGGCAGCACCACGCGGCGGATATTGAAGCGCTCGCGCATCAGCTCGATGGCATCGGCATGCGTGGCCGAGCCCTGCACCGACAGGTGCAGGCGCAGCCGCGGATGGCGCTCGCAGGCGTAGCCCATCAGGCCGGCGTCGGCCATGATGACCGCGTCGGCACCCAGTTCCGCCGCGGCGTCGACGGCGCGGTGCCACTGCGGCACCGCACCCATCTGCGCGAAGGTGTTGATCGCGAACAGCACTTCGGCGCCGCGGGCGTGGGCTTCGGCGACGCCGGTGCGGATGTCGGCCTCGGTAAAGTTCAGGCCGCCGAAGTTGCGCGCATTGGTGGCATCGCGCAGGCCCAGGTAGACCGCGTCGGCGCCGTGCTGCAGCGCCATGCGCAGCGCCGCCAGCGAGCCGGCGGGCGCAACCAGCTGGGGCCGGCGTGGCGCGCAGGCAGGCGCGACGGTGGCCGCATCCGGGCCAGTAGAGGCAGTTGTCATGGTGTGGGAAAACAGGACAAAAAACAGGACAAAGACAGCGGCCGATGCTAGCCACGCGCTGGCGCAAGGGGCTTGATCGCGCGCAAACCCGCACCAACGGCACATGGCTGGCGCCGGCGTATGCCGGTCGGCGTAGGCCGATGGCAGGCAGCGCCCGTGGGCTTGACCTGCGGCAAACGCAGGGGCTTTCCGCTGTGCCACGCTTCGCCAGTCACCCCCCGCGCCAGGCCGGCTGCCGGCCACACGCGATTCACCTTCCGGAGATCCCTTTTATGAACGAACACTGGCTGAAGCTGGCCGGCCGCCGCCTGTTGCCCATCGTGCAGGGCGGCATGGGCATCGGCATCTCGGCGCACCGGCTTGCCGGCGCAGTGGCACGCGAGAACGGCGTGGGCACCATCGCCAGCATCGACCTGCGCCACCACCATCCCGACCTGATGGCGCGCACCCGCGGCGTGCGCGACAAGGCGGGCATCGAAGCCGCCAACCTCGAGGCGCTCGACCGCGAGATCCGCGCCGCGCGCACGCTGTCGGAAGGCCGCGGGCTGATCGCGGTCAACGTGATGAAGGCGGTGGGCTCGCATGCCTCGCTGGTGCGCCAGGCGTGCGAAAGCGGCGCCGATGCCATCGTGATGGGCGCAGGGCTGCCGCTGGACCTGCCCGAGCTGGCCGCCGGCCACCCCGGGGTGGCGCTGATCCCGATCCTGTCGGAATCCCGCGGCATCGGCCTGGTGCTGCGCCGCTGGATGAAGAAGGGCCGCCTGCCCGATGCCATCGTGGTCGAGCACCCGGCCCATGCCGGCGGCCACCTTGGCGCCGCCACCATCCAGGACCTGTCCGAGCCGCGCTTTTCGTTCTCGCGCGTGCTGGCCGAGTGCCGCGACCTGTTCCAGTCGCTGGGGCTGGCATGGGACAGCATCCCGCTGATTCTCGCCGGCGGCATCGACAGCCATGCCAAGGTGCGCCACTGGCTCAACGAGGGCGCCGCCGCGGTGCAGCTCGGCACCGCCTTTGCCGTCACCGAGGAATGCGATGCGCATCCGGCCTTCAAGCAGGTGCTGGCCACGGCGCGGCCCGAGACGCTGCGCGAGTTCACCAGCGTGGCCGGCCTGCCGGCGCGCGCGGTGCTGACGCCGTGGCTGTCGCGCTACCTGTCGAGCGAAGCCAGGCTGCAGCGCCGCGCCAAGGTACGAGAGTGCCTGGAAGGGTTCGATTGCCTGCAATCGTGCGGCCTGCGCGACGGCATTGCGCGCATCGGCCAGTTCTGCATCGACCTCAAGCTCGCGCAGGCGGTACGTGGCGACGTGGAACGCGGGCTGTTCTTCCGCGGCAGGGGCGCGCTGCCGTTCGGCGAGGCGATCCGCCCGGTGGCCGAGCTGATCCACTACCTGATGACAGGGGAAAAGCCAGCGGCGCTGGCTTCTGCCAAGGTGGCCGCTACGGCCTGAGCCTGCGTGCCGCGTCCGGATCCCCGGCACGCGGCACCGGACGTGCCTGACGTGCCTGACGTGCCGACATTCAGGCCACCGCCGGCTCCTCCACGCCGGCCTGGCGCGCCAACCCATCCGGATCGATCAGGTAGATCTTGCCGCGCTCGATCCGCACCAGCCGCTCGGCGCAGAACCTGTGCATCACGCGCGACAGGGTCTCGGGCGTAATCCCCAGCTTTGACGCAATCACGCGCTGCGTGCAGGCCAGCCAGGTGCGCCGCGTGGCAAACGCCTGCTCGCGCAGGAAGCCAGCCACGCGCTGCAGCGCGGTCTGCAGGCTGATCGCCTCGATGTCGCGCATCAGCCCATGCAGCCGGCCCGACAGGTTGCGCAACAGCTGCGCGGCCAGCAGCGGCTCCTGCATGACGGCCTGCCACAGCGCCGCCTTGCCGATCTGCAGCACCAGCGTGCGCGTCTGCGCCTGGCAGGCCATGCGCCCCGGCACGTCCAGGCAGAGCAGGTCTTCGCCGAAGGCCGCGCCCGGGCCGAATACTTCGATGGCGCGCTCGCAGGCGGCCTCGTCGCCGGCGGGCGGCTGCAGCGCCAGCTTGAGCAGGCCCTCCGCCACGATATAGAGGCCGGCGCACGGCTCGCCGCCACGGAACAGGTATTCGCCCTTGCGCAGGCAGCGCAGCGTGGCCGCGGCGCGCAACTGCGCCACCACGGCCGCATCGACGCCGCGGAACAACGGCAGCGCTTCCAGGTTGATGGCTTCACCCATGGTGATGACCTCCTTCGGCATGACTGCGTTCAGCATTCCAGGCCGCATGGCGCGGCGGCAGGCCGCCACTGCGGCGCATCTGCCGCATGCAGCGCAACGCGGACAACAATTGCCAGCCGAGCCAGGCATTGGCCGCGGCAAGCAGCAGGCCGCCGGCGCGGGCCAGCGGCACCGGCGCCAGCGGCAGCACCAGCAGCAGCAGGTAGGCCGCCAGCAGCAGCCACGCCTGGCGGCGCTGCCGGGCGGGCACGATGATGGCCTGCATGGCCGGCACGCGCGCGCGCGGCGGCAGCAGCCGGCGCAAGTGCAGCCAGACCAGGAACGGCACGATCTTGCCGAGCATCGCGGTGACCGGCAGCACGCCGGTGCCGATGAGCGCCATGGTGCCGGCCCACCACGCCAGCGGTGCAGCCGATGCGGGCCACACGATCGCCGCCGCGCCCAGCACGGCCGCGCCCAGCATGCTGGCGCAGGCCACCGGCCACAGCAGCCACAGCGGGTCCTGGCGGCGCCGCGCGCGCAGGGTGCCGGCCAGCCCGAACGCGGCCACCACGGCGACGAACGCCAGCCACGCCAGCAGCACCGCCTGGCCCAGGGCAGGCTGGCCGGGCCATAGCAGGGTTGCGCCGCTGAACAGCGCCAGCGGCACCCAGTGCGCCATCGGCAGGCCACGCGCCAGCGCAGCGGGCAGGCGCCGCGTCTGCCAGAACATCGGCAACACGGTGGTGGCCACGCCGGCCACCAGTGCGGCCAGCCATCCGCCCAGCGCCCAGGCCATATGCATGTCGAGCACCGGCGCCACCGGCACCTGCCACCAGCCGCCGAAGGTGCCGGCAAGCGCGATGCCGCACAGCACCGCGGCCAGCAGCGGCGCGCCGATGCCGGCCAGCGTGCGCGTGGTGGCGTCGACCGCGGCCACGCGCCGTCCGGCAATGAGCAGCAGCGCGCCGGCAAGCAACAGCAGCAGGCCGGCCGCGGCGGCGGCCTGCATGCCTTGCGGCATGCCGCCAAGCAGCCCGAAGCCCAGCCCGGCGGCCACGCCGGCACCGGCCACGGCGACAAACGGTGCCAGCACGCCGGCACCCGGCACGGCCACGCCCGCCACCACCGGCATCATCTGGAACAACGCGCCCACCATCACCGGCATCAGCATGCCCAGCGCGAGCACATGGACCGCCACCATCGCCAGCGGCGCAAAGCGGTCCGGCAAGCCGCCGGCGGGCCCCGCCGCGAGCAGCAACCCTGCCGCGGCGCCCAGCCACGGCGCCGGCACCAGGCAACCGAACACCACCGCGGGACGCGGCGCGCGCTCGTAATCGAGGTTGGCGGCCTTCATCTGGGTTGCCCTGCCTCGCCAGCGCTAGGCAATGCCGTCGAGCACGGCGTCGAGCCCCGGCACGTGCGCGCGGCACATCGGGAACAGCACATTCTCTTCCTTGATGTTGTGCTGCTGCAGCAGCACCACCAGCGTGTCGGTCTCGGCCGCGAGCGCATTGGCGTCGCGCAGCGACAGCCATTCGCGCACGTTGTCCACCAGCGCGCGCACTTCGTCGTGTTCTTGTCGCATCACGGCGGTCGGGCCGCCGGCCATGCCGGTGGCCTGCTCGAAGGCGGGGAACAGCCGTGCCTCTTCCGCGCCGAAATTGCCGGCCAGCGCGGTCTCCAGCTCGGCGAAGGCCGCGGCGGCCCCTGTCCAGCCGGCTTCGCGCAGCGCGCCTTCCAGGCGTGCCAGCGCGGCGTCGCAACTGCGGTGCTGCTGCACCAGGGTGTCGATGCCATCAGACATGGTGTGGATTCTCCGGACCGGTATTGACCGGATGCTAGGGCGCGGCCCGGCGTGGGGATTTGATCGGGAATAAGTCGGGCGCCAATAGCCGGTGTAAGGGGACTGGCGTGTCGATATATCACAACGTGACATGCTGTAGCGTCGTATTCATCGCCATCACGCTTGACTGCGGACGAGCAATGCGATCCCGGGCGCACATGCGAATTGGCCGACCTCGCGTTTTGTTGATCTGGCGCAGGTAGTGCAGCGCCTGTCACGTGGAGAATTGCCTTCGAGACGCGCGCGCGACTGACGCGACTGACAGTACGCCGGCGTTCCCCTGACAGGTAGCCCCCGATACCGAACCATGCCTTACACCGATCTATCGGCCGATCCCCCGGCCGATCCCCCGGCCGAAGCGCAGGCCGCCACCCCGCTGCGCCACCGCCTTTCCACGCGCATCATCTCGCTGTCGCTGGCCGTTCTGCTGGTCGTCCTCGGCATGATCTCCGGCACGCTGTGGCTGTCCTGGAAGCTCGAAGGCGCCGGCGCCGCCATCAATGACGCCGGCAGCCTGCGCATGCGCGCCAACCGGGTCGCGATCGAGCTGACGCTGGCGCACGCGCAGCGCGGCAATGCGCTGGCGATGCAGGTGCAGGCGCTGGACGGCACGCTGGCGCAGCTGCGCCGCGGCAACCCGTCGCGCCCGCTGTTCCTGCCCGACGAACCCGCCATCCACGCCCAGCTCGCGCGCGTGACGCAGGACTGGCACACCCAGCTGCGCCCGATCGCCATGGCCGGCACCGACAGCACCGCGCCGGCGCGCTATATCGCCGCGCTGCCGGGCTTCGTGGCGCAGGCCGACAAGCTGGTCGGCATGATCGAGCACGACAGCGCGCGCAAGACCGACCTGCTGCGGCTGTCGCAGACGGCGCTGGCGCTGATGGCCTGCGTGGGCACCGTGGCCGTGATCTACCTGCTCTACCTGTGGATCATCCTGCCGGTGCTGCGGCTGCAGGACGGCCTGCGGCGCATGGCCGCGCGCGAGTTCTCGCTGCGCCTGCCGGTGGAGACGCGCGACGAGTTCGGCACCCTCAGCGAAGGCTTCAACCGCATGGCCGGCGAACTGCAAAGCCTGTATCACGACCTGGAGACTCGCGTGGCGCAGAAGACCGCCGAGCTGGAACGCCAGAACCGCGACCTGGAGGAGCTGTACGACATGGCGGCGTTCCTGAACCAGGCCCGCGACGCCGACACCATGGCGCGCGGCTTCCTGGCGCGCGTGATGCGCCAGTTCGACGCCGAGGGCGGCAGCGTGCGCGTGCTCGACCCACGCCACAACCGCATGCACCTGCTGGCCAGCGCGGGCCTGCCCGCGGCGCTGGCCGAGGCCGCGTCGTGCGCCGCCGCCGATGCCTGCCACTGCGGCGACGCGACGCGCGAGGCCGTGATTACCATCACCGACCTGCGCGGCATGCAGGACGGCAGGCAGGGCGCCACGGCCATGGAGGACGGCACGCCGTGCGCGCGCAACGGCTTCCGCGCGCTGGCGGCCTTCCGCATCGAAAGCCAGCGCGGCGCCACCGGCGTGTTCGCGCTGCATTTCCGCGCCCCGCGCGCGCTGCCCGCCTCCGACCGGCAACTGCTCGAAACACTGGGCCAGCACCTGGGCACGGCGCTGGAGCACTTGCGGCTGTCGGCGACGGCGCGCCAGCTGGCGGTGGTGGAAGAACGCAATCTGGTGGCGCAGGGCCTGCACGACAGCATTGCGCAGGGGCTGAACTACCTGAACCTGCAGGTGCAACTGCTTGACGACGCGGTCGCGCGCGACGACCTCGCCGAGACCCGCGAGATCGTGCCGATGCTGCGCCACGGCGTGGAGGAGAGCTACCAGGACGTGCGCGAGCTGCTCAACAATTTCCGCTCGCGCCTGGGCGGCGGCGAACTGCGCCCGGCAGTGGAAGACACCGTGGCGCGCTTCCGCCGCCAGTGCCGCACCGAAGCCACGCTCACCATCGACGAGCATGCCGACGGCAACGGCGCCGGCGGCCGGCCGCTGGCGCCGGAACAGCAGCTGCAGGTGCTCTTCATCCTGCAGGAAGCGCTCTCCAACGTGCGCAAGCATGCGCTGGCCGCGCACGTGACGGTGGCGCTCAGCCACGGCCGCGACTTCCGCCTGGTGGTTGAGGACGACGGCGAAGGCTTCGATCCTGCCGAACCCGCCACGCGCGCCGACGCGCATATCGGCCTGAACATCATGCGCGAGCGCGCCGCGCGCCTGGGCGCCCAGCTGCATGTGCAGGCGGCCCCCGGCCGTGGCGTGCGCATCGAACTGGTGCTGCCGCGCCGCGCCCCACAGAACACAGAGACCCAGCCATGACCATCCGCATCCTGCTGATCGACGACCATACCCTGTTCCGCTCCGGCATCCGCGCGCTGCTGCAGCGACAGACCGACTTCGAGATCGTCGACGAAGCCGCCGACGGCGTGGAGGGCATCAAGCGCGCCAAGCAGCATCGCCCCGACGTGATCCTGCTGGACCTCAACATGCCCGGCCTGTCCGGGCTGGAGGCGCTGCAGCTGCTGGTGGAAGACCTGCCGCAGACCGCGGTGATCGTGCTGACCGTGTCCGAAGAGGCCGAGGAGCTGGCCGCCGCGCTGCGCAGCGGTGCGCGCGGCTACCTGATCAAGAACATCGAGACCGAGGCGCTGATCGCCGGCATCCGCCGCGCCGCCGCGGGCGAGCCGGTGATCTCCGACAGCATGACGGCCAAGCTGGTGGCGCAGTTCCGCACGCCGACTCCCGCCGGCGCGGCGCGCCACGACGACGCGCCGCGCCTGACCGCGCGCGAGCGCGAGATCGTGCAGGGGCTGGCACGCGGCGAAAGCAACAAGGAGATCGCGCGCGATCTCGGCGTGGCCGAAAGCACAGTGAAGATCCACGTGCAGAACATCCTGAAGAAGCTCAACCTCGCCAGCCGCGTGCAGGTGGCAGTCTACGCGGTCGAGCACGGCCTGACCGAAGCGGGCTGAGCGCGCCCACAACGGCGCCAATGTGCTGCACGAGCCGTGTGCAGCGCGCCAAAGGCGCATCGCGCACGGCGTCGTCCGATTCCTACACCGTTATCAGTCCCTGCCCGGGGGGACGCAGGCGAGCCTTGACGTAGGCTGAACCTTGAGCAGTGGCCTTTCAGATGCGCGGGCCGCTTCGGTACGGAAGCCCCCGGCTTCCCCGATCCACGAACAAGGAGCACGCCATGGGAATCGGCACTATTCTTCTGATCATTCTTGTCCTGCTGCTGGTCGGCGCCCTGCCGGCCTGGCCGTACAGTTCCGGCTGGGGCTACTGGCCAAGCGGCGGCCTGGGCTTGATCGTCCTGATTGTGCTGCTGCTCGTGGTTCTCGGCCGGATATAGCGTCCCGGCCGTCCAGCGGGCAACGGCGGCAGGCAGGCCCGGCATGAGCGGCATCGCTGCTCACGCCGGGCCTGTCTGCCGCATCGCCCGTTTTTCCTTCACCCTATCCAGGAGACTGACATGCCAGCCAAATCGAAGGCGCAACAGCAGGCCGCTGGAGCGGCGCTCTCCGCCAAGCGCGGGGAAACCAAGGCCGGATCGCTGAAGGGCGCTTCGCGTTCGATGTACAAGTCGATGAGCGAGAAAGAACTCGACAAGATGGCATCGACCAAGACCAAGAAGCTGCCAAAGCACAAATCGGAACGCTGACGCGTTCACGCACCCCGTCGTTCCCGCTCGCGCGGGGACGACGCGCCACGGGCGCGAATCTCAGCGCTCCCTCGCCGCGCCGTTTCAGCCTTTCCCTTTCTTGCTGTTTGCAGGTCCGCCGCAAAATCCTGGCAGCTCCCTGGCCTGGGAACTGCGCGCTAGCCTGATCGATTCGGCCAGCGCCAGTCCGAAGCCGGCGATGCTGTCATGATCCTGCACCACGCGCTCGCGCAGGAAGCCGGCCCAGCGGAAATCCCCATAGGCATTGCCCGGCTTGCGGTAGGCGCCCGCCATGCGCGCAAATGCCGCCAGGCTGCGGTACGGGTCGTCGAGCATCCCCATCACCGTGGGCGGCAGCGCCCTGGGGCCGTGTAGCTCGCCGTGCTCGTCATATGGATGGACGTGGTTGAGCTGGCGCATGCGCTTCCAGAACGCGGACGGACTCAGTGCGCTCAGGTCGCGCAGGATGCGCACCGGCCCCCATTGGTATCCCAGCTCCAGCCAGGCGCGCGCCCAGTGATGATGATCGACGATATAGAGGCTGCCGCCGGGGCCCGCAATGGTCTTGATGCGGTGCCTGCGCATGAAGCGCCGCAGCGCCTCGCCGTCGTTGCGATCCGCGTGGCGCTGTGTGACTTCTTTTTTTTGGCTGACGTGGGCATAGCCCAGCGTGAGTTGCGTAGGGCGCAGGCGCGCGAGTTCGGCAATGGCGTTGCCGTTCCGGGGAATGGCGCGGTCGCGCCGCTCAGTCGTGTTCGGCACGCTTCTGGTTGACGAAATGCTCCAGCTCGCTGCCCGGGTCTTCGTTGCCGGTGGACTGCTCGGCGACCGACTCCCGTGCCAGCGGCCGTGGCCAGTATTCGCCTTCAACGTCCTGCACCGGCTCGCCGTGCACGTTCGGGTCGAAGTCGGTCCACTGCCCGCATTCCCAGCAGCCCTGCGCACGCTCGAGGTGGCTCGCGCCGGCTTCGCGCAGCACGTCCACCGCAACCGACGACAGCCCATTGCCGACGCAGGCGGCCAGCATCACGTTGCCGGCGCTATTGTCGGTGTGGGTCTCGGCTTGCGTCCCGGCCTGCACCTCGCCTTGCGGCCGTACCGACATGATGGAAACGTCCCATACCGAAAAACCCCGCGCGAACAGGATCCGCGCCGCCTCTTCGGCGCTGGCGATGGAGTCGAAGCGACCCGCTACGATCGGTGACATGGTGGCTCCCTGTATCGATGAATGGATGCGGTAGTTTCGCCGCTTGCAAGAGCCACGCCCGCGCCGGACCTGCACGCTGGCGGCCGAGGCGGCGCGCGGCACGTGCAATTTTTGCAAGCGCAGCGCCCGAACTACATGCGCGGCTGGTTCAGCCGTTGACGACCTCGCCGCCGTTGATGTGCAGGATCTGCCCCGTGATATAGCTGGCCGCATCCGAGGCCAGAAACACGAAGCCCGCCGCCACTTCGAATGGCTGCCCCGGCCGGCCCATCGGCGTCTTCTTGCCGAACTCGGCGACTTCCTCCGCTGTAAAGGTGGACGGGATCAGCGGGGTCCAGATCGGGCCCGGCGCAACACCATTGACGCGGATGCCGCGTTCAACCACCTGCAGCGCGAGCGAGCGCGTGAACGACACGATCGCGCCCTTGGTCGCGGAGTAGTCGAGCAGATGCTTGCTGCCGCGATACGCAGTCACCGACGTGGTGTTCAGGATCGACGCGCCCGCCTTCATGTGCGGCAGCACTGCGCGCGTCAGGTGAAACATCGCAAAGACATTGGTGCGGAAGGTGGCCTCGACCTGGCTTTCTTCGACGTCTTCCAGGGACTTCTCGGGATGCTGCTCGGCGGCGTTGTTGACCAGGATATCGAGCTTGCCGAATTGCTGCAGCGTCTGGCGCGCAACCCCCTCGGCATGGCTGCGGTCGGCAAGATCGCCCGCGACGGCGAGGCACTTGCGTCCGGAGGCTTCGACCAGTTCGACGGCTTCGCGGGCGTCGGCATGCTCGTCGAGGTAGGCAATGACAATGTCAGCGCCTTCGCGCGCAAAAGCCACCGCTATGGCGCGGCCGATGCCGCTGTCGCCGCCGGTGATCAGCGCCACGCGCCCTTGCAGGCGGCCGCTGCCGACGTAGTCGTCCGCGCCGCTGTCCGGCTGCGGCCGCATGGGCGCTTCCAGCCCGGGTTGGCGGTCCTGGTGCTGGGGTGGGACGCTCTTCGGTGTGGACATGGCTGACTCCTGTCTGTGGAGGGCGCGCTGGCCCTTGCGCGTGCCGCGCAAGTTCCATGCCGCTGGGAGGCACCCGGCATGCTGCCCCCGCAGCGCGCCGCGCCAACTGCGGTGACGTCGCAGCCGCCCGTAACCGTTACATCGCCCGGCAATCCTTACAGCGGTGCCACGCCCGCGGCGGCGTGCGGGCGCGGCAGCGAAGGGGCACGGATTTTGCGGCTTTCCCCTGCGGAAACCCTGCGGAAACCACCGCACTTCAACGGCCCGGCGCCGCAGCCAGCTTTGCGCAGGCAACGGCCCAGCCGGACCATTCAGCCAGGAGGCAAGCAATGTTCAACTTCCGCAACGACCGCGGCAGCCGCGGCGGAAATCAGGGCCAGCGCCAGCAAGCGGGCCGGCGCGACGAGAGCCGGGGCAGCGGCTCGGAAGACTGGGGCCAGGAATGGGGCGAAGACTGGCGCGGTGACGAGCGCAGTGACGAGCGCGAGGGCCGCGGCGAGTGGCGCGGCGAAAGCCGCGGCCGCTCGGGTGGCCAGTACGGCAACGAACGTGGCGATGAACGCCGCGGCAGCGAATCCGCGCGCCACGGCGGTCCGTGGTACCAGCAGGACACGCCCTCCGGCCAGGGCCGCGGCAGCTGGGGCCAGCCGGGCTATGGCGCATCGGATGCCGGCGGCACCGGCCATCCTTACAGCAGCGGCTACGGCGGCTACCGTCCGTCGGCGCAAGACAGCGGCTATCCCGCCCAGGAGCGCGAATCGGGCTATGGTTACCGCGACGAAGACCGCTTCGGGCCGCGCGGCCGTGGCGGCGAGCGCGATGAGCGCGATGAGCGCGATGAGCGGGGCCAACGTGGCGAGCGCGGCGGCCGCGCCATGCACTGGCGCGAAGGCATGGAGCGCGACCGCGGCCAGCGCGGCGGCGAGCCGAGCTATGGCAGCGGCTACTATGGCGATTCCGCCAGCGGCGGCCAGTCATTCAGCGGCGGGCAGCGGGTCTACCCGGACGACTACGGCTATCGCCGCAGCCGGGCCTTTGGCCAGCAGGCGGCCGCGCAGGGATGGAGCCAGCGCAGCCAGCAAGCCGGCAGGCGCATGACCGGCCCCAAGGGCTACCGCCGCTCGGATGAGCGGGTGCGCGAGGACGTCTGCGAGCGCCTCGCCATGAATCCCTACATCGATGTCGGCGAAGTCAGCGTGGAAGTCGCCAACGGCGTGGTCACGCTGGACGGCACCGTGCGCGAGCGCCGCGAGAAGTATGTCATCGAGGAAATCGCCGATGCGGTGTTCGGCGTGACCGAGGTCGACAACCGGCTGCGCGTGGAACGCGGGCAAGGCGGCCAGGGCTCGGCATGGGCCGCGGGCTCCGAGGTTGGTGGCGAAGACACTGCCGGCAGCGCGGCGGATACCGGCACGTCGCCGGAGCGCACGCTGAACAAGAGCTGAGCGCCAGTCATCCGGCGCGGCGCGTCTAAGAAGCGCCTGGCCGCGCCGCGCCGATATGCCACGCCATCCCCGCAAACTTCGTCGTGGTGCCAAGCTGATGGTGCCCCTGGACGCGCTGCACCCGACCCAGATCACTGTCGGCGGCTACCACGTCGCGCAAAAGGTCCACGCAACGCGCCGCGTGCCGCCCGAGCACCGCGCAGCGTTCTTGGACCGGCACCGCGTCCACCTGATAATCGGGCCGGAACAGGGCCTCTACGTGGTCGACCATCACCACTGGGTGCGCGCCTGGCACGACCTCGGCCTGAGCCACGTGCCCGGCATTGTCCGCGCCGATGTCAGCGACCTCGACGTGCCGGCGTTCTGGCGCTACATGGTCACCAACCACCTGGTCCACCCCTATGACGAGCACGGCCGCCGCCGGCCGCTGACCGAGCTGCCCGTGGCCGTCCACGACATGCGCGACGACCCCTACCGCAGTCTTGAAGCATTCGTGCAGCTCGCCGGGGGCTATCGCAAGGTCAAGACCGCCTACCCGGATTTCCGCTGGGCCGATTATTTCCGCCGCAATGTGCCGGGTCCGTTCGACACGGCGCATCACTTCGCCGACGCCCTGACGCGCGCGTTCCGCCTGGCGCATGCCGCGGGTGCGCGCGAACTGCCCGGCTATATCGGTCCGCTGCGGTGCTGAAGCCCGGTGGCGGCTGACGCCCCGGCCCGACGGCCGGCCCGATGCCCGGCAATTGGCCGCTCAGTCATCGCGCCGCACCGCTTGCAGCAAATGCAGCAAGCGGGCTTCGTCAGCGCGCAGCCTGGCCACCGTCGGCGCCTTTCCGCCGGCTTCGAGCACACCGCACAGGTAAGCCTCGATGACGCCGGGATGCACATAGCACTTGCGGCAAACCGCCATGGTATTGCGCAGCTGTCGCGCCACCTCCCGGATCGCGTCGGCCACGGCCTTCTTGCGCGCGGTTTCGCTGGCGGCTTCCGGCAGCTTGCGCAGGATTGCCAGCGCATGCACGCTGCCGGCCCAGGTGCGGAAATCCTTGGCGGTGAATTCGCCGCCCGTCGCCTCCTTCAGGTAGGCATTCACGTCGGCCGAGCCGATCTCGCGGATCTCGCCGTCGCTGTCCCGGTACTTGAACAGCCGCTGGCCCGGCAGGTCGGCGCAGTTGCGCACGACGCGCGCCAGGCGCGGGTCGTTGACCGAGACGTCGTGGGTGATGCCGCTCTTGCCGGTGAACTGGAAGCGCAGCCGGCTGCCGCGCACGGTCACATGCCGGCGCCGCAGCGTGGTCAGGCCATAGGTGCGGTTCTGCTGCGCGTAGCGCGGCGAGCCCACCCGCACCAGCGTGGCATCGAGCAGCACCACCACCGCCGCCACGACCTTTTCACGCGGCATGCCGTTGCGGCCCAGGTCGCGCGCGGCACGGGCGCGCAGCCGTGGCAGCACCGCGCCGAAGGCTGGCAGGCGCGCGTACTTGTCTGAATCGCGCAGTGCCGCCCATTCGGGGTGGTAGACGTACTGCTTGCGCCCGCGCGCGTCTCGCCCCGTGGCCTGCAGGTGGCCGCGCGCATCCGGGCAGATCCACACCGACTCGTACGCCGGAGGGATGGCCAGCGCGGCAATGCGGGCCAGCGTGGTTGCGTCGCGCACGCGTTCGCCATCGGGATCGATATAGCTGAAGCCGCTGCCCTGGCGGCACCGGGTAATGCCAGGGCTGCTGTCGTCGACATAGCGCAGGCCGGCATCGCGCAGCACGGCGTCAAGCGTCGCGGCGGGCTCGGTGGCGGTGAGGATGCTGTCCATGCGCGTTGCGTTCCGGGGCCGGCACTATCCGGGCACTATCCGGGCACTATCCGGCACTATCCGGCACTGGCCGGGGCTGGCGAGGGCAGCTCCCCGCCCATGCCGGCAGCATCGCCGTCGGGCTCCGGCGCCGCGCGTGGCGGCTTGGGCTGCAAGGCACTGTCGGCGCTGACCGGGCCGGCGCGCGCCACGGTGATCATCTCGCGCAGCCAGTTGACCAGCAGGCTGCTGTACGCGCGCTGGCTCTCCTCCTCGGTCAGCCCATGGTCGGCGCCCTTGATCACGCGGTAGGTCATCGAGTTGGCATGCACGCAGGCGTCGACATAGCTCATCACCGCGGCGTGCGGAACCACCTGGTCGTGCTCGGATTCGATCACCAGCACGTCGCCGCCGAATTCCGCGCAGGCGCGCACGGCGCGGTTGTCTTCGGGCGCGACCACGCTGCGCCGGTACGCCACCAGATCCTGTTCGCGGTGCAGCTGGCGCTTGGGCAGTTCCCAGCCGGAATCCATGTACAGCGCCGGCGCGCGGAAACCCATCCAGCGCACCGGGCGCATCGCGCTCAGCAGCGCCGCCAGGTAGCCGCCGTAGCTGCTGCCCACCACCGCGATGGCGTTGCGATCGACTTCCGGCTGCCGTACCAGCGTGTCGTACGCGGCGACCACATCGGCCAGGTTGCGCATGCGGGTGACGGTCTCGTATTGCGACCTGGTGCCGGCGTGGCCGGTCAGGTCGAAGGTCAGGCAGACGCAGCCCAGCCCCGCAACCTTGCGCGCGCGCGCCAGGTATTGCTGCTGGCTGCCGCCCCAGCCGTGCACGAACAGCACGCCCGGCAACTTCGTCTCTGGACTGATGAGGGTGCCGGCAATGGTGCCGCCCTCGCTCTGGATCTGCAGCAGTTCTTCATGGGTTGCCATGGGAATCGGGCTCCAGCCTTGCGTACTTGGTCAGGGGGCCGACGTGGCGGTCCTCTCCCTGGAAATAGATCACGGCGCCGGCGGGCACCCGCACGTTGGCGCCATACACCTCGCGCGTGGATGCGACCACGCGGGCGCGGTCCGGATCGTTGCGCAGCGCCTCCAGTGCCGCCAGCTCGGCACCGGTGGCACCGCCTACGCGCCACGACTGCTCGAGCACGCCGCCGAGCACCTGCTCGCGGTCGGCGTCGGGACCAGCGGCCGGGCCGAAGGCCACGTCGTAGTTGCAGCGGGTCAGCACCATGCCGCCATAGCAGGACAGCGCGGCATCGTGGTACACCATCGCCGCGCGCACCGCGGCCAGCGTCCGTGCGTCGAACGGCTGCTCCAGCAGCGTGTCGAAACCGCCGCGCACCACCGTCAGCGTCGAGCCGCCGTAGACCTTCTGGCCACGGTTGTTCTGCGTCAGACCCTGCGTGCCGCAATAGCTGGCGCGCAGCCCGGCCAATTCCACCTGGCCGACGCTATAGGTCTGCGGCGCGTCGAGGTCGCGTTCCACCACGATGCCGTGGGCCTCCACCACCGCAGCGGGCATGGCGGCAAGCGCTTCGTCCAGCGCGCGCGCGCTGTCGACCACGCACTGGCCCAGCCCGCCGATGCCGCATGGCTCCTTCAGCCGCACCGGACCCAGTGCCAGCAGGCGCGTGCCGGCGGTGCGCGCATCGGCAAGGGTGAACGCAGTAAAGCCCGGCAGGGTGGCGCCGACCACACGCTGCACGAAAGCGTCGCTCCATCCTTCGGGCGCAGCCGCGCCCGGCTCGACCAGGCCGTGCGTGATCGCCTTGGTGGCGACGAACGCGTACGGCACCACGCCGCCGAACAGGTCGCCCTTTCCCTGCACGCCAAGGCGCGCGGCAAGGTCCTGCCCGACCAGCGTCTGCGCCGGCACCAGGTAGGGCCGCGGCTGGCCGGGCGCGGTTTCATCATAGGTGCCGGCGTAGCCGATCCCCGCGATCTCGGCCACCTTGCGCGCGATATTGGCCATGGTGGTGCCAAGGTGGCTGTCCGGCTGCCCCAGCGAGTCGCAGCCGTACACCATGACCGTGCGGGACGCAGCGCCGGCCGCTTCCATCTGCTTGCGCTTGCTTGCCTTGTTCGGATCGGACACGGGGTGGCTCCTTGCTCGATGACCTGGTTGGCGCGACAAGTTGACGACTACCGCGGCAAACGGCATGCGTGCCGCTGCCCGGTAGAGCGGCTTATGGACTGGCGTCGGCAATGGCATGCGCATCGGCGCCGCCGCCGCCGTCCTTCGGGCGGTACTGCCGCGAGGCGCGGGCCTGCTGCTTGGCCGCGTGGTTCTCGCGCGCCTCGTCCAGCGAATGGCTCATCTTGAGCCCGTTTTCCTTATCGGCCAGCTCGGCCAGGTGGCGGTAGAAGTTCACCAGCTGCCGCAACTCTTCCTCGTCGAGGTCTTCGATCGAGACCAGCATGTTGCTGGCTTCGCGGTGCGAGGCCAGCAGCTCGTTGAGCTTGAGGTGGACCGCGACGGCGTCCTTGTTCTGGCTCTGCTGGATCAGGAACACCATCAGGAAGGTGACGATGGTGGTGCCGGTGTTGATGACCAGCTGCCAGGTCTCGGAGAACCCGAACATGGGCCCGGTGATGGCCCAGGCGGCCACCACGCCGAGCGCGAGCACAAATGCAGTGGGAGAGCCGGCTCGGCGCGTGGCACCACCCGCGAAGCGGTCAAACGCGTGCAATACGCTGTCACGCCTAGACGCTGGCTGATGATTGACGCGCGGCAGGTTCGGGCTGGACTTGCTCATCGTTGCGCTCCTCTGTTGCGCCTTGCTCGTTCGCGCGGTGCGCCGGCGCCGCGGCATGCTGATTTCATTGTATGGAGGGCATGGGGCCGATGTGCAGCGGGCGCAGTCCTACAACGCGCGCAGCACTTGCCTGGCAATCCGCGGCACACGGCTTGCGTTTCCGCCGCGCGCGGCGCGCATGCCGCTGGCAGCTTGCGCGGGAATGGTTCTTGCGCCGGACAGGGTTTATCTGTCGAGGAGCCGAAATGAACGAGAACGCCCCTTCCCCATCCGCCGCCGACGACGAAGCGCTGCGCGTGGCGGTGCGCGCCGAGATCGCCGCGGCATGCGACGGCCGCTTTCCCGACGGCGTGACGCTCGAAGTCTCGGATCGCCGGGTCACCGTGCGGGGCTGCGTGGAGGACGCCGACACCGCGCAGCGCATCGAAAAAGCCGCGGCCGTCAGCGCCGGGGTGCTCGGCGTGCACAACGCGCTGTCGCTGCGTCATGAACCGCCACCGGAGGCGCCGGCGCAGCCCGAAGACAGCGGCATGCAAGCCGACCCATCGCAGCGCCCGTATGGGCAGATCAACCACAAGGTCTGACTCCCCAAAAAATAGAAGCGCCGGATCGGATCCGGCGCCTCGTTCATCGCTCACACTGGCTCACAGCGCTGTCTCCCTTGCTCAGCCCCACGGATCGTAGCGGTCCGCTTCCCAATACGGCGAAATACCGTAGTACTGGTGGATGCTGGTGGCCCACTGCGAATCGGCCATGCTCGGCCAGTGGTCCTTGTCAAACCCGGGTGCGGCCTTGAGACGATCTTTCTCGACGCCGAGCACGAAGCACTTGCGGCGCGTGTCCAGCGTCAGCGCGGACCACGGCAAGGCAAAGAGCTTTTCGCCGATGCCGAGAAAGCCGCCCATGGCCAGCACCGCATACGCGACCCGGCCGCCAAGGACATCGATCATGATGTGATCGATGGTTCCGATGTCGTCGCCCGCCGGGTCGACCACCTTGTTGCCCTCGAGCGTATCGGCGGCCATCACGAACGGGCCCGGGCCCGGGGAATTGCGGTCGATGCCGCCGACGATCGATGCGCCGCGCGGCTGTTCGCCAGGGGATTCAGGTTGGACTTGGGTCATGGACACCTCCGTTTCGGGTTGGCTGCAACAAGTCGCTGCAAAAAAAATCATTCCGCGCGGGGCCGGCTGCCCGGTGCCTGGCGTCGCCCGTCTGCCGGCACCGGCGGCACCAGCGGGTCGAAATCCACCCAGCGGCCATCGACCCATTGCCCGTCCGCACGCTCCACGTCCTTGGCGCCTTCCCGGCGCAGCAGGTCCGCGACCGCGGCGGTGTCGCCGCTGGAAACGTGCGCGGCCAGCAGCACGCCGGCGTTGCGCACCGGCGGCTGGCCGGTCACCGGATTGCGGCGCCCGTCGCGCGCCAGCGCCAGCGCGCCCGCGAGCGAACCGAGGTACGCGCCCAGGCTCACGGCAATTACCAGCACCAGGATCGATACCGGCGGTACAGCGGCCAGCGCCGACACCAGCATCGCACCCACGGCAGCGCCGGCCGCGGCGCCGATCACTACACCGGCAATGGCACCGGCGCCGGACTTGCGCGCGCCGGCATCGGCCGCGTGGTCGCCGCCCACCGCGTAGGCAGCGTGCTGCCCGGGCGGATTGACGTAGAACAGGCTAAGGTCCTGGTCCGCGAAACCGCGTGCCTTGAGGCGGCTGGCGACGGATTCGGCGGTACTGAAGCTGTCGAATCGACCTGCGACGATAGCGGTCATGCTGGCTCCATGTCTTGTTGATCGGAATCGCGCATTGGCTACGCTAGCGGCCGCGCATGCTGCCCTTGCGCTGACCCGCGGGCTTGGCCCCGACGGGCTGCTGCGCGCTGCCGCGCTTGAGCTTCCAGTCGACGTCGTCGCGCGCGGTCTGCGTCTTCCTTTCGGCGTGCATGGCGGCGCTCGGCGAGATCGGGTCGCTGGCCGGGAAGGTCATCTCCAGGGAGTCGTCGACGGCGGCCTGGTACGTCCTGGCCTCCTTGCCGCGCTGGGGCTTGTCGGAAGCGGCGCTGGCGCGCATCGCCTGCGGCTTGTCAGCCTTCGCGGCGGCCTTGGCTGCAGGGCGGGCCGCGGTCTTGGTAGCGGTCTTGGTAGCGGTCTTGGCAGCGGTCTTTGCAGCAGGCTTGGCGGCTGGCTTGGCCGGCTTGGCTGCCGGCTTGGCCGCTGGTTTTGCCGCGGCCCTGATCGCAGTCTTTGCAGCCGGCTTGGCGGCCGATCGCGCGCCAGGCTTGGCCGAGGATCTTGCGGTGGATGCCGAGGATTTCGCGCCGGACGGCTTGCGGGCAACCTGCGCGGCCTTGTCGGACTTGCGGCTGGCGTTAGGCATGGTTGTTCCCTCCTTGGTTGGGTGACTGACCCATGCAAAGGCCGGGCCAGACCGCCCGGGCCTGACCGACGCGCGCTACATGCCCGCCAGGCGCCACGCCGGACACGCCACCGGCGCTCGGCCAATGCGCTGCGCGACAGACCTGCCGGTAAAAACTACATCGTCAAGCAAAGGATGGAAGCTGGGCGCGCAGCGCGCGATGTCACGCCGTACGTGGCTGGCGCGGGAACCTGACGGCGATGCAGACGCTGATCTTGTCCGCGTCGCAGCCATCGCCTTCGGCGCTGAGCAGGGCGCCATGCATCTCGACCATGCGCCGCGTGAGCAGCAGCGCAGTGCTTTGCCGCGCCTGGCTGCCACCGTCGGGCGCGGCGCGACGGCCGAAGAAGTCGGTCAGTGCCGCCAGCCGGCTGGCGCTGCGCTGCTGGTCCAGCGGCGGGCTCTCGGCGATGCGCAGCTTCACGTGGGCAGGCTCGCCGAACAGATGCATGGCCACCGAGCCGCCCGCCGGCGCGCGCCAGATGCAATGCACCAGCAGGTGCCGCAGCAACGGGACGAGGCGGTTCGCATCGCCGTCGATGCCATACGCGCCATCCCCCGCGCCGTCGGTGGTGACGGGGGCCAGCAGCACCCCTCGCGCCTCGGCGGCCGGACGGCGGTCGGCAATGGCCTGCGCGGCGGCGTCGAGCAGGTCGATGCGTTGCCAGCTCGGCGGGCGCTCGTCGGCCAGCAGTCGCACCGATTCCTCCATTTCCTCGATCAGCGCCAGCTGCTGCTGGGTGCCGGCGCGAATCCCGTCGAGCGCGCGCTGCGCCGGGGCCGGCGCCGCATCGAAGGCGCGGTCCAGCACGTAGGCCCAGCTCTGGATGGCATTGAGCGATGAACGAAGGTCATGGGCCGACTGCTCGATCAGCGTGCTGACTTCCTGCACCGCGCGCACCGCGGCCGTTTCGGCGGTGTCCGCGCCGGCAGCCACATCCGTGGCTTGATCGTCAGAAACGTCCGGCAGGTTGGACGGCGGCTGCGGTTGCGTCATGGTCGGATTGGCGTCTGGGCGGCCAGGTTGGCTACTTGGCGTAGAAGCAAGAAACGTGCTGCGCGCAGCGCCGGGAGGCCAGCCCACATGGCGTCCCAGGCCAGTCAACCGGTCGCGGACGATCCCGTGTCATTGCGCGAGGCGCGCAGCCACTCGGGCAGCTCCCCGCGGGCGGCATAATCTTCCAGCCGGTTGTACAAAGTCTTCAGGCTGATGCCGAGGATCTCGGCAGCATGCTTCTTGACGCCGGCGCATTGCTCCAGCGTGGCGAAGATCAGCTGGCGGTCGGCGTCGGCCAGCGACATGCCTACCGGCACCGACACCACCGCCGCGCCGGGGGCCTGCGTGGCCGCCACCTGCAGCGGCACCTGCACCTCGGTGATGAGATCCTCGTCGGCCATGATAAAGGCGCGCTGCACGAAATTGCGCAGTTCGCGCACATTGCCCGGCCAGGCATGCAGGCGCAGGCTGTCGAGCACGTTGGGGGCGAAGCGCCGCTGCGTGCCCTGCTCGCCGTTGAGCTGGTCCAGCATCAGGTTGGCGATCTGGATCACGTCGTCGCCGCGCGCGCGCAGCGGCGGCAGCTCCACCGGGAACACGTTGAGGCGGTGGAACAGGTCGGCGCGCAGCTTGCCGTCGGCCACGGCCTCTTCCGGGTTGCGGTTGGTGGCGGCCAGCACGCGCACGTCGGCATGGCATTCGCGGTTGGTGCCCACTCGCATGAAGGTGCCGGTCTCCAGCACGCGCAGCAGCTTGACCTGCAGCTCGGCCGGCATCTCGGTGATTTCGTCGAGAAACAGCGTGCCGCCGTCGGCGCGCTCGAAGTAGCCCTTGTGCTGGCGGTCGGCGCCGGTAAAACTGCCGCGCTCGTGGCCAAACATTTCGCTCTCGATCAGCGTGGGCGAGATCGCGCCGCAATTGACCGCGAGGAAGGGCTGGCGCCGCCGCGACGACAGCTCATGCACGGTCTGCGCGGCCAGCTCCTTGCCGGTGCCGCTTTCGCCGATCAGCAGCACCGTGGCCTCGGTGGGCGCCACGCGCGCGAGCTGGTCATAGACCGTCTGCATCACCTCCGAGCTGCCCATCAGCCGGCCGAAGCGGCCGTAGCGGCGCAGTTCGCCGCGCAGCGAATGGATTTCGGCGCGCAGCTCGCCGGTGGTGGCCAGGCGCTTGAGCACGGTCTGCAGCCGCGCCACGTTGATCGGCTTGACCAGGTAGTCGGTAGCGCCGGCGCGCAGGGCCTCGACCGCGCTTTCGACGCTGGCATAGCCGGTGGTCAGGATCACTTCGACGCCGGAGGCGCCGACCTCGTCGAACAGCTCCATGCCGTTGCCGTCGGGCAGGCGCAGGTCGGCGACGATCGCGTCAGGCATGTGCCAGCCGAACTGCAGCCGGGCTTCGCGCAGGCTGCCGGCGGTGGCGGAAGTGAAACCTTCCATGGCCACGATCTCCGCCAGCGCGGCACATGCGTTTTCATCGTCATCGACAATCAGGATGTGGGGCATACGATCCGTCAGTGAGACTTAATGGAAACTTCTGCGGAACCAGCAAAGAACGCCTGTCCGGATTCCGGCCCGGCGCCAGGTACCGCAGCCGCCGCCGCGCGCCATGCGAAGCGCGGCAAGGCAGGCATTCCGGGCAATTCAGGACAGGGGCGGCACGGTTCCGACTGCATACTGCCAGTCCACTGCGTAATAAAAGTCTAAGCCCGGCCTGGGCCCAAGGTTGCCAGTGTCTGTCTGACACCGCTGTCGGACCTTTCCGCGCGGGACCGCGCGGCTATGGCAAGGCCCTCTGGCAAAGGCTAGCATAGGAACTTCCCACCCTCACACGACAAGCTCGCCAAGCCCTGCCTTCGATCGTGCCAGTGACCACCACGCCTCCTCGGCGCAGCGCCGCCGCCCCTGCCTCAGCCCGCCAGGCCCCCCTCTCCCCCGCGGCCGGGGAAGCTGCGCCGCGCCGGGCCGTGCCCTCGCAGGTCTCGCTGCTGTGGGAAAGCACCGCGCCGGCCATGCAGCGCCTGATGGCCCAGGTGGAGCGGGTGGCGCCGACCGATGTCACCATGCTCGCGGTGGGGGAAAGCGGCTCGGGCAAGGAAGTGGTGGCGCGCGCCGTGCATGAGCGCAGCGCGCGGCGCAACGGCCCCTTTATCGCCGTCAACTGCGGCGCGATCCAGCCGACGCTGATCGAGTCGGAGCTGTTCGGGCACGAGAAGGGCGGTTTTACCGGCGCGATCGAGCAGAAGGCGGGGTACTTCGAGCAGGCGCAGGGCGGCACCCTGTTCCTGGACGAAGTCACCGAAATGCCGCTCGAGATGCAGATCAAATTGTTGCGGGTTCTGGAAAGCCGCACCTTCCACCGCGTCGGCGGCGATACGCCGATCGTCACCGACGTGCGCATCCTGGCCGCAACCAACCGCGATCCGGTCGATGCCGTGCGCACCGGCCAGCTGCGCGAAGACCTGCTGTACCGGCTGGCAGTGTTTCCGCTGCATATCCCGCCGCTGCGCGAGCGCCCGGACGATATCGTGCCGCTGGCGCGGCACTTCCTCGCCGAATACAACGCGATGGAACACAGCGACAAGGCCTTCTCGGCCGCTTCGCTTGACCGGCTGGTGCGCTATGACTGGCCGGGCAACGTGCGCGAGCTGAAGAACGCGGTCTACCGGGCCTTTATCCTCGCCGACAAGGTGGTCGAGATCGGCAATCCCAACCTGGCCACGCAGCCGCCGCGGCCCACCACCGTGGACGGCGTGGTCAACGTGCGCGTGGGCACCACGCTGGCCGATACCCAGCGCGAGATCATCATGGCCACGCTGGCGCGCTTCGACGGCGACAAGCGCCAGGCGGCGCGCGCGCTCGGCATCAGCCTCAAGACGCTGTACAACCGGCTGGACGCCTACCGCTCGCTCTGAGACGGCGAAGCGCCGGTGGCCGGATCGGCCAGCGCGCGCAACAGCGCGTCGATCGCCAGCGGCTTGGTCAGGTGCGCATGGAAGCCGGCCAGCTTGCTGCGCCGATGGTCATCCGGGGTGCCGCGCCCCGTCAGCGCCAGGAAGCGCACCTGCGCGCCGCAGGTCTGGCGCAACGCCTGCAGGACTTCATAGCCCGACATGTCGGGCATCTCCAGGTCCAGCAGCACGCAGTCGGGGCGGAAGCTGCCGGCCAGCGCCAGCGCCTGGTAGCCGCCATGGGCCGCGCGCGCATCGTGGCCGAGCATAATCAGCAGTTCGGCCATGCTGTCGGCGGAATCGGCATTGTCGTCGACCACCAGCACGCGCCGCCGCGGCGGCGTTCCCGGCGCCGGTGCGGCCGCTTCGCGGCGTGGCGCACCGGCACGCGGCAGGATCACGGTGAAGGTGCTGCCCTTGCCCGGCCCGGCGCTGTCGGCCTGGATCGCGCCGCCGTGCGCTTCGACCACGGCCTTGGCCAGCGCCAGCCCGACGCCGAGCCCGCTGCGGCTGCCGGCCTCGCTTTCCTGCGAGAACAGGTTGAAGATCCGGTCCAGCGCCGCCCGCTGCAGGCCACGGCCGGTATCCGAGACGGTCGTCACCACGCGCGCCGGCTCCACGTGGACCCGCACGCTCACGGTGCCGCCGCGCGGGGTGTACTTGGTGGCGTTGCTGAGCAGGTTGAACAGCACCTGTCCCAGCCGGTTGGCATCGGCGCGCACGTGCGGCGAGACGGCGGGCAGCTCCGCTACCAGCTGCTGGCCGGCGGCATCGAGCACCGGCCGGATCGCCTCGAGGCTGTTGCCGACCACTTCGTTGTAAGACGTAGGCGTCAGCTCCATCTTCATCTTGCCCGCGGTCACGCGGCCGACATCCAGCAGGTCATTGACCAGCCGCTCGAGCTGGCGCAACTGCCGGTCGATGATCGCGGCGCAATGGCGGATGCGGGTATCGGCATCCGGCGTCAGCGCGATCACCTCGACCGCATTGCGCACCGGCGCCAGCGGGTTGCGCAGTTCGTGCCCAAGGATGGCAAGGAAGGATTGCAGGCGCCGGTTGCCGGATTCGAGCAGCTCCAGGCGCAGCGCGTCGCTGATGTCGCGCGCGGTCCAGAGCAGCCCGGCCGGGCAACCCGCGGCATCGCGCACCAGCACCATGCGGGTCTGGCAGCGCACGATCGCGCCATCCTGGCGTGCCAGGCGCTCGTCGCCGGCCCACTGACCGCAGGCGCGCGCGGCTTCCAGCGCCGCGCGGTCGCGCCCGGCCGCGGCATCCGGCCCGGTGTACAACAGCGCCAGCGGCTTGCCGACCGCCTCAGCCGCCGTGTATCCGGTCACGGCCTGCGCGCCGACGTTCCAGCTGCGGATGGTGCCATCCAGGTCCAGCTCGCAGACCGCGGTGCCGGGCAGGTTGTCGGCCAGCAGCTGCAGGCGCGACTCGGCCAGGCGGGCGTGATCGGACGCGGCTTCCTGCACGGTGATATCGCGGCAAGCCACCACGAAGCCGCCGGCGCTCGCATGCATGACACAGGCGGCCTGCAACTGGCTGCCGTCCCGGCGCACGCGCCAGCCCCGGTCGCGGGCACTGCCGGCCTGCGCCACGGCCTGCTGCCACTGCAGCGGCAAACCGGCGGCGACATCATCGGCGCGGTGCAGGCAGGAGAAGTGCCGGCCGGCGATGTCTTCGGCGCGGTAGCCGAATACGCGGAGCGCGGAGTCGGGCCACGCCACGATGAGGCCCTCTGCATCCGTTTCGAACACCGCCACGTCCTCGACCGCATCCAGCAGGCGCCGGTATTGCTCAACGGTTGGCTGGCCGACACGCCCGGGGGGAACGGCTCCCGCCTCTGCCAGATGTGGCGCGCAGGCACCTTTTGTCGCTTGCGGCTCCGACATGGACAAACCCTACGTGGTAATGGACGATCATGGCAGGCCATTCAATACGTAGTACGCGCAGTACGGCGGATGCGGGCGCCCGGCGTGCCACCATGGCCGGCAGGCGGTACGCCTGCGGCACGGCCAAATGCCCGCCAGCCGGCGGGCATTCAGATCCATGATAGGTGTTCGTGGCACCGACCGCGACCACGGCGCACACCACGCGGCGCGCTGGTTCCGGTGTGGCTGGGCGGAAGGCTAGCGCCCCCGGCGCGCCTGCACCACCGCCGCCAGCGCGGCGGACGCGCCGACGATCAGCGCGGTGGCCAGCACCGGATGCCGCGCCGTGGTCGTATAGGGGCACGACTGCAGCGCGGTGCGCGTGCCGCTGCGCTCCTGCAGCCCGCTGCCGCTGCCGTACAGTGTGTTGTCCTCGAGCGGGCCGGCCGGGTGGCGCGTCTGCTGGGCACGGCCCATGAAGCGGCGCATGAAGCGGTCGAAGGTATGCGGCGTGTGGTACGCCGCCGCGGAGAAAGCCTTGGCCGCCCCGCCGACGAACAGGTCGCGGCGCGGGTTCTCGGCGGCGAACAGGATCGCATCGGCGGCCAGCGCCGGATCGTACAGCGGTGGCGGCAGGCGCGGCTCGACGTCAAGGAAGTTCTTGGCGTGCATGGCCAGCGGCGTTTCCAGGCCGGCGGGCTTGATCAGCGTGATGCTGACCGGCGCCTGTTCCTGTTCCAGCTCCAGCCGCAGCGAATCGGTAAAGCCCTTGATCGCATGCTGCGAGGCCGCGTACGCGCTCTGCAGCGGCAGCGGCCCATCGGAGGCCTCGCTGCCCATGTTGATGATGGCGCCGCCGCATTCGCGCAAGTGCGCGGCCGCCGCCAGCGAGCCATGGACGGTGCCCCAGTAGTTGGTGTCGAACAGCCGCCGCTGGTCTTCCAGCGGCACGTCGCCGTGGCGGCCGAAGATCGTCACGCCGGCATTGTTGATCCATGTGTCGAAGCCACCGAAGCGCTCGATCGCGGCCTGCGCGACCTTGCCGACCTCTTCGTGCCGGCCCACATCGGCAGCGACAGTGATGACTTCGGCGCCCTGCTGGCGCAGCTCTTCGGCCAGCTTGTGCAGCGAATCCTCGCTGCGCGCCACCAGCACCAGCCGCGCACCCCGCGCGGCGGCCTTGCGCGCGGTGACCAGGCCCACTCCACTGGTGGCGCCGGTCAGCACGATCACCTGCGAGCCGATTTTCTTCAGGGTGGGTTTCATCTGCCGCTTCTCCTCGGGATGATCCCGGCACGGCGCCGGGCGTGGCAATGGTTGATCACCGACAGTGCATTGCAGACAAGCATCGCAAATTGCGTTCCCATCCGCGCCGGCCTGCGGGCGCGCGGAGGGGGGAGCGGACGCGCGGCAGAATTACAACGTCCGGTAAGAACCACATGCCGGCCGGCACGCGCTGCCGTGCGCGTGCCGTCGCGGCGCCATCCTGTGCCGCTGTAGGACTGGCGCCGATTTCGCCGGCGCCATGTGCTGCCTAAGCTGGATGCATCTTTCCGCAACCGGCGACAGCCATGGCCAAGACGACGCGACAGGACTCCGGCGACAGCCGCACTGCGGCAAAACGCACGACGGCGCGCAGCGGCAAGCCTGCCCGCAAGGGCTCGCCGCCGGCGGCGCGCAAGGCCGGCGCGGCGGCCCGCAAGCGCAGCACGGCCAGCGCCGCGCTGGACAAATACCGCCGCATGCGCGACTTCGGCGCCACGCCCGAGCCCAGCGGTGCCGCCGCCCGCACACGCGGCGCACCGCGCAAGCGAGCCGGCGAGCTGTCGTTCGTGATCCAGAAGCACGCGGCGCGGCGGCTGCACTACGACTTCCGGCTCGAACTCGGCGGCACGCTGAAAAGCTGGGCCGTGCCCAAGGGCCCGAGCCTGGACCCGCACGACAAGCGCATGGCAGTCCACGTCGAAGACCATCCGATGGACTACGCGGGCTTCGAGGGCGTCATCCCAGCCGGGCACTACGGCGCGGGCACGGTGATCGTATGGGACCGTGGCACCTGGGTGCCGGTCGGCGACGCCGAGGCCGGCTACCGCGCCGGCAAGCTCAAGTTCGAGCTGCGCGGCGAAAAGCTGCATGGCCACTGGACGCTGGTGCGGATGCACGGCAGCCGGCAGAAGGAGCAGGACGCGTGGCTGCTGATCAAGGAGCGCGACGACGACGCGGTGCCGGCGGCCGAGTTCGACGTGGTCGAGGCGCTGCCCGACAGCGTGCTGGGCGGCACGGCGCGCAAGACGCAAGCTGCCAGCGGCTCCGCCAGGCCGGCGGCAAAGCGTGCCGGCAAGGCCGACGCCGGCGGGACAACCCACGCCGCCACCCGCGCCAGGGCACTGAAGCCGCCGCCCGGCGCGCCGCGCGCGGCGTTGCCGCTGGCGCTGGCGCCGCAACTGGCCACGCTGGTCGACAAGCCTCCGGCCGACGCCGCGGCCTGGCGCTATGAGATCAAGTTCGACGGCTACCGGGTGCTGGCGCGCATCGACGGCAAGGACGTGCGGCTGTTCACGCGCCAGGGCCATGACTGGACCGCGAAGCTGCGCGCGCTGGCGCGTGATGTCGGCACGCTGGGGCTGCCCGACGGCTGGCTCGACGGCGAGATCGTGGTGCTCGGCAAGCATGGCGAGACCGACTTCCAGGCCTTGCAGAACGCCTTCGATACCGCGCGCGTCGAGGCCATCCAGTACTTCGTGTTCGACCTGCCCTTCTATGCCGGCCATGACCTGCGCAAGGTGCCGCTGGCCGAGCGCCGCGCGCTGCTGCGGCATATCTTTGCCGGCAACACCGCGCCGCGGCTGCAGTTCAGCGAGGACTTCGAGGCCGCCCCCGACGAAATGCTCGACGCCGCCTGCCGCATGAAGCTCGAAGGCGTGATCGGCAAGCGCGCCGATTCCAGCTATGTCAGCACGCGCAGCAACACCTGGATCAAGCTCAAATGCACCCTGCGCCAGGAATTCGTGGTGGCGGGCTTTACCGATCCCAGCGGCAGCCGCACCGGCATCGGCTCGCTGCTGCTGGGCGTGCACGACAGCGGCGGACGGCTGCGCTATGCCGGCAACGTCGGCACCGGCTTCGACACGCGCACGCTCGGCGAACTGCGCGCGCAGCTCGACGCGCTGCGCGCCGATACGTCGCCGTTCGCGACCGTGCCGGCGGGCGTGAAGGGACACTGGGTGCGGCCGAAGCTGGTGGCCGAGGTGTCGTTCGGCAGCTGGACCCGCGAAGGCCGCGTGCGCCATGCCGTGTTCCACGGGCTGCGCACCGACAAGCCCGCCGGCGCGGTGTCGGTCGAGATGCCGGCGGCACCGGCCGGCAAGGGGACCAAGGCCGCAGCGAAAGCAGCAAAGACGGCGGCAAAGACGGCGCCAGAGAAGGCCCCCGCAAAGCGCGCAGCCAGGACTGCATCGAAGACAGCCGAGAAGGCTCCGGCAAAAACCGCGGAAAGAACCGGCTCCCACGGCAAGCAGCCTGCCGCGCTGGGTGGCAAGGTCAGGATCAGCCATGCCGAACGCGTGATCGACACCGCCTCCGGCCTGACCAAGGGCGACCTGGTGCGCTACTACGAGCAGGCCGCGCCGCTGATGCTGCCGCACCTGCGCGGCCGCCCGATCGCGATGGTGCGCGCCCCTGCCGGCGTGGGCGGCGAACAGTTCTTCCAGCGCCATGGCGACACGCTGCGCGTCGATGGCATCAACATCCTGGACCCGTCGCTGTGGCCGGGGCATCCCGCGCTGCTGGAGATCGTGTCGGCCGAGGCGCTGGTCTCGGCGGCCCAGCTTAACGTGGTCGAGTTCCACACCTGGAATGCCAGCAAGCGCAGCCTCGACCGGCCCAATCGCATCATCTTCGACCTGGACCCCGGCGAAGGCGTGCCCTGGGACCAGATGCAGGAGGCCGCCGCGCTGATGAAGGCACTGCTCGACGAGCTTGGCCTGGCCAGCTTCCTGAAGACCAGCGGCGGCAAAGGCCTGCACGTGGTGGTGCCGGTCGCGCCGCGCGCCGGCTGGGACGAGGTCAAGGACTTCGCGCAAGACGTAGTGCGCCATGTCGCCGCCACCATCCCGCAGCGCTTCGTCGCCAAGAGCGGTGCGCGCAATCGCGTAGGGAAGATTTTCATTGATTACCTGCGCAATGGTGTCGGCGCGACCACCGTCGCGGCGTTCTCGGCACGCGCGCGGCCAGGGCTGGGCGTATCGATCCCGGTCTCATGGGAAGAGCTCGGGACGCTGGAGAGCGCGGCGCAATGGACCGTCGCCAACGTGGGCCCGCGGCTGGAGGCCTTGCAGGCCGACGATCCGTGGGCCGGCTATGCCGGCGTGCGGCAGGCCATCACCCGTGCCGCGGCGCGGCTGGGGCGGGCCGGCTGAACCACCTCGCCGCACACCTGCGGCACATTTCTTGCCCCGCTTTCCATAAGGACAAACGGCGGGACAAACGGCGGGACACCCGGCGTGAGCCCAGGCCGCAACCTACGGAGAGAGCGCAATGACCCACCTCAGCATTCCCGGTACGATCCGCGCCGTCGGCGGCGGCAGCGCTGGCTCCGGCACCCGCGCGCCGCACAACCGGCGCGCGCTGCGCCGTCTGCTGATTTCATGCGCGATGCTGTCGTTCGCCGCCGCGCCGGTGCAGGCGCGCTTGCCGGCACCCACGCCCGAGCAGCAGCAGGCGGCCGAAGCCAAGAAGGCCAAGGAAGCGGAAACGGCCAAGCAGCAGGCCGAAGCCCTGACTCGCGTGCAGGACAAGCTGGCAGCGCGTTTTGGCAAGGGCGCTGCCGCAGGGGGCGCCACCGAGCCCGGCAAGATCCCGCAAAAGGCGGCCGAAGCCCCTGGCTCGACCGGCCCGCACGGCGGCACCTCGCCAAGTGCCGAAGCGCATAGCGGCGAGGCCGCGCGCCGCTAAAGGCACGTCGCGTCCTGCCGCCGGCGCATGGCCCCGGCATGCCTCTTGCCACTGCGAAGCGGAACGGCCTCGTCGAGGGCCCGTGGATAAGCCGCCACAAAGGGGGAACGCAATGGATCACTTCTGCACGCATGTAGTTATTACAACCGGCATGCCGCCCAGCCTTGCAGGATTTGCACACGAGGACACGGAGCCGGCACGCTTTTACCTGCTCCGAAACCGGCCGCACCGGCCGCGCGCCTGCGCGCCGGTGGTCGCCTGCGGACGCGCGCGAAAGCGCGCGTCAGCGTGACGCCATGCGCCCGCAAGCCAACCGCGCTCCGTTGATCCTCAACGTCGAGGACCGCGAGGGACCGCGCTACGTCAAGAGCCGCATCCTGCATCGCGGCGAGTTTTCCGTGATCGAGGCGGCCACCGGCCAGTCGGCGCTGGCGCTGGTGCGCCAGCATGCGCCGGCGCTGGTGCTGCTGTCGTCGCGCCTGCCCGATATCAGTGGGCTGGAGGTGTGCCGGCTGATCAAGGACGACCCGGAGATCGCCCGCACCCTGGTGCTGCTGACCTCGCCCGGCGTGGCCCAGGCGCGCCAGCGGGTCGAGGCGCTGAACTGCGGCGCCGACGGCTACCTGGTCGAGCCTGCCGAGCCCGAGGAAGTCCTGTCGAGCATCCAGGCGCTGCTGCGGCTGCGCGGGGCGGAAGATGCCTACCACCGCACCACGCAGGCCCTGCACGACAACGAGGACCTGTTCCGCCAGCTGGCGGAGTCGCTGGCCGACGTGGTCTGGATCCTTGATCCCGCCGCCCGGCGCCTGCTGTTCGTCAGCCCTTCGTTCGAGGCGCTGTGGGGCCATTCGGCCGCAGAGGTGATGGAGAACCCGCGCCGCTGCCTGGACCGCCTGGTCCCGGCCGACCGACCACGCGTCGAGGCCGCTCTCGCCAGCATGCTGTCCGACGGCCGCATGGATATCGAATTCCAGATGACGCGGCCCGACGGCCAGCTGCGCGAGATCCGCGCGCGCGCCTTCCCCGTGCACGGCGCCGGTCAGGCGGCCGCGCGCGCCGATGCCGGCCATGCCGGCGATGGCGGCGATGCCTGCGATACCGGCCATGCCCGGCCGCTGCGCATTGCCGGCATCTGCCAGGACGTGACGCTGCAGAACCGCGCCGGACGCACGCTGCGCGACGAGGAGCGGCGCAAGGACCAGTTCCTGGCCATGCTCGCCCACGAGTTGCGCAACCCGCTCGCGCCGCTGCGCAGCGCTGCCGACATGCTGCAGCAGCTGTCGCCTTCGCGCGAGGACATGTTCCGCGCGCGCGACATCATCGGCCGCCAGCTGCACCACCTGACCCGGCTGGTCGACGAGCTGCTCGATATCTCGCGCTTCAACCAGGGCCGCATCACGCTGCGCCAGGACCTGGTAGAGCTGCGCGCCGCGCTCAGTACCGCGGTCGAAGCGGTGCGGCCGGAGATCGACGTCTACGGCCACACGCTGCGCCTGTCGCTGCCCGAGCAGCCGCTGCCGGTGCGCGGCGACCTGGTGCGGCTGACGCAGATCTTCAGCAACCTGCTGCACAATGCCGCCGCCTACACGCCCGCGGGCGGCCAGATCACGGTCGACGCCACGCTCGACGAGAATGCGGCCAGCGGTTCCGCCGGCGGCCATGTCACGGTGCGCGTGCGCGACAACGGCACCGGACTGTCCGAGGCGCTGCAGCGGCTGTTGTTCGACCCGCTGGCCCCGCACGATCCCGCCGATGGCAACGCCGGCAAAGGCAGCAGCATCGACAGCAGCGTCGGCAACCGCAACATCAACGACGGCACGGCGCCGGCCAACGCCTTCCCGCACGACGGGCCCGGCATCGGCCTGACGCTGGTGCAGAAGCTGGTCTTGCTGCATGGCGGCACGATCCGCGCCGACAGCCCCGGCCCTGGCCAGGGCAGCACCTTCAGCGTCACGCTGCCGGTCGAGCCGTGGCACAAGTGGCACCCCGGCACCGGCAAGTCCGCGGCGCACAGCGGCGTGTCGCGGCGGATCATGGTGGTGGACGACAACGCCGACGCCCTCGAAGCCATGACCATGACGCTCCAGACCATGGGCCACACCGTGGTGACGGCGCCGGACGGGCCCACGGCTGTCGCGCTCGCCACCGCCGCGCGCCCGGAAGTGGTGCTGCTGGATCTCGGCATGCCGGCCATGGACGGCTTCGAGACCGCGCGCCGGCTGCGCGCGCTGCCCGAGATGCGCGGCGCCACGCTGGTCGCATTGACCGGCTTCGGCCAGCCCGAGGACCGCCGGCGCGCGATGGAAGCGGGCTTCGACCAGCACCTGGTAAAGCCGGCCGACCTGGACGCGCTGACGCACCTGCTCGATACGCTCAAGGACCGCGTTTAGCCAACGGCCATGCCGGTCCGCCATCAACCCTGACAAGGAGCCTACGTGCATACCACGCCCGACCCCGACATTCCCCCGCGAGAGCCGGAAGTCCCGCCGCCCGAGCCGCCGCCGGGGCCTCCCGAACCCGTCTCCGACCCGCCACCGGGCGACCAGCCGCCACCGCCGCCGCAACGCGCGCGCGATCAATGCGATAAAGGAGCCGTCAAGTGTCCCGCATCATCTGGAAAGGCGCCATTACCTTTGGCCTCGTCAATATCCCGGTCGTCCTGCGGCCAGCGTCGCGCAGCCAGACACTCGACCTCGACCTGCTAGACGTGCGCGACATGGCCCCGGTGGGCTACCAGCGCATCAACAAGAGCACCGGCAAGCCGGTCGACAAGGAGCACATCGTCAAGGGCTACCAGTACGCCAAGGACGAGTACGTGCTGCTGAACGACGAGGATTTCCGCCAGGCCAATGTCGAAGCCACGCAGACGGTCGACATCGTCAGCTTTGTCGAGGCGCAGAGCATTCCGCCCTATTTCTTCGACACCCCCTACTACCTCGAGCCGGACAAGCGCGGCGACCGCGGCTACGCGCTGCTGCATGCGACGATGCGGCGCACCGGCCGCGCCGCGCTGGCGCTTGTGGTGCTGCGCAATCGCCAGCACCTGGCGGCAGTGCTGGTCCACGACAACGCGCTGGTACTCAACACCATGCGCTTCGCCGACGAAGTGCTGCCGATCTCGGAGCTGCGCCTGCCGAAGGCGTCGAGCACCAAGGGCAGCGGCGCCCATGCGCGCGAGATCGAGATGGCAACCAAGCTGGTCGAGGACATGACCGAAGACTGGAAGCCAGAACAGTATCGCGACACCTATCGCGACGACATGATGGCGCGCATCGACGCCAAGATCGAATCCGGCAAGACGCACCAGCTGACCCAGCCCACCGAGGACGAAGAAGCGCCACGGCGCAGCGCCAAGGTCATCGACATGGTGGCGCTGCTGCGCAAGAGCCTGGGCGAGCGCGGCAAGGGCGACGACGGCAAGGGCCGGCGCCGCGCGAAGCCGGCGGAGGAATCGCAAGCGGCGAAGGAAGCCGAAGCCGATGACGACCGCGCCCGCGCAAGCCGCAGCCGCCGCAAGACGCCCGCGCGCCATGCAGCGGCGACGAAATCACCCGCAAAGCGGACGACGGCCAAGCGCACGACCGCGGCCAAGCATGCGCCGGCCCAGTCGCACACCAAGTCGCATGCCAAGTCTCATGCCACGGCTCGCAAGAGCACGGGCACGACACGCCGCAAAGCCGCCTAGCTGGAATCCGGAAAACCGGAGATGGTGCGTTGTGTTTCGCACATCGGCGGACGGCGGGCACTGGCGTGCCCGGCATTGCGCTTCAGCGGTCAGCGCGAAGTGACCTTGAGGTTATCGTTCACCGACGTCACGCCTTCGACACTGCGGATCGTGTCCAGTGCCAGGTTATGCTGTTGCTGGCTTGGCACTGTGCCGCCCACTTCAACCGTGCCATTCTTCGTCTTCACGTGGATGCCGGTCGACTTGAGATCCTTGGCGGTCAGCAGCTTGGTCTTGATCTTGGTGGTGATGGCGCCATCCTCGACCGCCTGCTTGGCCTTGTCGGCGCTCATGTCGGCGCTCGCGCCACGATCCGGGTCGGCCCGGCCCGGCATGCCTGGCGCGGAGTTGACCGGTGCCGCCGGCGCGTTGTCGGCCGCGATGAATATCAGGCCACTTTTGTCCAGCGCCTGCGCGGCGCCGGCAGCCGCCGCCAACGCTGCGGCCACGCAAGCCAGCCTGATGCCGCGCGCGGAAAATCGGGTAATTCGCATGGCTGTGTCTCCTGTACAGGTTCCCAGCGCCTCCGCCGCGTTCGCTGCCTGGCACGCGGGACTGCTGGCACGTTGTCAGTCCGCAAAGTCCATACCAAGTGTTCTCCCAACGCCACGCGGGAGCCGCGGCGACAGGGGTGTGTAAATCGGTCCACCTGTTGTAAAAGCGGGCAGCCGCGCCGGGTGCAGCATGCGGCGCCGCCCGCCACGGCAAGCCCGCTGCCGGCATGCTTCCGCTTGGCATGGCGATTGCAAAACCGGGAATGCGGCAGTCCGCCGCGTCAAGGAGACTAGCAATGGGACAGCAGCAACAGCCGGGTCAATCGCAGTCGGGCCAAAAGCAAGATCAAAAGCAACAAGAACAGCAATCTGGCCAACGCGGCAGCCAGCAATCAGGCGGCATGGGACAACAACAGGGCGGCGGTCAAATGGGTAATCAAGATCGTGGCCAAGGCCAACAGCAACAGCAGGATCGCGGCAGCTCGCAACCGGGCCAGCAGAGCGGTCAACGCAGTGGTCAGCAAGGCGGTCAGGGCGGCCAACAGGGCGGTCAAGGCGGCCAGGGCGGACAACGCCAACAGTAACCTCAGCAGTCAGGCTTGCCGCTGACATAGAGGCAGCTATCCGGGTATGTGCGGCAGCAACATGCGGTGCGGCCGCAGGGGCATACGCCGGAACTTGATCGGCCGGGTCTCCCGAACGGGAGATCCGGCCCTTTTTGCTGAGGTTGCCGCTCTCCTTTCCAAATTGCCGCGGCACCCCGTCGCACGCGTCCGCGGCTTACCGTGTATGCTGGCCGTGACGTCTTCTTGCTTGCCACACGGTCTTGTCCAGCCACACCGATCCCGCCCATTCCGCTGATTCCGCGGTCTCCCGCGACGCCCGGCGCGAACGCAGCGCGCCTGGACCGGTGGCCAGGGTGCGTGCGCACGCCGGCGCGCAGGTACGCGCGCTGACGCGCAGCAATTCCGGCCTCACGCTCGACTATGACAACCCGCCCGGCGACCCCGGGCTGTTCGGCCCCGACGCGGTCTGCTGGCGCGTGCACGCAGACTTCCCGGCAATGCTGGCCGGCGGCGTCAGCGCGCTGCTGCTGCAGACGCTGCATCCGCTGGCGCTGGCCGGCGTGTGGGACCACTCCAGCTTTCGCACCGACATGCAGGGCCGGCTCGGCCGCACCGCCCAGTTTATTGCCGGCACCACTTACGGCAGCCGCGACGATGCCATGGCGCTGATCGGGCGCGTACGGCGCATCCATGCCGGCGTCACCGGCGTGGCGCCGGACGGACGGCCTTATGCGGCGACCGATCCGGCGCTGCTGACATGGGTGCATGTGGCCGAGGTGTCGAGCTTCATGGCGGGCTACCTGCGCTATGTCGGGCCGCTGGGCGAAGCCGAGCAGGACCGCTATTACGACGAGGTCGCGCGCGTTGCGCTGCTGCTCGGCGCAGCCGACGTGCCGCGCTCGCGCGCGGCGGTGGCGGCCTACCTGGAAGCGATGCGGCCCCAGCTGCAGGCCAGCGAGCGCACCCGTGAAGTGGTGCGGCTGGTGCGCAGGATGCCGGTGGCCAACCCGCTGCTGCAACCGGCGGTGCGGATCATGGCCGATGCCGGCATTGCCTTGCTGCCGCCGTGGGCGCGGCAGCAGCTCGACCTCGACGGACCGTCGCTGCGGCGCTCGGCCACGCGGGCCGGCATGCGCGTGCTTGCGCCGGCGCTGCGCTGGGCACTGGGCGCGGGGCTGGCCGCACGGGCACGGCGGCGCGTGGCGCGCGGCGGCAATGTGGGCGGGGCCGCGGGCTAGGACATCCCGGCGCGGCCTTCGGAATATTCACTCCGCAGCCGCTGCCGCGCTGCCGACGCTGCCGCGCAGCACTGTCTCCGGCAGCCGCGCCACCAGCAGCGGCGCCACCAGCGCGCCGGCCATCCGCAGCGGCTTGTCGCGCCCGCTCCACGACATCAGCCGGTCCGCCGCAAACGCGCCGAACGGGATCGCCAGCATCAGCCCGAAGATCACCTGCATGACCGGCACCGGCGGCACGGGAGCGCCGGTGTTGCGCTGGCTGGCGGACTTGGAAGCAGTGCCGCCCGAGGAAGCGGAAGGCCCAACGGGCGGCCGCTTGCAAGGGCGGCGGGGAGGAGGCGGTCATGTGCACCTGCGGACGGCAGGATCGCGGAAAGCCGCGCATCGAGGCGGCGCGGTGACCGGTCCTGCTCTTGTTGCGGAGTCAAGGAGAGCGGCTATGGTAGGCGCTTCCCGCCGCCGGTGCTTGCCGTGCCCCGGCGCGCTAGGGCATATGGCAGCGGTGGCGCGCTATCGGCGGTCAGCGCACAATTCTTGAAGGGAAATGAGAATTAGAGGCAAAAACACCCGCAGTTCGGTGAATTGCCTGTCCGGAAGGTGGCTTTTAATCACGCTGGACATCCCGAACGGTCGGTTTATTCCCGGCCACAGCGCCACAGAGCGCGACTCAAACGACGTAGGCACCAAAAAAAGAAGCCCACGCGCGGGGTGCTCGTAGGCTTTCCAGGACTGCAAGAGCTTGAAACCAAGCTCTCGCCAAGAATATAAGCTCGCTTACATCAGGTGTAAATCCCGTTTCTATCAGGGGAATCCCTGTTATGGGGCAATTGGCGCACTTTTAGCAATTTGGGTCCTGATATTACTTCAGGACGAATTTTGACTTTCCTTCAGTTTTTCACTGCGTGCCCGACCGCGTCAGGGCTGGTGGACACGGCAGGCGAAGATCATTGTGCAGTCGCACAAAACCGGTACAATACCACGGCTCCGAGCGCAACAAATTTTGTAGAGCTAACACTCTAGGCCTGGCGAAGCACTCTGCCCGTCGACGCTTGTAAAACTTTGTTACTCTCGGCACTGAAGTACTCCCCCTCTCTTCTGGCAGCGCCCCTCGCCGGCATGTGCCCGACACCCCGCGGCCCACACAAGAGGCCCGCAGGCGTCGCGGCGCCGACGTCCCGACCCGAGGCCGGTTCCGAGAGCGGACCTTTCCCCTGCCGCCCTGGCCGCGCCGCCCACCCGGTCGCCGGCCAACGGACCGTCATCAGCCGCCAGAACCCTTGCGGGCTCTTCCGGAGTCGTTGTGAAGAAGAAGGAAATCCGGCCCAAGCGCTCCACCCGAAAGGAACTGCAGTACCAGCACCTCGCCGCCCAGTCGGCCAACCGCGCGCCGGTGGTCGTCTATTTGTCCAACGGCACGCGCCTGCAGGGGATCGTGCTGGCGACGGACAACTATATGGTGCTGCTCGGCCGGCGGCTGGACGATCCGCAGCCCACCATTGTCTACAAGCAGGCGATTTGTTTGGTGACACCGCTGGACACGCCGGTGGTCGGTATCGATCCGGCGATTGCGGCGGAATTCGTGCCTATCTATATACCGCGGACGCGCAAGCGGCGCTGAAGCAGCCATCGCAACACCACACTCCTGCGGCCTTTTGGCAGGCCGACGCACGCCCGGGCGCCCCCCGGCGCCCCCCCCAAACTACTTGCAGAGATCACTCTAAACCTTTGCCTGGGGCGGTCGATAACCCTTGCAACGGAGGCACTCTACGCCCTGCAAAGCAGGCAGCCAACGTTACGGCTAGCAGCCGGAATGCCAAAAAACTTTGCAAATAGGAGTCGTAAATGGCGCAAGTCATTAACACCAATTCGTTGTCTCTGATGACTCAGAACAACATGAACGCTTCGCAATCGTCGCTGAACACGGCGATCCAGCGCCTGTCGTCGGGCCTGCGCATCAACAGCGCCAAGGACGATGCAGCTGGTCAGGCGATTGCGAACCGGTTCACTGCGAACATCAAGGGCCTGACCCAGGCACAGCGCAACGCCAACGACGGCATCTCGCTGGCGCAAACGACCGAAGGCGCGCTGACCGAAGTCAACAACAACCTGCAGCGTATCCGCGAACTGAGCGTGCAGGCCGCCAACGGCTCGAACTCGGCTTCGGACCTGAAGTCGATCCAGGACGAAATCTCGCAGCGCCTGTCGGAAATCGACCGGACTTCGCAACAGACCGACTTCAACGGCGTGAAGGTGCTGTCCTCCAGCGCCAAGCCCCTTACCATCCAAGTTGGCGCTAACGACGGCGAGACGATCACCATCGATTTGGCCGAAATCAGTTCGAAAACTCTGGGGATGCAAGGCTTCAACGTAGCCGGTCCGGCCGCCACCGCTACTTTCGCCTTCGATGGCGCAACCGGCTCGGCAGCTGGCGATGCTCCCACGGCCGCTCAGCTGCAAGCCCTCTACGGCTCGACTACTGCCGTTACGACCACTACTGTCGCAGAAGCGAACACGGACGACTTGTCGTCCAAGCTCGGCTTGGCAGCTGGCGGCGCAGTCTTCACCGGCAACGCCGTGGCGGATAAGAACGGTAATCTGTATGCCGAGGTTGCGATCACTCCTAACGGCGCCGGCGAAACCACCTCGCTGATCAACCAAGGCTTCACCGGCGCAGTCGACGGCACTGCAATGTACCGCTATATCGCCTTGGATCCGCAATCGGCCGATACCACGACGACTGCAGGCACGGCCGCCTTCACCGTTGACACGTCGAAAGTTTCAGTTGCTAGCCTGCAGACCGGTACGACCGCGAGCCCGCTGGAGGCGATCGACGCGGCGCTGAAGAAGGTCGACGATCTGCGCAGTTCCCTTGGTGCCGTGCAAAACCGCTTTGACTCGGTGATCGCCAATCTGGGCACTGCAGTAACCAACCTGTCGGCCTCGCGCTCGCGTATTCAAGACGCTGACTACGCCACGGAAGTGTCCAACATGACCCGTGCGCAGATTCTGCAGCAAGCAGGTACCTCTGTGCTGGCGCAAGCCAACCAGACCACGCAAGGCGTGCTCTCGCTGCTGCGTTGATCGCATCCGCGCAAGGCATCAAAGGCTGGGCCGCGAGGCCCAGCCTTTTTTCCCGATCAGCTGGAGCGCTTCGCTGGCAGACCGCTGCGAGCCAAGCGTTTCAACCTAACCCCGAATTCTCCCGCCGTGTAAGGAACAGATCATGCCGCCATTCTTGATCTTGAACCCTGGCAAAGTCGGCCTGCCGCCCGAAATGCTCTCCACCAATGACACTGCGGCGCAGCGCACCCCGAAACCAACCGTAGCACCCCAAGCGCTAAGCGAGGCGGCAAGGATGAGCAACGATAGCGCCGACTCCGCGGAAGCACTGGCAGCGCTCGGCGAACTTGCCGACGTGTTGGAGACCACCTCGATCGGCCTGCGTTTCGAGATCGATGAAGACACGAACCGCATCATCACCAAGGTGATCGACAAGGAAACAGGTGACCTGATCCGCCAGATGCCCACCGAAGAGGTGCTGCGCATCGCCCGGGCCATGAACAAGTTGCAGGGGTTGCTCGTCACCCAGAAGGCCTGAGGCACGGAATACCCCACCATCGCCGCGGAAACGAACAAAGTTGAAGAAAGGCACGACACGCATGGCAACGATCTCCTCCATCGGCATCGGCTCCAACCTGGACCTGAGCTCCCTGCTGGACCAGCTCAAGACGGCTGAGCAAGCGCCGCTCACCGCCATCAACAACCAGGCCAGGAGTTACCAGACCAAGCTGTCAGCCTTCAGCCAGCTGCAAAGCGTGCTGTCGGCATACCAGGCCGCGGCCAAGAAGCTGTCCAACGCCGATACATTCGGCGCGGTCAAGGCCACCGTCGGCTCCACCGACGTGATGTCGGTGACCACCGCAGCCAATGCCGTACCGGGCAACTACAGCATCACCGTCAACACGCTGGCCACCGCCCAGTCGCTCGTGAGCAGCAATGTCGCCGACCAGAAGGCCGCTATCGGCGGGGGCGAGATCACCTTCGACTTTGGCGAAGCGCTGGCCACCGGTGGCGCCGCCACCAGCACCAAGAAGGTCACGATCCCGGCCAACGCATCGCTGGAAGGCGTGCGCGACGCCATCAACAAGGCTGGCATCGGCGTGACCGCGAGCATCGTCAACGATGGCAGCGCCACGCCTTACCGCCTGGTGCTGACTTCCGACAAGACCGGCACGCAAGCCACGATGCGCGTGTCGTCGGGCGATGCCGCATTGAACAACCTCGTTGCCTTTGACCCTGCCGCCGCGCCCGCCGCGAACAAGATGGAGCAGAAGGTCCCGCCGGCCAATGCCACGCTGAAGATCAACGGCATCGACGTGGTCAGCCAGAGCAACTCGGTGGTGGACGCGGCGCAGGGCGTGACCATGAACCTGAGCAAGACCGGCACCACCTCGCTGGTGGTGACGCGCGACAACGATTCGATCAAGTCGTCGGTCCAGGCCTTCGTCACCGCGTATAACAATATCCAGAGCGCGGCGAAGTCCCTGACGGCCTTCGACACCGACGCCGGCACTTCGGCGGCGCTGACCGGCGACACCACGCTGCGTTCTATCCAGTCGCGCCTGCGCGGCATGCTCGGCGGCGCGTTGGACAACGGCAATGGTGGCACGATGACGTTGATCGACGTCGGCATCTCGTTCAACAAGGACGGCACGATGGCGCTCGACGACACCAAGCTGACCAAGGCTCTGAACAATGACCTTGCCGGTGTCACGGCAATGTTTTCCAGCACCAGCGGCAGCGGCGGCATCGGCATCGGCAAGCAGGTCACCGACTACGTCGACGGCCTGACCAAGACCGATGGCGCACTCAAATCGGCCCAGGATGGCATCACCAAGACGCTGAAGGACCTGGAAGACGACTATGACCGCGTCGAAGAGCGGGTCAACGCTACCATCGACCGCTACAAGGCCCAGTTCACGCAACTGGACCTGGTCGTCGCGCAGATGAACCGCACCAGCAGCTACCTGACGCAGCAGTTCAACGCGCTCACCAACAGCAGCTCCAAGTAACGTACGGGGATAACGCACATGTTCGCCCGCCAAGCCGCTAACGCCTACGCCCAGGTCGGTGTTCACACCGGCGCGATGAGCGCCAGCCCGCACAAACTCATCACGATGCTGTATGACGGCGCCCGCGCCGCCATCGCGCGGGCAAAGTTCCACCTGGAAGGCGGCAACATTGCCGAACGCGGCAACGCCATCTCCAAAGCCATCGACATCATCGACAACGGCCTGCGCGCCGTGCTGGACCACAACGCGGGCGGCGAAATCTCCGCCAACCTCGAGTCCCTGTACGAATACATGGTGCGCCGGCTGATGCTGGCCAACCTGCGTAGCGACGCGGCCCTGCTGGCCGAGGTCGATACCCTACTGGAAAGCCTGGCTTCGGCCTGGGCGCAGATCGGCGAGCCGCAACCTGCCTTACAGGACAACTGACATGGCACCCTTCTCCCCCATCGTCACCTGCTACGAAGCCATCCTGGCCCTGTCGTCCCGCATGCATGACGCCGCCCAGGCCGGCGACTGGGACACCGTCACCGAGCTGCAGCGCACTTACCTGGAACAGGTCGAGCACCTGCGCCAGCTCGACCACGAAACCCCCTTCTCCGATGCCGAGCGCATGCGCCGCTACCAGTTGCTGGACCGCATCCTCACATACGATGCCAGCATCCGCGACCTGGCCATGCCGCGGCTCACGAAGCTCGGCGACATGCTGACCAGTTCGCGCCGGCAGGTGGAGCTTGCGTCGACGTACGGCGCCATGGCCTGAGCGGCAGCCAGACAGATACCGCGCGCCGCCAGCGGCGCGCCCACTCGCCTGAACACACACACGCACGTCCGTGCGCCGCGCCGCCTTTTCCACTGATTCCTGAAAAATGACCGGCATCCACCTGCCACCAGGCCTGGCTCCCGGTCAGGCCCCGGACCCGCAATCGCTGCGCCCCGCGCTGGCGATCGACAGGCTGGCCGCGCTGCAGCCCGTGCCCGAGACCACGGAATCAAGCGTCCAGAATTCCACCGGCCAGGCAATCCGCCACAGCCAGCAGGCAGCAGGTCCCAATGGCATGCCGGCGCAGGCCGCGCTGCTGCCGGGCACGTCCACGCGCGAATCGCTGAGCAGTGCCGCGCGCGCGATCCTGGCGGTGATGGAGGGCGCCGGGCCGCAGCCGGTCAAGGCCGGCATGCCGTTGTTGCCCGCCCCGCCGGCAGCCGGTTTGATGCAGGCTGCCGCAGCGGCGCTGGCGAATGCCGTGGGACAAAGCGGGCTGTTCTATGAGTCGCACCTGGCGCAGTGGGTCGGCGGTGCGCGCCCTTTGTCGACCATCCTGCAGGAGCCGCAGGCAGGTGTACCACGCACGTCACCACAGGCGGCACCCGGCCAACCATCCGCCACGCAGCCGCAGGCTTCCACCTCGGCCATGTTGACCTATGCCGGACCGGCCAGCGGTGACGTGCCTCGCATTAGCACACCGCCGCTGCTGCCGGCCTCGCAGGTGCTGGCCGAAGCGCTGGCCTCGCCGCGCAATCCGCGCGTGGCGCACAGCCACGCGCCGTCCGAGCAGGGTGTGCGCCAGGGCACCGGCTCCGCAGCCGTGTATAGCCGCGATGCCGACACGCCACCGCCACGGCCATCCACCGGCATGCTGGCGACGCAGGCCTACCAGGCCACCGCGGACGCCGCGCGTCCGGCGGCTGCCGAGCCGATGGCAGCCCATGCAGCGCGCACCGGCGATACCGACAGCATCGCCAGCGAAGCCTCCCGGCAAGCAGCACCCGCCGGACCGGCGATTCATCCCGCGACCGAGGGCGTGGTTCGCCAGCAGCTCGAACTGCTCGCGACGCAGCAGTTCCGCTTTGCCGGCGAAGCATGGCCTGGCGCAGCCATGGAGTGGGACATCCGGCGTACGGATCCCGAGGCGAATGGCCAGGGCCCCGACGACGCGAGCAGGCCGTGGTCGAGCCGGATCCGGCTGCAGTTGCCCAGCCTTGGCACTGTGGAAGTCCTGCTGACGCTGGGCCCGTCCGGACTGGAGGCGCGTGTCGCCACCGGCGAGACCGATATCGCCGCGCGCCTGATCGCCGCGCGGCCGCTGCTGCGCAACCGTCTGGAAGCCCAGGGCATCCCGCTGCAGCGGCTCAATATCCAGACCCAGGACGACCTCGCCGCAGGAGCCACGTCATGAGCGAAGGCGCAGCAGACCGCGGCGCGGCCATCGCGCTCAGCTACCAGCACAACAACCAGGCACCACGCGTGGTTGCCAAGGGCTATGGCGTGGTGGCCGAGGCCATCATCGCCCGCGCCAAGGAAGCGGGTGTCTATATCCACGACTCGCCCACGCTGGTCAACCTGCTGATGCAGGTGGACCTGGACAGCCAGATTCCGCCGCAGCTGTATGTAGCGGTGGCCGAACTGCTGGCGTGGATCTACCACCTGGAATCGGGCATGGACATCGCGGAGCCGCGGACCTGAACTTCTGCTGGTCTGGCCCAGCCATGCCCTGACGCATCCCTGAAAGGCAAAGAGCCCCTGGCATGCGCACGCGGCCAGGGGCTCTTTGCTCTGTGCGCGGCAATCCTGCCGCGCCAATCAGATCGGCATGCTCATCATCTCCTGATACGCCTGCACCAGCCGGTTCCGCACCTGCACCCCGGTCTGGAACGAGATGTTCGCCTTCTGCAGGTCGATCATCACGTCATTGAGCGCCACCCCCGGCTTGCCCAGCTCGAAGGCCTCGGCCTGGCCATAGGCGCGCTCCTGCGCCGCATTGATCTTGCCCAGCGAGCGTTGCAGCTCGCCGGCGAAGCCGCCGCCGGCAACCGGTGCCGACTGGGTGGCGCTGTTGCCCGAGGCAACCTGTGACAGGCCGCGCAACTGCTGCAGCATGGACTCGATGGAAGAGATAGTGGTCATGGCGTCGTCATGGGCCGGCTCGTAGCCGGGTCAGTCGATGGCGCGTCTCGTCGAGCACATTCATGCCGGCAAGGCAGACGGGGCGCACCGATTTTCAGCGGTTTGCAGAGTACCCGCCGCCACGCACCCGCCATGGCCCGAAATCGGGCGGAAAACCGGGTCTGTTTGCGGCATTGTCCCACTCAAGTCTGGCCGATCATTGCCACCGTGCCGGACAAGCGCGGGCAGCCGCCGAGCGCCGCCGTCCGGCACTTGCCAGACCAACCATTGATCCGGGAGTACGCGTGTTTTCTCTGCAGCGTAATGTGTGCCGCGCCATGAGCCGTGCCGACGACCATGGCCGCCATCACCGCCCGAGCCGTCGCGAGCATCGCGGCGCCGGCGCAGGAGCACGCGCGTGACCGCGGCGGTTGCCATGCCGGGCCGGCCGGCCGAGGTGCTTGAGCGCCTGAAGGCCAACCCCAGGCTGCCGCTGATGCTGGGCGGCGCGGCGCTTGCCGCCGCCATCGCCGTGGGCGTGCTGTGGTCGCGCGCGCCGGACTACAAGGTGCTGTACAGCAACCTGTCCGAGCGCGACGGCGGTGCGGTGCTGCAGTCGCTGCAGCAGATGAACGTGCCGTACAAGTTTGCCGAAGGCGGCGGCGCGGTGATGGTGCCGGCCGGGAAAGTCCACGAGACGCGGCTGCGGCTCGCCTCGCAGGGCCTGCCCAAGAGCGGCACCGCGGGCATGGAGCTGATGGACAACCAGAAGTTCGGCATCAGCCAGTTTGCCGAGCAGGTCAATTACCAGCGCGGGCTGGAAGGCGAGCTGGCGCGCTCGATCGAATCGATCGCCGCCGTGCAGTCGGCCCGCGTGCACCTGGCGATCCCCAAGCCGACGCTGTTCGTGCGCGAGCGCCAGAAGCCTACCGCCTCGATCGTGCTGCAGCTTTACCCGGGCCGCGCCATCGACGAGGGCCAGGTCGCGGCGATCAGCCACCTGGTGTCGTCGAGCGTGCCGGAGCTGACGCCCAAGTCGATCTCGATCGTCGACCAGCACGGCAACCTGCTGTCGAACAGCGGCAACGAGCGCATGCTCGACGCCACCCAGCTCAAGTACGTGCAGGCGCTGGAACAGAACTACCTCAAGCGCATCGAGGCGATCCTGGCGCCGATCGTCGGCAAGGACAACGTGCGTGCGCAGGTGACGGCCGACGTGGACTTCTCCATCGTCGAGCACACCGACGAGAGCTACAAGCCCAACCAGGATCCCACCCGCTCGGCCATCCGCAGCCAGCAGACCAGCGAGTCGAGCCAGCAGGGCGCGACGCCGCCGGGCGGCGTGCCGGGCGCGCTGTCCAACCAGCCGCCCGCTGCCGCGGTCGCGCCGGTGACCACGCCGCAGACGCCGCGCGCGGGCCAGGCGCCTGGACAGGCCGGCGCCCCCGCCGCCGGCCAGCCGGGCCAGGCAGGGCAAGCGGGCCAGCAAGGCCAGGCCGCGCAAGGCGCGCAGGCCGGCACGGCCAGCGGCCCGAGCAGTAACCGCCGCGATTCCACCGTCAACTACGAGCTGGACCGCACCGTGCGCCATGTGCAGCAGGCACCGGGCGGCGTGCGCCGGCTGTCGGTGGCGGTGGTGGTGAACTACCGCCAGGCGGCCGATGCCAAGGGCAAGATGGTGGCGCAGCCGCTGCCGCCGGCGCTGCTGGCGCAGATCGAGAACCTGACCAAGGAGGCAATGGGCTTCTCGTCCGATCGGGGCGACTCGATCAACGTGGTCAACAGCCCGTTCACCGTGGACCGCGAGGTCACGCCGGAAGTCCCGCTGTGGAAGCAACCTGAAATGATCGATCTCGGCAAGACCGGCGCGGGCTACCTGCTGCTGGCACTGCTGGCGCTGTTCGCGTGGTTCAAGGTGGCGCGCCCGATCCTGCGCCGCTACACCACGCCGCCGCTGCCGGCACCGGAAGCCAGGGAAGAGACCGAGGCCGTGCTGCTGCCGCCAGAAGAGCCCGCCAATCCGGAAGTCCTGCGGCTTGCCGCCAAGTATGAAAGCGACCTCGCGCTGGTGCGTGACGCCGCACAGCGCGACCCGCGCCTGGTCGCCAGCGTGATCAAGAACTGGATTGCCAATGACAACCGCTAAGGCCATCTCCAAGGAAGTCTCCGCCAGCGGCCTGCAGAAGAGCGCCGTGCTGATGATGGCGATCGGCGAGGATGCCGCGGCCGAGGTGTTCAAGCACCTGTCGCAGCGCGAGGTGCAGGAACTGGGCGCTGCCATGGCCTCGCTCAGTTCAGTCACGCGCGAGGAAATGGCCGGCGTGCTGGGCGAGTTCCGCTCCGAGACCGAGCAGTACCTGGCACTGAACGTCGATTCCAGCGCCTTTATCCGCAGCGTGCTGAACAAGGCGCTGGGCGAGGAGCGCGCGCAGTCGGTGATCGAGGACATCCTGGAGTCGCGCGACCCGGGCAGCGGCATCGACTCGCTCAACTGGATGGACGCGACCTCGATCGCCGAGCTGATCCGCGACGAGCACCCGCAGATCATCGCCACCATCCTGATCCACCTGGACCGCCAGAAGTCGTCGGAGGTGCTGGGCCTGTTCACCGACCGCCTGCGCAACGACGTGATCCTGCGTATCGCCACCTTCGGCGGCGTGCAGCCGGGCGCGCTGCAGGAGCTGACCGACGTGCTGACCAAGCTGCTGGCGGGCCAGAGCCTGAAGCGCAGCCGCATGGGCGGCGTGCGCACCGCGGCGGAGATCATCAACCTGATGAGCACCGCGCACGAAGAGGCGGTCATCGACGGCGTGCGCCTGCACGACGGCGACCTGGCGCAGAAGATCATCGACGAGATGTTCCTGTTCGAGAACCTGCTGGAGGTCGACGACCGCGGCATCCAGCGCGTGCTCAAGGAAATCGCCACCGAGTCGCTCATCGTCGCGCTCAAGGGCGCGCCGTCGGAATTGCGCGACAAGTTCATCCGCAACATGTCCACGCGCGCCGGCGAGATGCTGCGCGAGGACCTGGATGCGCTCGGCCCGGTGCGCGTGTCGCAGGTCGAAGCCGAGCAGAAGGCCATCCTGCAGGTGGTGAGACGCCTGGCGGATGCGGGCGAAGTCCAGATCGGCGGAGGCGACGATGCCTATGTCTGATGCATTACCCGAGCGCGGCCTGAATGCACAGCACGCACAGCACGCACCGAACGCACCGAACGCACAGCACGCGCCGAACGCACTGAGCGCACGCCGCGCGGTACGGGGCGATCCCCCTGACAGCGCGCACGGCGGCTTCGCGCCGTTCGAGCCGCCGCGCCGCGCGCGCGGTGGTGGCGCCGGCTGGCAGCGCTGGCAGATGGGCTCGCTCGACCCGCGCGATGCGCGCAACAACGCGCCCGAGACGCCTGCCGACCTCTTGCCGGCCGAGCCCGCGCCACCGCCGATCGATTTCGCGGCGCTGGATGCGATGCGCGAGGGCGCGCGCAAGGAAGGCTATGCGCAGGGCTACACGCAGGGACAGACTCAGGGCTATGGCGACGGCCACCGCGAAGGCTATTCGCGCGGGCTGGAAGCGGCGCGCAACGAGGCCGCGCAGCTGCAGGCGCTGGCCACCAATTTCCGCAGCGCGCTGACGGGCGTCGACGATCAGGTCGCGCGCGCGCTGGTGACGCTGGCGCTGGATGTGGCGCGCCAGCTGGTGCGCACCACGGTTGCCGGGGATCCCTCGGTGCTGCTGCCCGCGGTGCGCGAGCTGCTGGCCAGCGAGCCCGCGCTGCAGGGCTCGCCCAGCGTGCTGCTGCATCCTGACGACGTTGCGCTGGTCGAGACGCACCTGCAGGGCGAACTCGAAGCCGCGGGCTGGACCGTACGACCGGATCCGACGGTGGCGCGCGGCGGCTGCATTGCCAGCGCCGCCAGCGGCGAGCGCGACGCGACGCTGGCCACGCGCTGGACGCGCGTGGCCAAGGCGCTGGGGCGCGACGATCCGTGGGAGCCGCCGCATGACTGAGGCCGCCGCACCAGTCGCACAAGCCGCGCCGGATGGCGCATCGAGCCGGCATACGCAACGCTGGATCGGCGCGCTCGAAACCGCATCGGCCGGCATTGCCGGCCTCGACAGCAAGCGCAGCTGCGGCCGCCTGACGCGTGCCGCGGGGCTGGTGCTCGAGGCCGTGGGCCTGCGCCTGCCGGTGGGCAGCGACTGCCTGATCGAACTGCCCGCCGGTCAGTTCATCGCCGACAGCAACGCACCCCGCACCGCCGAAGCGGAAGTGGTGGGCTTCGGTGCCGACCGCCTTTACCTGATGCCGCAATCCGACGTGGTCGGCCTGCTGCCGGGCGCCCGCGTCTATCCGCTGGAGCCGTCGCCGCAGCCGGCCGGCACCGCCGCGCCGCGCGAGCCGGGCTCCAAGCGCCTGCCCGTCGGCGCGGGCCTGCTCGGCCGCGTGCTCGATGCCGCGGGCCGCCCGCTCGATGGCCTGGGCCCGCTGGCCGCGGCAATGGAAGTGCCGCTGGCCGGCGAGCAGATCAACCCGCTGATGCGCGCACCTATCGAAACCGTGCTCGATACCGGCGTGCGTGCCATCAACGGCATGCTGACGGTGGGGCGCGGCCAGCGCATGGGCCTGTTCGCGGGCTCGGGCGTGGGCAAGAGCGTGCTGCTGGGCATGATGGCGCGCTACACCAGCGCCGACGTGATCGTGGTCGGCCTGATCGGCGAGCGCGGCCGCGAGGTCAAAGAATTCATCGAGAACATCCTGGGGCCGGAGGGCCGCCGCCGCTCCGTGGTCGTGGCGGCGCCGGCCGATTGCTCGCCGCTGCTGCGCATGCAGGGCGCCGCCTATGCAACCCGGCTCGCCGAGTATTTCCGCGACCAGGGCCAGCATGTGCTGCTGATCATGGATTCGCTGACGCGCTACGCCATGGCGCAGCGCGAGATCGCGCTGGCGATCGGCGAACCGCCCGCGACCAAGGGCTATCCGCCGTCGGTCTTCGCCAAGCTGCCGACGCTGGTCGAGCGCACCGGCAATGGCCCCGAGGGCGGCGGCTCGATCACCGCGTTCTACACCGTGCTGACCGAAGGCGATGACCAGCAGGACCCGATCGCCGATTCGGCGCGAGCGATCCTGGACGGCCATATCGTGCTGTCGCGCAGCCTGGCCGAGTCGGGGCACTACCCCGCCATCGATGTCGAGGCCTCCATCAGCCGCGCCATGACCGCGCTGATCCCGCATGAGCAGTTCGCCTCGGTGCGCCGCTTCAAGCAGTTGATGTCGCGCTATCAGCGCAACCGCGACCTGATCAGCGTGGGCGCCTACGTGCCGGGCAACGATCCCGAGCTGGACCTTGCAATCCGGCTGCATCCGCGCATGGAAGCCTTCCTGCAACAGGATATCCACCAGCGCGCCGGCTACGACGACGCCATCGCCCAGCTGCACAGCCTCTTCGACAGGAGTGATCATGGCCAAGCCTTCACCGCTTAATACCCTGGCGGACCTTGCCCAGAACGATACCGACGCCGCCGCGCGCGAACTCGGCCGGCTGCAGGGCTCGCGCACGCAGGCGGAGCAGCAGCTGAACCAGCTGACGCAATACCGCCACGAGTACCGCGCGCGCATGCAGGCCGTGGCCGCGGAGGGCATGACCTCGAGCCGCTGGCAGGACTTTTCGCGCTTCCTCGACTCGCTCGACCAGGCCATCCGCCAGCAGACCGCGGCGCTGGCCAAGGCCGAAGCCGACCTCCTGGCCGGGCGCACCCGCTGGCAGCACCAGAAGCGCCGGCTGAATTCCTTCGACACGCTGATCGCGCGGGCCGAGGCCAGGGAAGAACAGGTCGCCGCGCGCCGCGAGCAGCGCGCCAATGACGAATACGCGGCCCGGCTGGCACGCGCCGCCGCCACCCGGCTTGGCTAAGCCGCGACCGCTACCGGAATTCCGCAGCAGAACGACATGATCGATATCAGCCAGATTGTCAGCAACACCGCCAATGCCGCCAAGGCGGCTGCCAGTGCAACCGAAAGCACCAGGCGCGCCAGCAGCGACACCAGCGGCTTCGGCGACGCACTGGCGCGTGCCCGCGAAAGCAGCCCGCAGCAAGCCCCGGCAACAAAGGCCCGGGACGCAGACGCCGGGCAGGAAAGGTCCGCGAGCCAAAAACAGCCAGCGCCGGAGCCGGCACGCGCCGACACCGGCAAGCCGCTGGCGGCGCCGGCGGACAAGCCGGCGGCCGCCGACAAGGCCAAGGAAGACGATGACAGCGCTGTTGCCGCCGATGCGGCGGCCGCAGCAGCCGCCGCGGCGCTGGCATTGCTGCTGCCGGCAACGGCCACGGCAGCGTCCGCAGCGGCCGGCGCAGCGGTCGGCTCGGCCGCCGACGCAGGCGGCAACGCCGCCCTGCAAGCCGCGCTGGCCGGCGCCGCGCAGCCGGCGGCTGCCGGCGCATCCGACGTTGCCAGCGCCCAGGCGACGGCGTTGCGGGGCGACGCCGCCGCATTGCCCGACACGCTGCAGGTCGTGACCGCCGAGGCCGCGCCGGCCCCGCCTTCGGTCGCCGACACGCTCGCCACCATCGCCTCGCAACGCGCCGCGATGCAGGGCAGCACGCCGGCCGCCACGGACGCCAGGTCGGGCTCTGCCCTCACGCAATCCGTGCCAGCCGCCAGCATTCCGGCGCAGCAGGACAACGCCGGCCAGCAGCTAGACAGCGGCATCGGCCAGCACCGCGCCGATCCGCTTGCCGCTGCCAATGGCGCCGGCGAAGCGCGTCCGGCCGCCAGCTCGTTCGCCGCCGCGCAAGCCGCGGCGCGCGCCACCGAGGCCGCCACGGTGTCGACCAGCGCCGACAACGCGCCCGCCCTGGCCGCCACGCTCGCCGGCCAGCACACGGCCCAAGCCCCGGCGGCTGCCGCGGCCGCAACCGCTCGCCCGATGGTCGCCCCGGCGCTGTACGACAGCCAGTGGCCGCAGGCCCTGGGCCAGCAGATGCTCCGCCTCAGCACCCAGGGCACGCAGAGCGCAGAGCTGCAACTGAACCCGCCCGACCTTGGCCCGCTGAAGGTCGTGCTCAACGTGGTCAACGACCAGGCCCAGGCGCAGTTCGTCTCGCCGCACCAGGCGGTACGGGCCGCAGTGGAAGCGGCGCTGCCGCACCTGCGCACCGCGCTGTCCGAAAACGGCATCCAGCTGGGACAGACGTCGGTCGGCGCCGACGGCTTTGCCAACCAGGCCGGCAACGGGCAACAACAGCAGCAGGCGCCGGGCAACGGGCGCGGGCAGCCGGCCTTCGGCACGAGCACGCTGGCTGGCGCCGAGCCCGCCGCATCAGCGGAACCGGTGGCCCGGTCTGCACGGCTGCCGGCGCGCGGCGAGATTGATACGTTCGCCTGATTTTTTTGGGGACGTGTCGGGCATTCAGGCACCACCGGAACACAAAGGCCGCCGTTTCAGGCGGCCGCCATCGGCCACTATTGCTGCGTGAGCATCAGGTTCAGGTTTTGAACCGCGGCGCCGGATGCGCCTTTGCCAAGATTGTCGAAGACCGCGGACAGCAGGACGTGCCCGTGTTCCATGTTTGGAAATACGCTTAAGTGCATGTCATTCGTACCGTTCAGCAGCTGCGGATCCAGGTGTTCTAGAACGCGCGATTCGTGCAACGGCAGGACATGTACATGGGCCGCCCCGGCATAGTGGCGGGCGAGGCAAGCGTGGAGCGTGGCGCCATCCACGTCGGGGGCCAGCAGCCTCAACGCGAGGGGCACCGTCAGCACGATGCCCTGGCGGAACGCCCCATACGCGGGAACGAAGATCGGACGCTGCGCGAGCCCGGCATGCTGCTGGATCTCCGGGGGGTGCTTGTGCGCGAGTTCCAGGCCATACACCTGGAATGCCGGCGCGCTGACGGCATCCGGCCCCTCATACTCCTCCACGCCGGCACGCCCGCGTCCGGAGTAGCCGGACACCGCATGAATGCTGACCGGGTAGCTGGCTGGCACAAGCCCGGCCTGCACCAGGGGACGCAGCAGGCCAATCGCACCGGTCGGATAGCAGCCGGGATTGGTGACCCGTCGCGCGTTCGCAATGCGCGCGGCCTGTCCCGGTGTCATTTCCGGAAAACCATATGTCCAGTCCGGATGCGTGCGGTGGGCTGAACTTGCGTCGATCACCCTGACGGCGGGATTGACGATGGCGTTCACCGCCTCGCGCGCGGCGGCATCGGGCAAACAGAGGATGGCGATGTCGCAGGCATTGATGGCTTCCGCACGACGCCGTGGGTCCTTGCGTTCCGACGCGTCAAGCGTGAACAGGCTGAGGTCGGTGCGGCCGCGCAGCCGTTCGTGGATTTGCAACCCGGTGGTGCCTTGGTCGCCGTCGATAAAAACCAGGGGGGAGCTCATGCGAGGAATACTCCGGTGACTGAGGGGGGTTAACACGTCGTAGGAGCCCCAATCTTCCATGGAGCACTAGAATAATGAAAGTTGAATTTCACAACGCTGACATTCAGCTTTCCTGAATCCGGAGCCGACATGCGAGAGATCAGCCTGGACCGCCTGCGCACGCTGGTCGCCATTGCCGACCATGGCTCATTCGCCGAGGCGGCGCGTGCCTTGCACCTTGCGCCGCCCACGGTCAGCCTCCACATCGCTGACCTGGAACGACGCATCGGAGCACCGCTACTGTCGCGAAAACGCGGACAGGTAAGGCCGTCGGCGATCGGAGAGGTGCTGGTGGAGCGCGGGCGTCGGCTGCTGGCCGACGCGGAGCAGGCGCTGGACGATATTCAACGACAGGTGGAGGGGCTCGAAGGGCGCGTCCGGCTCGGTGCGTCGACTGGCGCGATCGCGCACCTGCTGCCACAGGCGCTCGAGGTGCTGCGCCAGCAGCATCCCGCCATCGACATCCAGATTGCGGTCCTCACTTCGCAGGAAACACTGTCCCGGCTGGCGGACGGCACGCTGGATATCGGGCTGGTTGCACTGCCTCAGCCGCCGGTGGCCGGACTGGTGATAAAGCCCTGGCGCCGCGACCCCGTGATGGCCTTCGTGCCGGCGCATTGGCAGTGCCCGGCCCGCGTCACGCCGGACTGGCTCGCCGCCCAGCCTCTGATTCTTAATGATGCGACCACGCGCCTCTCGCGTCAGACTGCGGAGTGGTTCGCGGCCGCGGGACACCATCCCGCACCACGCATTCAGCTCAACTACAACGACGCGATCAAGAGCCTGGTCGCGGCGGGTTACGGCGCGGCGCTGTTGCCCCACGAGGCCACCACGCCATTGCCGGACAAGCGCATCGTCATGCGTCCGCTGCGCCCGGCGTTATGGCGTCGGCTCGGCATCGCGCATCGTGCGGGGTACGTTGAACGCTCCACCCAACACGTACTGGATGCGCTGTGGGATCTGCGATTGGTGTAGTAGCTGCCAGTCGCAGCTTCGGTTCGCTACCCGTGTTTTAGCCACCCGCCCGCGTACTGGTGTGCTGGCGCCAGAGGTTAGCGGATACCGGAATTCCGGTGTCGGCTTGTCCCGACGTTCGGCGATCCGTACAGGCGGCGCTGTCCCCAGCGCCGCCTGTGGTAGCTGCCGGCGACGTGGCCGGCCCCGCTTATCAGGCGCTGAATGTGCGGGATTCCGCCACGCCAAAGGCAATGTCTCTCAGATCATCATCGGTGATCTCGGGCTTGGTATCCGCCAGTCGCTTGAAGCGCGCGAAGGCGGCGGATAGCATTTCGTCGTCGCGAAAATGCATGCCCAGCTCCTGAACCCTGTGCCTGAAAGCATTCCGACCAGAAAGCTTGCCAAGCACGAGCGCGCCTTTGTCCCATCCGACGTCTTCCGGTCGCATGATTTCATAGGTCTCGCGCGCTTTCAGGATGCCATCTTGATGAATACCGGAAGCATGGGCGAAGGCATTTGCACCAACCACCGCCTTGTTGGGTGGAACGCTGAATCCCGTGGCCTCAGAGACAGCCCTGGACGCAGCGAGCAAATGGGCGGTGTTCACTCCAACATCTAGTCCGAACAGGTCGCGCCTGGTCTTTACTGCCATGACGACCTCTTCCAGAGACGCATTGCCTGCGCGCTCGCCAAGCCCGTTGATGGTGCATTCGATCTGACGCGCGCCACCATGTCTGACGGCCTCTAGCGAGTTGGCAACGGCCAGGCCGAGATCATTGTGGCAATGGACTGACCATACGGCCTTGTCGGAGTTGGGAATACGCTCGCGAAGCTTCCTGAGTCCTTCGGCGAATTCGGCGGGCATGGCATAGCCAACGGTGTCGGGAAAGTTGATCGTGGTCGCCCCTTCGTCGATGACACCCTCGATCACGCGACAGAGGAAATCCGGGTCCGATCGACTCCCATCCTCAGTGCTGAATTCCACGTCGTCCGTGAATTTTCGCGCGAAGCGGACAGCAGTGCGGGCCCGCAGAGATACCTCCTCCGGGGTCATGCGCAGCTTCTTCTCCATGTGCAACGCTGACGTTGCAATAAAGGTGTGGATGCGGGATCTTCTCGCGCCGCTCAGCGCATTGGCGGCTCTCTCGATATCCCGCTCGTTGGCACGGGCAAGCGAGCAGATCACGCTGCCTTTTACTTGTCGGGAAATCTCCTTGATGGCGTCGTGGTCGCCATCCGAGCTGGCTGCAAAGCCAGCTTCGATGACATCGACGTTCAGGGCGTCCAGCTGTTCCGCGATCGCGATTTTCTGCCTGATGGTCATCGCCGCGCCGGGCGACTGTTCGCCATCGCGCAGGGTGGTGTCAAAGATGACGAGCTTGTCGCCGGCGCTGGCCGAACTGTGGGGCTTCGGGTGTCCGTTCATATACCTTCTCCGGGTCGGGGTGACAGCTCAGTGCAACCCGATGCCGTGCGACAACACCTCGTGCGCCCACTTCACCGCCTCGCGTGCCGGCGCCTCGCCTGTCGACTCTACGCGTTGCGCGAGCCTGAGCACCCGATCGCGGATACCGGCCACTTCGTCGCGAAGGGCTGAATCGTCGACGCCGCCGAGGTATTCCCGGGCGCAACTTACGATGCCACCGGCATTGATGAGGAAATCCGGCGCATAGAAGATGCCGCGCTGATGCAAGGTGTCGCCTTCGGCCAGTGAAGCGAGTTGGTTGTTTGCGCCGCCGGCGATGATCTGGAAGCGGCAGCTTTCGGCCACGGCCGGGGTGATGACGGCACCCAGCGCACAAGGTGCAAATACGTCGACATCCGCGCCCGTAATGGCTTCCGGCGATACGACGTGTGCGCCAAATTGCTGTTGCGCCTGCGATGCGCGCCCGGCATCGATATCCGCCACGGTCAGGTTCGCACCCGCCTCATGGAGGCGGCGGCAGAGTTCCCAGCCTACCGACCCCAGTCCCTGGACGGCCACTGACAGCCCCGCGAGCGACTTGCGGTCCAGGCGGTACTGCGCCGCCGCCTGAATACCGACGAACACGCCATAAGCTGTCCACGGCGAGGGGTTGCCACCGAATCCGCCGTCGCGCGGCATGCCGCTGACGTAGCCGGTCTCGGCCTGGACAGCGCGCATGTCGTCCACCGTCGTGCCCACGTCTTCAGCCGTGATATAGCTGCCTCGCAGCGACTCCACCATGCGGCCGAATGCGCGGAAGAGCTGTTGGCGGTCCGTCTGCGCCGGCGAGCGCAGGATCACAGCCTTGCCGCCGCCGAAAGGCAGCCCGGCGAGGGCGTTCTTGTAAGCCATGCCCTGCGACAGGCGCAGGGCGTCGGACAGCGCCTCGGTCTCGGCGGAATAGGTCCAGTACCGGCAGCCGCCGAAGGCGGGGCCCAGTCTGGTGTTGTAGATGGCGATGATGGCCTGCAGGCCGGATTGCGGATCAGTGGCGAGCGTCACGCGCTCGTGGGACAGGCCTTCGCCAGTGCCGAACAGGCGGACAGCGGCCGCGTGGGTACGGTCGTTCAACTTCTTCTCCATGACGTGGGGAATGCAAAGCTGTAGCTCTGCCTTCCTTGGCACACCGCCTGGGTTGCAGTGCGGTGCGGCTTTGATGGGCGCGGAGCCCCCATCGGGTTCGGCGGCGGGCGATTGTGTCGCGCCAGCGCCGGGTTGGCATCTTACTCAGATCCGGGCGTGGAAGCGGTTGGGGTTTTCGCTTACCCCAAGGTTGGCCTCTACATCCATTCACACGCTTTTCAGTGGCAAACGGTGGCGTCCATGCAGGCTTCTACGGCCGGCCCCGCGTGCTACCTGGTGCCACCGTGCAGCACCGCATTGCGGCGCGCGTACAGAAAGTAGACCGACAGCCCGATCCCGAGCCACGTGAGGAAGGCGACCCAGGTCAGCGCTTGAAGGTGCGCCATCAGGAACAGGCAGAAGCCAACCGATAGCAGCGGAACCACCGGCACGCCGGGGCAGCGAAAGGCCCTCTTCAGTTCGGGACGGGTCCGGCGCAGTACCAGCACCGCGATTGAAATGAGCGTGAAGGCGGCGAGCGTGCCGATATTGATCAACTCGGCCAGCACATTGAGCGGCACGAAGGCGGCGATCATCGCGAACACAATGCCGACGGTCCACGTGGCAAAGAACGGCGTGGCGTGCAACGGGTGCACCGACGACAGCCTGGCGGGCAGCAGGCCATCGCGAGACATGGCAAAAATCACGCGAGTCTGGCCAAAGGTCATCACCAGGATCACTGTGGTCATGCCCAGAATAGCGCCCAGGTCGACAAAGCCGGCCACCCAGTTCTGTCCCGCGTACTGCAGCACCAGCGACACGGGATGGTCGACGCCGGCGAACTTGGTGAAGGGGACGACGCCAGTCATGATGGCCGCGACTATCACGTATAGCACTGTGCAGACCGTCAGCGAGCCGATGATACCCACCGGCAGGTCGCGGTGCGGATTTCGCACTTCCTCGGCGGCGGAGGTCACCGCATCGAAACCGATGAAGGCGAAGAAAACCAGCGCCGCCGCATTGAAGATGCCGGATACCCCGAACGGCGCGAATGGCTGCCAGTTGGCCGGCTTGACGTGCCAGACGCCGACCGCGATGAACAGCACCACCACCGCAATCTTGATCGCCACCATCACGTTATTGAGTCGGGCCGACTCCCGCACGCCGCAGGACACCACCCAAGTGGTGACTAACATGATCAGGAAAGCCGGCAGGTTGAACAAGGTGGTCACGCCTGGCACCGCCCCCGGGGCTGCCGTCAGCGCCGTCGGTAAATGCAGGCCGAAACCTGCCACCAGCGACTGGAAGTATCCCGACCATCCTACCGAAACCGCCGAGGTAGCCAGACCGTATTCGAGCAGAAGGTCCCAGCCGATCATCCAGGCGATGATCTCGCCCAGAGTCGCGTAGCTATACGTATAGATCGATCCCGACACCGGGATGGCGGAGGCGAACTCGGCGTAGCACAGCGCGGCGAAGCCGCAGGCCATGGCCGCAATGACGAAAGACACGGTCAGCGCCGGGCCCGCGGTCAAAGCGCCGGTGCCGGTCAGCACAAAGATGCCGGTGCCGATGATGGCGCCGATGCCCATCAGCACGAGGTCCATCGGACCCAGCACCTTCTTCAGGCCGCCGGCGTTGCAGTCCACCAGCATTGCGTCAATGTCTTTGGTTCGGAACAAGCTCATATAGGGGTCTCCTTCATGTGCTGCCGAGCGTTCGCACGAGCCCGCGCCGGGTGGCGACGAGTCATGCGGGCGCGCGGCTTGCGGGGAGCGTGCTGCCGGGGTCGACAGCACGGCTTGCCGGCACGCAGGTCGCGCACCGGCCCCGGTATTTGTTGGAATTATCCGGACCGATCAGGCCGCGGGGACACGGAGATAAAGCCGGAACCAGCGCATGGTGCCGCTCATGTAGACGCGGGCTTTTTCGAGAGTGTCTTAGTCGTCCAGGCTGGTCGCGGCCAGGGCTTCGCGCAAGTTGGCGATAGTGAGGTAATCACGATGTCTGTCTCCGCATGCTTCTTTTGTCTGGGGAGTGTAGGAAGCGTCCGCGCCATCGTAAAATCAAAAATTCCAACACCTGATATGCTCGGAACGAATAGCGAAAGGATAGTCGCGGCCAGCCTCCGCGAGGCGCCGGGCGCGATCTTGTTTTCCACCACAATCGCCTGGCCCAATTCACGGCTGGCCGCCTCAGCCAGTGCGCGCGTCACCTGGTCGGTGACGCCACCAGCGCCATAAGGGACGATGAGCCGGATCGGGCGGGTCGGGAAATCGTCGGCAGCCAGTGCCTGCGTGCCGAGAGGTGCCGTCAGCGCGAGGCCGGTGGCAGCCAGTGCGATGCGCAAAATGCGACGTCGTTGCATCAGGGTTGTCTCCTTCCATGTCCGCCGGATCTGTCATGTCCGGTCTGCGAGGTTGTCCGCATTGGGGGCTGACGCGTCCTTCAGTGCTAAGTTATTGATTTTTCCGCACGCGCGGTCCGACGCGTCTATCCTCAGGCCATGACCTTCGACCTCTTCGACAACCTCGACGACACCGCCCCTGCCGATTCTGCGCCCGAGCCCCTGGCGGACGGCGCAGTGGTGCTGCGCGGCCTGGCGCGCGCGGATGCAGAGGCCCTGCTCGCCGACGTGCAGGCGGTGATTGCCGCGGCCCCGCTGCGCCACATGGTGACGCCTGGCGGCCTGACGATGTCGGTGGCGATGACGAACTGCGGGGATGCGGGCTGGGTCTCGGATGCCCGCGGCTACCGCTATGACCGCACGGACCCGCTGAGCGGCCAGCCCTGGCCGGCGATGCCGCCGCGATTGCGCGCGCTGGCGGCCGAAGCGGCGGCGCAAGCCGGCTTTGCCGGCTTCGCGCCCGATGCCTGCCTGGTCAACCGCTATGTGCCGGGCACGCGCCTGTCGCTGCACCAGGACCGCGATGAACGCGACTTCGGCGCGCCGATCGTATCGGTCTCGCTGGGCTTGCCAGCGGTATTCCTGTTCGGCGGCATGCGCCGCGCGGACCGGCCGCAGCGCGTGCGGCTGGCGCATGGCGACGTGGTGGTGTGGGGCGGCCCGTCGCGGCTGGCCTTCCACGGCGTGGCGCCGCTGGCCGATGGGGATCATCCGCTGCTGGGACGCGCGCGCGTCAACCTGACGTTCCGCAAGGCGCTGTGACGCGAGCCTGGCGCGGCTTGGTTTTGCACTTTGGGCAGGGTTTTCTACAGTCAAGGGACTGCCGAAAACGCCAACGCGCAAAGGATCCCACCATGCATCTCGAAGGCTCCTGCCATTGTGGCGCCGTCCATTTCTCGCTGGAATCGGACTCGCCGTGCCCGTACATGCACTGCCATTGCTCGATCTGCCGCAAGACCGCCGGCGGCGGCGGCTATGCGATCAATATCGGCGGCGATGCCGCCACGCTGCACGTGCGCGGGCGCAAACACCTGGGCATCTACCACGCGGTGCTGCGCGAGCCGGGCAAGCGCGCGCGGCGCTCGCCGGCACAGCGGCATTTCTGCGTGAAGTGCGGCAGCGCGCTGTGGCTGTGGGATCCGCGCTGGCCGGAGCTGGTGTATCCGCATGCCTCGGCCATCGACACGCCGCTGCCGCGCCCGCCCGAGGTGGTGGAAGCCTCGCTGGAATCCGCCGCGCCATGGGTCGATGTGCCCAAGGGCAAGGGCCACGTGCGCTGCGACACGTGGCCGGAGGAATCGCTGGCCGACTGGCACAAGCGCCACGGCTTGTCCTCCTGACGGCACCCATCCCCCACTGCCTGGCGCGGCCTCGCTGCCGGCCAGTGGCTCAGGCCGGCAGGAAACCCTCCACCGTCAGGTAGCGTTCGCCGGTGTCGTAGTTGAAGCCGAGCACGCGCGCATTGGCGGGCAGCTCCGGCAGCTTCTGCGCGATCGCGGCCAGCGTCGCGCCGGACGAGATGCCGACCAGGATGCCTTCTTCGCGCGCGCAGCGGCGGGCCATCTCGCGCGCGGGTTCGGCATCGACCTGGATCACGCCGTCGAGCAGCGCGGTGTCGAGGTTCTTCGGGATAAAGCCCGCGCCGATGCCCTGGATCGGATGCGGTGCCGGCGCGCCGCCGGAGATCACCGGCGAGGCCACCGGCTCGACGCCGAAGACCTTGAGCTGCGGCCACTTGTCCTTCAGCACCCGGGCGCAGCCGGTCAGGTGGCCGCCGGTGCCGACGCCGGTGATGAGCACGTCAAGCCCTTCGGGGAAGTCGTTCAGGATTTCCTGCGCGGTGGTGCGCACGTGCACGTCGATGTTGGCGGGGTTCTCGAACTGTTGCGGCATCCAGGCGCCGGGCGTGGCGGCAACCAGTTCCTCGGCACGCGCGATCGCGCCCTTCATGCCCTTCTCGCGCGGAGTCAGGTCGAAGCTGGCGCCGTAGGCCAGCATCAGCCGGCGGCGCTCGATCGACATGCTGTCCGGCATCACCAGCACCAGCTTGTAGCCCTTGACCGCGGCCACCATTGCCAGGCCTATGCCGGTATTGCCGGAGGTCGGCTCGATGATGGTGCCGCCCGGCTTCAGCACGCCACGGCGCTCGGCGTCTTCGACCATCGACAGCGCAATGCGGTCCTTGATCGAGGCGCCCGGATTGCTGCGCTCGGACTTGATCCAGACTTCGTGCCCGCTGCCGAACAGGCGGTTGATGCGGATATGCGGGGTATTGCCGATCGTCTGCAGGATGTTCTGGACCTTCATCGTGTTCTCCGTGGCGGGCGCGGCGCGGCAGGGCCCTGGGGGCAACGGCGTCGCTGGATCGAAATGAACGGAAGATTTTAGTGCAAAGCGGCCACGGGGCCCGTGGCGTAGGATGGTGCCCCGCTGCGCTTTCCGCTTTCGCGCTTCCGGTGTTCCACCCCTGCGCTTTCACGCGCCGCGCATGCGCCTATTTGCGGAACACCAGACTGAAGTTGTTGGCCGGCATCGGCACCGGCTCGTCGCAGCGCAATCCCTGTGCGGCGCCCAGCGCAACCACGTCCTCCATGTCGCGCACGCCCCAGTCAGCGTCGGTGGCGCGCAGCTGGGCGTCGAAGGCGGCATTGCTCGGCGCGGTATGTGCGCCGCCGCGGCGATAGGGACCATACAGGTAGAGCACGCCGCCAGGCTTCAGCAGCCTCCCTGCGCCTGCGAACAGTGCTTCGGCCGCGGCCCACGGCGAGATATGGAGCATATTGATGCAGACCATCGCATCGGCCGCATCGATGCCCCAGGGCTGGCGGCACACGTCAAGGTCCAGCGGCGCGCGCACATTGGCCAACCCCGCATGCGCGGTCCATGCGGCGATCGATTCACGCGCGGCACGGTCGGGATCGCTCGGCTGCCAGGTCAGGCCTGGGAACGCCGCGGCAAAGTGCACCGCGTGCTGGCCAGTGCCGCTGGCGATTTCCAGGACCGTGCCGCTGGCGGGCAGCACATTGCGCAGCACCGCGAGGATGGGCTCGCGATTGCGCTCGGTGGCGGGCGCCATGCGGCGTGCGTCGGGGTCGTGGGTCTGGTCGGTCATGGCGACTGGCTCGTTTGCCGGGTGAACGGCTAGCGTAGCAGAGTCTGCGCGGACCCGGGATGCACTGGCGGCGGCCAAGGCCGCCGCCTTCATGCTACAGCGCCCGCTTGCGGTCAGGCCTTCGCCAGCTTCACGCCCGTCGGGTCGCCGGTCAGGTACCCCACCGCCGCGCCGAAGCGGTCCTTGTAATTGGCACGCACCAGTGGGTCCAGCGTCGGCTTGACCACGTCATGCAGCGGCGATTCCCAGTCGCCCACGTGCTGGAAGTTGCTCATCACGTAGGTCCAGCCGTTGATCTCGTCCACCGCATGCAAGCCGGTCGACTCGGCGCCGGCGGGGCACGACAGCACGCGGCTAAGCACCTTGGTGTCGACGTTGTAGGCCCACAGGAAGTTGTTGACGTGGGTGTTGCTGTCCTCGCCGACGAACAGCGTGCGCAGCTTCTCCGAGAACTTGAGGTTGTCGGGCGTGGCGACCTTGTCCGGGTTGGCGAAGTTGCCGAGCGCATCCTGCTGCTTCATCTTGCCGCCGCCGAGGTCTTCGCTGACCAGTGCCGGCACCGCGGCCATGTCGACCGGCACCCATTCGCTGTTGATGGCGTTGCCGCTCTTGTCGGTCTGTCCACCTTTCAGGTTCAGCTCATAGACGGCGCCGGAGTACGGGCCTTCGACCTGGATGTCGCCCTGGTTGGCGGCGTTGCCGGTGAGCATGCTCGACTCGATGCGCGACATCGCCGAGTAGGCCTTCTTGTCCCTGATGTTGACCGTGGTGCCTTCCATCTTGGTGAAGCCCAGGCTGCCGCCGACCAGCGCGGCGTAGCGGTGGGTTTCCAGGTAGGCCGCGGCCTTTTCCATGCCCGGCACCAGCTTGATCCAGTTGGCCTTGCCGTTGTACAGGACGCGGGTGTAGCTGCTGTCGTTCGGGTTGACGGTCTGCACGTCCATGATGTCGGCCAGCCTGATGCCGCCATCGACCAGCGCGCGGATCTCGGCACTGGTGGCGCTGCCCAGCTTGATCCACGACAGCGTGGCGCTGCCCGGGCCGACGCCCGAGGTCTGCTGCCACTTGCCCACGTACAGCGAGCCGCTGGACAGGTCGCGCGCGCTGTCGGCGATAAACATGAACAAGCCGCCGTTGGTGGCATCGTCGCCCATCAGCACGGTGCGCTCGTCGGGCATGACCTGCACCAGTTCGTGCGAGATGCGGCCCAGGCAGTAGTGCTTCCTGATGGTGCCGGTGCCGTCGGGGTTGACCGTCACTTCGGGCAGGTGGCCATAGTTGTAGGCATTGGCCCTGGCGGGGTCGCCATACAGGTTCTGGCTGTAGCCCTGCAGTTGCGTGACCGCCGCGGCGTCCTTCAGGTCGGTCTCGTACTCTTCGCTCGACAGGTGGGTGTTCCACGGCGACAGGCTCGCGCCGCAGGTGATCCACAGGCCGTTGACGCCGGAGGTATCGACGTTGTGGTACTTCACCGGGGTCAGCTTGCCGGTGGCCGGGTCCTGGTCCAGCGTCACGACAGCGATCGGCGACGGCAGCAGGCCGTACATGCTGGTGTTGTTCTGGTTGCGCGAGGTGTACTCGAACTGCACCACCGCAAACACGGTATTGCCCTTGACGCCGGGCACCGTCGGGTTGGCCAGCTTCAGCAGCGAGCTGCCGTCCGGTGCGTCGGAGAAGAACTGGCGTTCCTTGCCGGCCACGGAGGTGTCCATGATCGGCTGGTTGTTGATGTTGTAGTAGCCGCCGGCCACGATGGTGCCGCCCTTGCCGTCCGGCAGCGTGTCGCCGGTGACGAAGAACGGCTGGTAGGCAAGCTTGTAGGTGGTGCTGCTGCCGTCGCTGAACGACACCTTCAGGCTCGAGCCGACAGTGGTGGTCGCCATCGCGGCGGCATCCGACAGCGTGGGCGCGCTCATGGGAATGAACTCGGCCGTGGTGAAGGTGGCGCCAGGCGCCGGGCCAGTGGCGGGCGCGGCCACGGCATCGTCGCTGCCGCCGCAGCCGGCCAGCAGGCCGGCGGAAGCCAGGCCAAACGGAAGCATCGGCGCGCCCGCCAGCAGTTTCAGGGCCTTGCGGCGGCCAGCATCAGGTTGTTGTTGCATGGTTTTATCCGGGGAAAGGGATGGATCTGGTTTTTTTGACCGCTTGATCGCGCCGGCACCGCGCGGGCGGCCGGGCACCTGTTGGCACAGGCGGGCGGCGGGCGGCATTGCGCCCGACAGCCGGAGATCGTAGGGCGTCTTTGTGACAGGAAGTTGACGATGCAACACTTCACATGGGAGCCACGGCCGGGGTGCCTCATCCGCTGCGGTACACTTCCCGCTTCTGTCCGCGGCCGCACCGCGCAGCTTCTTCCAGCTTTTTCCGCCCTTCCCGCTTGCCGACCTACACGCTAGCCCACCCTGTCCAGGCCGAAGTCGAAATCCGCAAGAGCCGTTTCCTGGCCCTGGCCTTGCCGGTGGCCGACCGCGACGCGGCCATGGCCGCGCTGCAGGCGCTGCGCGCGGAACACCCCACCGCTACCCATGTGTGCTGGGCGCTGCTCGCCGGCGGCGCGTCGGGCATGTCCGACGACGGCGAACCTTCGGGCACCGCCGGCCGGCCGATCCTGGAAGTGCTGCGCCACCACGACCTCGACGGCGTGCTGGCCGCGGTGGTGCGTTACTACGGCGGCGTCAAGCTGGGCGCTGGCGGGTTGGTGCGCGCTTACACCGATGCCATCGCCGCCGCGCTGAAATCGGCCGAACGCATCGAGCGCATCGCCTACGCCACGCTGACGATATCGATCGACTATGCCGACGAGCCACGCGTGCGCCGCTGGATCGAACAGGCCGCCCAACATGGCTGCACGCTGGCCGATACCGCCTATGGCGCGCTGGCAACGCTGGTGCTGCGCCTTCCCGCCACGCAAGTGGATACGGCGCGCGATGCCTTGCGCGACGCCACCCATGGGCGCGCGCAATTTCCGCAGGCACAGGACGATTCCCATGGATGAACGCGATGCGTCCATAGCGGACATCGGCGGCGAATTCACCGCGCAGGTGCTGCCAGGCGGCCAGACTTTTGCCGCCCCGGCCGCGCTAAGCTTGCTGGAAGCCGCCTTGCTGGACGGCGTGCCGCTGCCCAACTCCTGCCGCAACGGCACTTGCCGCGCCTGTGCCAGCCGGCTGCATGCCGGATCGATCCGCTACCGGATCGAATGGCCCGGGCTGAGCCTGGATGAGAAAGAGGAAGGGTTGATCCTGCCGTGCGTGGCTTGTGCGGTCACTGATGTAGTGATCGAGCCGGTGACGCTGGGGTGACGCCGGGGTGACGCCGGGGTGACGCCCGGGTGACGCTCCTCACCCCCCGACCGCCAGAAAAAACCGCAACGCCAGCTTCAGCCCATCCGGCCCCGCCGGATCCGAGAACGCGTGCCCCCCGGCTCCGCCACTCCACGCATGGCCGAGCCCTTCGACCCGCACCAGCCGCATGTAAGGCGCCTTGCCCTCGGTCCAGTCGAACACATCGACCGCACGCCGCATGCCGCGCTGGGCGCGCCGCGCCGGCACCGCGGCAAGCGGATGGGCGCCTTCGGGCTGCAGGTGCATCCACAGTGCCGCCGCCGCGGTGGCATTGCTGAAGTCGACCATGGCGTCGGCGTCGCCATGCAGCAGCAGCAGCGGCGGCGGGCGCCGGCCGGCAAGGCCGAGGCGCAGCGCGTGGACGGCCTGCGCATCGGGCCCGCGCTGGCCGCGCATCGCGCGTGTGGCCTGCGCCGCGTTGGTGGCGCTCCACGGCACCGCACCGGAATGCGAGCCCACCGCCGCGAAGCGCGCGGGATAGCGCAGGCCGAGCGTCAAAGCCATCGCCCCGCCCGCTGACAAGCCGAGCACGCTGACGCGGTTAGCCGCCACCGGATGCGTGCGGCATGCCTGCTCGACCAGCGCCATCAGCAGGCCCGCTTCCACCGCACCGTGCCCGGCGGGTTTAAACCAGTTCCAGCAGCGCTGCGCGTTCGCCTGCGAACTCTGCTCGGGCAACAGCACCACCCAGCCCGCCTCGCGCGCCACGGCGGCAGCACGCGTGACCGCTGCAAAGCTGGCGGTGTCCTGCCCGCAGCCATGCAGCAACACCAGCATCGGTGCGCGCCGCCTGCCATTGGCGCCCGCCGGCACGAAGATGCGATAGCGCCGCGGCGCGAGCGGCCCGGCGCCCCAGCTGCCCTCCTCCCAGCGGCCGCTGCCGCGGCTGCGCGGCGGCTCGGCCGGCGACACCACGCCGGACAGCGCGCGCTGCGTGGCCGCGGTGAGTGCAGCGGATTGCTTCACCGCGTTGCGCACGATGGCTTCGGTCATCGGCTTGGTGATGTTGCGGTTGACCGCGCGCTGCATGCGGCGGGCATTGCGCGTGGCGGCCTTGTTCAGCGTGGACCAGAGCTTTGCACCGGAAGAGCGGGGCATGCGTCGTCCTGTCGGTGTGGGTAACCCGTGCATCATATGCCGAGTCGCGTGCATGGCATGGCGCACAGCATCGGCTTTGCATGCAACGCGATCGCGATCACTGCCTACAATGCAAGGGTCGTGTCGCGCCGAGGCACGGACAGGAGGCGAGCATGATCGATGCAACGAGCCAGTTCAGGCCTTTGGATCCGGGCCGCGTTAACCTGATGGATCCGCTTGAAGTGCAGTACTGGTGCCGCGAGCTTCACTGCAGCGAGCAGGATCTCGAAGCGGCCGTCGATGCCGCCGGCGACCATATCGCCGCGGTTCGGGACCAGCTGGAGTCAAGCCAGCCGGGCACCCCGCCCCACTGAAGGCGCAGGCACGGCCGGATCACGCCGGCCGTGCCTGTCATGAACCCGCTTGCCGGTCCAGGGCCGCGCCGTCGATCAAACGGCTCGAATACCCCGGACCGTCCCATTGCTGGCCAGTGCGCCAGCGTCAGCCGCATACCCGGAATAAGCGCAGTGCAGACCGGAATTCAGTAATGCTGAGTTCGCGCGGGGCGATTTTTGCTGCATGATTTCGGGCCCGGATCAGGCGTGGCAGCAGATCGCGCCAACCCGGGAGTTCGGAGTACGAAGGGGTCACCTACACGAGGACGCATCGACATGACCATCAAGCTGCCGGCCATCACCATTTGCGCAGCCCTGCTCGCCCCTGCCGCCTGGGCAGGCAACGACACCCACTGGACCTACGCCGGGCCGACCGGCGCCAGCCATTGGGGCGAGCTCGACGCCGGCTACAAGACCTGCACGCTGGGCAAGCACCAGTCGCCCATCGATATCCGTACCAACAAGACCGTGAGCGCAGACCTGAAGCCGATCGGCTTTGGCTACACCGCAACGCCGGCAACCGTGGTCAACAACGGCCATACCATCCAGGTCAACCTGCCTGCGGGCGGGCAGGCCGAGTTCGACGGCGCGGCGTACAAGCTGGTGCAATTCCACTTCCATACGCCGAGCGAAGAGAAGATCAACGGCAAGGCCTATCCGCTGGTGGCGCACCTGGTGCACCAGAACGCCGAAGGCAAGCTGGCGGTGGTGGCGGTGCTGTTCAAGACCGGGCGCGAAAACGCGGCGTTGCAGCCGGTCTTTGCCAGCCTGCCGGCCAAGGCCGGCGAGTCGCGCGAGCTGGGTGCGCCGATTGACGTGGCGGCGCTGCTGCCTGCGCAGCAATCCTACTGGGCGTTCACCGGCTCGCTGACCACGCCGCCTTGCAGCGAGGATGTGCGATGGCAGGTGTTGAAGACGCCGGTGGAGATTTCGGCGGCGCAACTGGCGACGTTCCGCAAGCTCTACCCGATGAATGCGCGGCCGGTGCAGCCGTTGAATGGGCGAGTGGTGCAGGCGGGGCGGTGAGGATCGTTCGCGTACCCATGACCTTTGCTTAACCGACTGGGTGCTCCCTCTCCCGCAAGCGGGAGAGGGGAGAAAACCGATCGTATGCGAAAGCGTGATCACGAAAGCCCGCGCATCGCCAGCTCGCCGCCCAGCACCAGCAGCCCGCAGAAGAACAGCTTGCGGAAGCGCTCCGCACTGATGCGATGGCGCAGCCATTGCCCGATGAACATGCCTCCAAGCGCAGGCACCAGTGCCAGCAACGAAGCCCCCAGCACCGGGGTGTGCAGCAACGATCCGTCCAGCGCCAGGCTGACCGCCAGCGCAATGGTCGAGATCGTGAAGGACAACCCCAGCGCCTGCACCAGGCCCTCCTTTTCGAGCCCCAGCCCTTGCAGGTAAGGCACAGCGGGAATCACGAACACGCCGGTCACCGCAGTGATCGCGCCGGTCACCACCCCGACCACCGGCCCGAGCCAGGCCTCTGCCGCCGGCGGCACGTGCAGCTTGACCGCTGCCAGTCCGACCACCGCATACAGCACCAGCGCCACGCCAAGCGCCGAGGTGGCGTGGGTCATCATCCCGGCCGCCACCAGCGCAGCGCACAGCCACGTGCCGGCGCAGATCGCCGCCAGCATCGGCCATAGCCGAAGTACCAGCTGGCCGAAGCGCGGACCGCTGAACAGCTGCACCACGTTGGTCACCATCGACGGCGCCACCAGCAGCGCCGCGGCCTGCGCCGGCGGCATCACCAGCCCGAGCAATCCCACCGCGACGGTGGGCAGGCCCAGGCCCACCACGCCTTTGACCAAGCCTGCCAGCAGGAAGGTCAGGCCGATAAAGGCAGCCTGCGTGCCGATTGCTTCCATCGTCATCGCATGCTCCTTCAGCCGGGCTTGCGGTCGTGCACTGCGCGGCTGTCGGCGGGGGCTTCGTCGCGTGCGTGCATGCCGTAGTCGCGCAGCACCTGTGCCACGCGCAGGCGGTAGTCGGCAAACACGCCGCCGCGGCCCACGGCCTGTGCCTCGCGGTGTGCCACGGTATTGCGCCAGGCGATCACGGCCGCCTCGTCGCGGAAGAACGATAGCGACAGAACCTTGCCCGGGTTGGCCAGGCTCTGGAAGCGTTCGACCGAGATAAAGCCGTCGATGCTCTCCAACTCGCTGCGCAGCCTTGCGGCGATATCGAGGTAGGCGTCGCGGCGGCCCGGTGCGGGCTCGACTTCAAAGATGACGGCGATCATGAGGGCTCCGTGTTTTGAATGGTGAGGTCAGCAGAAATGCGGGATGCGGGCGTTCAGGGAAGGACGATAGCGGAACGCGCGCGCCAGTACGGCCGGGGCGGCGCCGCGTGCAAGTAGTGCCGTCACCGTCGCGCCGGCGAGCGCCTGCGCCAGCCTGTCGCCTGGGCACGCGTGGCGTCCGTGGCCGAAGGTCCACGGACGCTCGCCATCCGCCATACCGCCGCAGGAGGCTGCGGCGAGCAGCACCAGCACCACATCGCCGGCCTTGACGTCATGGCCGCACAGGGTTGCATCGGCGGCGAGGAAGCGGCGCGTGTTTTGCACCGGGGGATCCGACACCGCCACCTCTGTGACCAGTTGGTCCGGTGATATTCCGGGCAACGCCTTGCCACGGCCGAGATGCAGCAGCGAATTGCCTGCCAGCGCGGCGGTGGCTTCGCAGGCCTGCACCAGCAGGCCGATGGTGTTGGCGGCCACCGCTTGCGCATCGATGCCCGCCGCACAGGCAGCCTGCTGCAGCGACGGCAACGGGCCTGCTGCCGGTACGGCATTGGCGAGCCAGTTGCCGAGCCATTGTGCGGCGACCGCTCCGGCTTGCACGGCGTTCGCATCGGCAAGCGGTGACTGTGCGGCGGCAAATGCTGCGACGTGGGCGGCCACGGCCGCTGCCGTGGCTCGATCCACCGCGACGGGCAGGCCGAGCAGGTCAGCAAGCGTCACGACCGGCAGCGTCGACAGGACGCCATTGATGCGTTCCGCGGACCATGCCGTGCCGGCGTCCATCAGCTCAGCCAGCGCTGCCGCACGGCGTGCAGCTGCCGCCGGATCGATGGCGGCAAGCAGTGGCATCAGCAGGTCCTTCAACGGCGCATGCGCGGCGCCGTCGTTCATGCGGATCAGCCGGCCGAACAGATCCCCGGCGGCGGTACCAGCCAGTGCGGGCGGCACCGGCTGCGCTGGCGGACGCACGCGGCAGTCGGGGTGGGACAGCACCGTCGCCACTTCGCGTGCGCCCGCCGCAACCCACAGGCCGAGCCGCTGGTCGCGGAAGAACGGCCGGTGCGTCGCCAGTTCGCGGTAGTAGGGATAGGGATCGGGGTGCGTGACGGCGCTTAGCGGGTCGAGCGCATGGTTGGCATCGTTGGCATGGGATTCGGCGGCAGGCAGCATGGCGGCACACGGGGGCTGAAATATGCTGCCAGTTTGCCGCCTGGGCACGGCAAACGCTTCACGGCGACGTGAAAGATGGATTGCCGGCCTGGCGGTCCGCAGTCACCGGCTCATCTTTCCTGTGCGCCAGCCGGTACAGCACCGGCAACACCAGCAGCGTCAGCGCCGTCGACGACAGGATGCCGCCGATCACCACCGTGGCCAGCGGACGCTGCACTTCGGCGCCCGTGCCGGTGGCCAGCGCCATCGGCACGAAACCCAGCGACGCCACCAGCGCGGTCATCAGCACGGGCCGCAGCCGCGTCAGCGCGCCGTCGCGGATCGCCTGGTCGAGCCCCACGCCCTCCTCGCGCAGCGAACGGATAAACGACAGCATCACCAGCCCGTTCAGCACCGCCACGCCGCACAGCGCGATAAAGCCCACCGCGGCCGAGATCGACAGCGGGATGCCGCGCAGCCACAGCGCGAGGATGCCGCCGGTCAGCGCGAACGGGATGCCGGTGAAGACCAGCAGCCCGTCCTTGATGTTGCCGAACATGGCGAACAGCAGCACGAACACCAGCCCCAGTGCCAGCGGCACCACTACGCGCAGGCGCGCCGTGGCGGACTGCAGCTGCTCGAAGGTGCCGCTCCAGCTGGTCCAGTAGCCGGCGGGGATGCGCACGCGATCGCGGATGGCGGCCTCCGCCTCGGGCACGAAGCTGCCGATATCGCGCCCGCGCACGTTGGCGCTGACCACGATGCGGCGCTTGCCGTTCTCGCGCGAGACCTGGTTGGGGCCCGGCGCGATCTCCACGGTGGCGACTTCGCTGAGCGGGATATAGCTGGTGCGCGCGCCCGCCACGGTGTCCTTCGGCAGCGCCACCGGCAGGCGCCGCAGCGCGTCCATGTCTTCGCGGACGGCATCGGGCAGGCGCACCACGATGTCGAAGCGGCGGTCGCCGCTGAAGAACGTCCCTGACACCTTGCCGCCGATGCCGATCGCCACCGCTTCCTGGATATCGCTCAGGTTGAGCCCGTAGCGCGCGGCCTTGTCGCGGTCGATATTGACGCTCAGCATCGGCAGCCCGGTGGTCTGCTCGACCTTGACCTCGGCCGCGCCCGCAATGCCCTGCAGCACCGCGGCGATGCGGTTGGCGGTGTCTTCCAGCACGGCGTTGTCGTCACCGAACACCTTGACCGCAACGTCGGAGCGCACGCCCGAGATCAGCTCGTTGAAGCGCAGCTGGATCGGCTGCGAGAACTCGTAGTTGTTGCCGGGCAGCTTGCCGACCTCCGCGCGGATCGCGGCGATCAGTTCGTCGCGCGTGCGGCGCGGCGCGGGCCATTCGGACTGCGGCCTGAGCATGATGTAGCCGTCCGAGATATTCGGCGGCATCGGGTCGGAGGCGATCTCGGCGGTGCCGGTGCGCGCGAACACGCGTTCGATCTCGGGGAATTTCGCTTTCAGCGTGGTCTCGACCTGCTGCTGCATCGCCACCGATTGCGTCAGGCTGGTGCCGGGAATGCGCAGCGCCTGGATGGCGAGGTCACCCTCGTTGAGGCTGGGCACGAACTCGCTGCCCAGGCGCGTGGCGATCGCCAGCGACAGCGCCACCGCCACGCCGGCCAGCGCCAGCACCACCGGCGTCGCCGACAGCGAGCGGTCCAGCAGCACGGCATAGCGGCGCCGCGCCCACGCCATCAGCCGGTTCTCGCGCTCGGCCACGCGATTGCCGATCGCCAGCGCTACCGCGGCGGGAACGAAGGTTACCGACAGCACCATCGCGCCCAGCAGCGCCAGCACCACCGTGATCGCCATCGGGTGGAACATCTTGCCCTCGACACCGGTCAGCGCAAAGATCGGCAGGTACACCACCATGATGATGAGCTGGCCGTACAGCAGCGGCCGGCGTGCCTCGCGCGCGGCGCCGAAGACCTCGTGCAGGTGCTCGGTGCGCGTCAGCGCGCGGCCATGCCGTTGCTGCGCATGCGCCAGGCGCCGCACGCAGTTCTCGACGATCACCACCGCGCCATCGACGATGATGCCGAAGTCCAGCGCCCCCAGGCTCATCAGGTTGGCGCTGGTGCGCGTGTGGACCATGCCGGTAAAGGTGAACAGCATCGACAGCGGGATCACCAGCGCGGTGATCAGCGCCGCGCGCAGGTTGCCGAGGAACAGGAACAGGATGGCGATCACCAGCACGGCGCCTTCCAGCAGGTTCTTCTTCACCGTGGCGATGGCCTTGTCGACCAGCTTGGTGCGGTCGTACACGGTGATCGCCTTCACGCCGGCCGGCAGCGTGCGGTTGATCTCCGCCATCTTGCGGTCTACGGCCTGCGACACCGTGCGGCTGTTCTCGCCGATCAGCATGAAGACCGTGCCCAGCACCACCTCGCGGCCATCCTCGGTGGCGGCGCCGGTACGAAGCTCGCCGCCGGTCTGCACGCTGGCCAAATCGCGCACGCGGATCGGCTGGCCCTGCGCGGTGCCGACGATGACGTCGCGGATATCGTCGAGCGAGCGCACCTGGCCCGGCACGCGCACCAGGTATTGCTCGCCGCGCCGCTCGATGTAGCCGGCGCCGACGTTGTCGTTGTTCTTCTCCAGCGCCGTGACCACGTCGGCGAGCGACAGCCCGTACGACGCCATCCGCTCCAGGCTTGGCGCCACCACGTAGGCGCGCGCATGGCCGCCGATGGCATTGACCTCGGCCACGCCAGGCACGTTGCGCAGCTGCGCACGGATCACCCAGTCCTGGATCTCGCGCAGGTCGGGCAGCGTGTAGGGCGTGCCGTCGGGCTTGCGCGCGCCGGGCTCGGCTTCGACGGTCCACAGGTAGATCTCGCCGAGGCCGGTCGAGATCGGGCCCATCGCCGGCGTGATGCCGGGTGGAAGCTTGTCGCGCGCTTCCTGGATGCGCTGGTTGACCAGCTGCCGCGCGAAATGGATATCGGTGCCTTCGCGGAAGATCACCGTGACCTGTGACAGCCCGTAGCGCGACAGCGAGCGGGTCTGCTCCAGCCCCGGCAGGCCCGCCATCACTGTCTCGACCGGGTAGGTGATGCGCTGCTCGGTCTCCAGTGGCGAATAGCCGGGCGCGGCGGTGTTGATCTGCACCTGGACGTTGGTGATGTCAGGCACGGCGTCGATCGGCAGCCGGGTGTAGTTGTACAGGCCCAGCGCGGCCATGCCGAGCACGGCCAGCAGCACCAGCCAGCGCTGCTCGATGGCAAAGCGGATCAGGCGTTCGAACATGGCGCCTCCCGCTCAGTGCTCATGCCCGGCGCTGGCCTTGCCCAGCTCGGACTTGAGGATGAAGCTGTTGGCCGCGGCGTAGCGCGCGCCGGCCTGCAGGCCTTCGGTGATCTCGACCAGCTTGCCGCCGCTGCGGCCGGTCTTGACCGCCTGCATGGCGAACCCGCCCGGCACCGCGACGAACACGGCACTGCGGCCATCGACCTGCTGCACGGCATCGGCTTCCACCGTAACCGGCACCTGCGTCGCGGCGCCGAGCACGCTGACGGTGACGAACAGCCCGGGCCGCCACGCCATGCCCGGATTTGACAGCGTCACGCGGGCCTTGGCGGTACGGGTCTGTTCGCCGAGCAGCGCGCCGACGTAGGAGACCTTGCCCTCGGCCTGCGTCTCCGAGGCGGTGGAACGGATCCTGACGGTCTCGCCCACGCGCACCTGGTCGAGGTCGCGCGCCGAGACCACGAACTCGGCCCAGACCGAACTCAGGTCCGAGATGGTGAAGACGCTGGCGTCTTCCTTGACGGCTTCGCCCAGCGACAGGTGCTTCTCGACGATGATGCCGTCGAACGGGGCGCGCAGCGCGAACTGGTTCAGGCTGCCGCCCTTGCCGTCCACTCGATCCTTGCCGGCGCTTTCCGATGCGCCGATCGCGACCAGCTTCTGCCTGGCATTCTGCACCGCGATCTGCGCTTCTTCCAGCGCGGCGCGGGCCTGCTGGTAGTCCTGCCCGGCAGAGATCTTCTCCTGCCACAGCGTCTTTTCGCGCGCGTAGGTGGCGCGCGCCAGCGCCTCGCGCCGCTGCGCCGCGAGCAGTTCGCTGCGCTGCTCGGCGAGTGCCGTGCTGGCGATTACTGCCAGAACCTGGCCCTTGGCGACCTGCTCGCCCAGGTTGGCCGGCACCGCCTGCGCCACGCCCGCGACGCGCGGCACCACGTGCGCGGTGCGGTCGTCGTTGAAGCGGATTTCGCCGGGGAAATCGATGCTGCCGCGCAACGGCGCGGGGCCTGCCGTGGCGATACCGATGCCGGCCTGCTGCACCTGCTCCGGCGTCAGCTTGATGACATGGGGCTGGTCCGCGGCCTGCGCCGGCGCAGCGGCGGCAGCGGGGGCGTCGGCCTGCGTACTCGCCGGCTTGTCGTGCGCGTGGCCGTCGTCATGGTCGGCATGCTCGCCCTTTTCAGCGTGCTCGCCATGCTCATGCCCGGCCTCGCCCGACCCGCCGCCCTTGCCCGTGAACAGGATCGCCGCGCCGCCCAGCAGCCCCGCGACCAGAATGGCCACCACCGCGGCCCGTTGTTGCTTGCTTATTGCCATGCCTGGAGCCTTCCGTATCAGTGTCCGAGGATGCGATCGATGCTGGCGGCCGCGTCATAGGTGCGGGCCAGCACGTCCAGGTAGCGGATGCGCGCCTGGAACAGGGTGCGCTGGGCGTCCAGCACGTCGAGGAAATTGAATTTTCCGGCCGCGAACCCGCGCGAAGCGGCGGCATACGCCTGCTCCGCCGCCGGCAGCACCGAACCCTGCAGCGTCTGGGCCGCGGCGCGCGACACCGACAGCTGCGTCGACGCCTGCTGCAATTCATTGGCCAGCCGGATGCGGTTGGCGGCATGCACGTCCTGCGCGCGGTCGGCCCGGCGCAGCGCCGCGTACAGGTTGCCCTGGTTGCGGTCGAACAGCGGCAGCGGGATCGCCACGCCCAGCACGGCCATGTTGCGGTTGGCCTCGTTGTCGCGCTTGGCGCCGAGGCTGACGGTGACGTCGGGGTACTGGCGGCTGCGCGCCACCGCGGCTTCGGCGCGGCTGCGTTCGGCGGAGAGCCGGCTCGCGGCCAGCAACGGCGAATCTTCCAGCGCCGTTTCCAGCGCGGCGGGCGCGGGGCGCGACGGCAACGCGTCGAGGTCGCCCTGTGCCTGCGCGAAGCGCGGCGCGGCATTGCCCCACAGCGCGGCCAGCAACTGCCGTGCGGACTGCAGCGCGCCGGTGGCCTCGGCCAATTCCAGCTCGGCGTTGGCCTGCTCGACCTGTGCGCGCGTCGCTTCCAGCGGCGCCACCTTGCCGGCGGCGACTCGGCGCGAGGCAGCCTGCGCCGCGCGGCTGGCGATGCCGACCGAGCCCTCGGCCAGCTTGACGCGCTCCTGCGCCACCAGCACGCCGAAGAAGCGCGCGATCACCGCGGCGCGGAGTTCGGCGCGCACGCCGCCCAGCTCCGCCTGCGCCAGCTCGCGGCCGCGCTCGGCCACGCCGATGCGGGCGGCGCGCTTGCCACCGAGTTCGATCGGCACGTTGAACTGGCCGGTGGTCGAGCGCGTGGCGCGGCGCGTGTCTTCCATCGACACTGCCAGCTCGGGATTGGGGATCACGCGCGCCTGCGTCAGGTCGCCCTCGGTGGCATCCAGCTCCTTGCCGGCGGCGGACAGCGCGAAGCTGCCGGCTTCGGCCAGCGCCAGCGCGGCGTCCAGCGTCAGCGTGCCGGATGGCTCGCGTACGCCCGCGCCGTCCGCACTGGCGGCGTACGGCGAGGGTTGGATGGCGGATGGTGGCGTCTGGGCGACGCCGGCAAGCGGGCTGGTCAGTACGGCCGCCAGCCCCAGCGGCAGCAAAAGTCTTCGCATCGAATTGCACCAGGAAAGAAACCGGGAATTCGGCGAGACGCCTGAGTTCAGCGAATCAGGAAGAAGTCAGGGAAGCGGGTAGCGTCGTCTCGCCGGCTAAGCGAGACGGGGCCACTGCGGGCGGTCGGGCGCCCTGGCGCTGTGGGAGGAGAAGCCGGCCTGCCGCGGGGCCTGCGCCAGTTCAACGCGCTGGCTGGCCTGCACGCGCGGCCCGTCGGCCCGTGCGAACGGGACCGAGGCGACATGGCAGACGCCGCAGTCGGGATCGGCGATGCCCAGCTTGTCGACATCAGCGTCGGCCTTGGTTGCGGGCTGGCCGGCCTCGCCTTTCTGCTGGTGCTGGTGCTCGTGATGCCCCAGGTGCGCCTTGGCCGCCGCTGCCACCTCGTGCCGGCAATAGGCGGCCGCTCCCGCCCAGGCGAACTGGAGCGGCAGGATCAGCGCGAGGACGATGAGAAGCAGGCGTTGCATGTCGGGAATGGCAGTGAGCCGCAAGTTTAACCGAGGCCGGGCAGTGTTCACGCGGCGAGCCGATTACATTTGCGTCATGACGTAACGCGGCGCGCCAGCCGGCATCTATTTCAATTTATTTGAACGATTTGTCCATACTGCTCCCCGCTTATGCCCGACCAAGACTCCTATAGTTCGTTACATGAACGGCACGCACACACAGCAAGACGTTCTGCCAAATTCAACGAATAATACTGGAGAAAATCATGACCAAGACCGCCCGTTTCGCTTCCGCCCTGTTCCTGTCGCTGGCCGCCCTCGGCGCCGCGCACGCCGCTAGCGCAGCCGAACCGCTGCCCGGCGACAAGTATGGTTACGAGTTCCGCTCGCACGACGTCTTCACCGATGGTGCGCGCACGCTGGCCGCCGCCACGCTGCCTGGCGACAAGTACGGTTATGAGTTCCGTTCGCACGATGCCTTCACCGATGGCGCCCGCGCCGGCAAGCCCGATCCGTACGTGGACGGCGCCCGCACGGTGGCCGGCCTGGACCGCGGCGGCGTATCGGCAGCCCCGGCGCGCAGCTTCGACCCGTACAGCGAAGGCAGCCGCGTGGGTGGTTTCGATCCCTACGGCGAAGGTGCGCGTGCGTGATTGCCGCCGGTTTGCTCCCCTCTCCCACTTCGCGGGGGAGGGGAGCGTTTGCGAGAGACGTTGGCTTGCGTTCAGCACCTCGCGCACCTGATTGCGAGCAGTGGCCTCAATCCTCCCGCCCCATCCGCCGCATCGCCTCCCGCATGGTCCGCATCTGCGCGCTGAACACGGTGCAGGCTTCGCAGATCGCCAGGTGGCTGCGCATGCGCAGCCGTTCCACCCATGACAAGGGCTGGTCCAGGCCCTTCATGGTCAGGTGGTGAACCTCTTCGCAGTCCGGCAGCAGGCGGCGGGCGGGGCGGTCGGGCATGGTGGTTGCCGAGGGTTATGTGGACGAGATCGTTCGCAGGAGGCCGATCACCCCTTGCCGGTTGCGTCGCGGCGCCCGAACCAGTGCAGTTCCAGGCACGCGCGCAGCCGCATGCGGGCCCGGTACAGCATGGCCCATGCATTGGTCGCGCTGATCTGCAAGACCTGACAGATTTCTTCGGTATCCAGCTCCAGCCATTCCCGCATCATGAACAGCCGGCCCAGCCGCGGCGGCAGCCGGTCGACGCACAACTGCAGGATCTCGAAGAACTCGCGGCGCTCGAAGGCGCGCTCGGGGTCGCCCCAGTCGGAAGGCGGGTCCTGGTAGTGGCCGTTGCGCGTGAACAGCGCATCCAGCGCCTCCTGTTCGGACGGCACCTCGCCGTCCTCCGGCGCCACCAGCGCCAGCCGCACCTCGCGCCGGCCGCTGCGCAGGCTGTCGATCAGCTTGTGCTTGAGGATGCCGACCAGGTAGGTGCGCAGCGAGGACTGGCCGCCAAAGCGCTCCGGGTGCTCCAGCGCGGCCAGCAGCGTTTCCGACACGGCGTCTTCCGCCAGCCCCTCATCGCGCAGCTGCAGGCGCGCAAAGCGCAGCAGGTAGGGCCGTACAGCCTGCAGTTCGGCAGGATCGAGGCTCATGGGGCGCGTCAGCGGCGTTGGCAGATGCGCCATGATACCGCTGGCCCGCGCTTCACGGCATGCGCTTCAGTTCAGTCCCCGGAATTGCCCGCAAAGCCTGAACACGTCCTCGTTCAGCGGCACCTCCCGCGCGCGGGCATAGCGGGTGGCCAGCTTGAGCAGCTCCTTGATATCGCGCCCGCTGGCCTTCGGATAGGCCCGCAGCAGCGCCTCGACCAGCCCGTCGCCCAGCTCGGCGCCGAACTGCGCCGCCTGCAGCCGCCACAGGCGCCGCGCATCGACCTTGCCCGGCGTTTCGTAGTGGATGGTGGCGATGCAGCGCGACAGGATGGCATCGTCGACCTCGCCGATGCGGTTGGTGGTCATGAACAGCAGGCCGTTGAAGTACTCCAGCGTGCGCAGGAACTCGGCGACGATGGCGTTGTGCTCGAGGTCTTTGTCCCGGCAGCGGATACAGACGTCGGCCTCGTCCAGCAGCAGGATCGCGTTCCAGCGCATGGCGCGCTGCAGGATGCCGCCCAGGCTGGCGCCGGCCGACGCCGCCGTGGTGCCGAGCTGTCCCGAATGGACCCGGTACAGCGGCTTGCCTACGACTTCGGCATAGATCTCGGCGGTCAGCGTCTTGCCCAGTCCCGGCGCGCCCTGGCACAGGATGGTGGTGCCGCCCGACTTGCCGGCCACGAAGTCCGGCACCAGCACGTCCATGTGCGAGGTCAGGATATCGATCAGGTCGCGGTGGTGGTCGGGCAGCACCAGCTTGTCGCGCAACTCTGGCTGGTAGCGGTATTCGGTCAGGTGCTGCACATGCACCCGCAGGTTGCGGTGCCATTCCAGGTGGAAGAGATGCACGTAGCCGTGCAGCGGCACCGACTCGAAGCCCGCCTCCACCCCGGCCTCGCGCCAGAACGACGCATCGCAGCTCATCTCGAAACGGCGCGCGAGCCGTTCCTCGTCATTGACGCAGCGCGCCGCCACGCCATCGGGCACGCGCGTCGGCTCGGCCGCGCCCTTGGCGTCGAGCGACCACGCCGGCCCGCTGGCGACAAACTGCGCGCCGAAGCGCTGTTGGTAGCGCACGAAGCGCCGCGCGTGGTGTTCGAGGCCGTCTCCCGTGCAATTGCCGAGACGGCTCCCGATCGACAGGACTCAGCGTCCCGGCAATCTGTACGCGATGGTGCGGATGACACCACCGCTGTCGGGAACTTCGCAGAGAATCCGCGCGGACAGCACCTTCAGATTGAACGGCGGCGCGGTCAGCACGAGCCCGCTCGGTTGCGCCCCGAACAGGCGCAGGTGCGAGCCGATCGTCTTGTCGAGATTGGGCGTGAAGTTTGCGCTTTGTGGCAGGTACTCGGTCAGGATCAGGACCTTGTACGGCCCCAGCTTCGACAGCACGGTGGCGATGCGCGCATTGTCCAGATGGTCCAGCACCTGGCGCAGGAACACGATGTCGCCAGGAGGCAGCAGGTCGGTCGTGATGTCGACGCAGCGGAAGTCGACGTCAAGATCGGCGAACCTCGTGCGGTTCGACTGGATCGCCGCGTCCACCACGTCGCAGCCGATATAGCGTCCGCACACGGCGCGCAGGCGTTTGCCGACATTGAAGTCGCCGCAGCCCATGTCGACGACGGACGGCCGCTCCGGCATTGCCGTCAGGTACGCAGTCACCGCCTCGACATAGGGTTCGACGATCTTCGGGTCGTGGGAACTGCTGCCGCTATAGAACCCCGACTGGTCCTCGGCCACGCCCCAGGCGCCGGTTTCGTACACATGGGTGAAGATTTCGCCCAGCGACTTGCCTTCGTACAATGAGCTTTCCCTGCGTATCACACCGTCGCGGCGGAATTTCAGCAGCCACGCCGGCATGAATGGCTTCAAGCGTTGCTTGAATCGTTGCGCCAGCACGGAACCTGTGGGAGTGGCTGCCGTAGTCATATTGTCTCCTGTCTAGGGCCTGCTTCGGATGTTTCAGACTAGTAACAAGCATGAGCCGCTTCATCCCAAAGATTGATGACGTTTGTGCGGAAAGCCTCAGAACACGCGGCTAATCTCGGAGCAGAGTAAGCGCTGCGCCAGCACCGCCTTGACGTGAGCCCAAGTTCGGCCATTCTCGGCCGCTGATGGTGCGCTCCCACCTGGCGTAGAGTGGCTTGACCTCGAAGGAGCGACCATCGCGCCGCACTTAGGCTGCCATCGCTCTAACGGCGACTACTCACCTTGAAAAGGATTAAGTCTGCCCGCTCCTAGAAACCCTCACGATTGTCCAATCTTCGCCACCAGAGACAACTTGCCATTCAAGACACATCTGCTTTCCGCTGCAGGAAGGCACTATGAGCAAAGTCCTTGAATCCATCGTCGACGCAATCGGCAACACTCCGCTGGTCCGCCTGGATCGCCTAACCCTGTCCACAGATTTGTGGGAGTGATCGACCGGCGCAGGACTACGTGCGCGCGATGAAGCTATCTCGCACGTAATGGCCCCCGAGTTCGGCCATATACTCCGCCTTGCACCCTTCACCCGGAGCCGAACCATGGATTACACCCCCGGTATCAGCCAGCTGGCCGGCCTGCTCGCCGACCCCGGCCGCGCCGCCATGCTATGGGCGCTGATGGATGGCAGCGCGCGGCCCGCGGGCGAGCTGGCGCTGATCGCCGGCCTGTCGGCGTCGTCCACCAGCGGGCACCTGGCGCGGTTGACCGAGGGCGGGATGCTGGCGGTGGAGACGCGCGGGCGCAACCGGTATTACCGGCTGGCGGCGCCGGAGATTGGCGTGGCGATCGAGGCGCTGGCGTCGGCGTCGCTGGCCAGCCGGCCGCCGCGGCTGCGCGACGTGCCCGTGTCGCGCACCGCGCCGCCGGCGCTGCGGCAGGCGCGTACCTGCTACGACCACCTGGCCGGCGAACTGGCGGTGGGGTTGTTCGAGCGGATGACGCATAGCGGCTGGCTGGTGCTGGACGCGCAGCGCGTGGAGCTGAGCGGCGACGGCGCGCAGGCGCTGGCGGGACTGGGCATCGACATTGCTGCAGCGCGGCGCAAGCGGCGCCAGTTCGCCTGCACCTGCCCGGACTGGAGCGAGCGCAAACCCCACCTCGGCGGTGCGCTGGGCGCGGCGCTGCTGGGCAGCCTGCTGGAGCGCGGCTGGGTCGAGACTACGCGCAATTCGCGCGCGTTGCGCGTGACACCGGCGGGCCAACGCGAGATCATGCGCATCGCGGCATAGGTCGCGGCACTAATCGCGGCATGACCAAGCCGCACGGCACCACAGGAGATCCCGCATGGCCACACCACTGGACGACGACACGCAGGACGCGATCGCGCGTTTCTTCGCCCTGATCAACCTCGACGACAGCGCGCAGACGGCGGCGCAGCTGTCGATGTTCGAAGACGCGCTGCTTGACGCCGAGGACGACGACACCGACGGCGGCGAGCTGCTGTGGGTGGTGCGCGAAGTCATCGACTGGCAATCCGGCTTCTTTGTCGACTGGAAGGACTGCCAGTCCTTTATCGGCTGCCTGAACCAGCTGTGCGAGCGCATCGACCTGGAAATCGACTGGGGCACGGACGAGCCCGAGGAAGAGTCGTTCCTGGAAAGCACCAGCGTGCCCGAGCTGATGGAGCTGGCGCACAACCAGTTGCGCGTGGCCGGCTATACGCTGTGGAACTGGGATACCGGCGGCGACGCCTACGCCGGCTGGATCACGCGTAGCGAGGATGATGAAGAGATGCTGGACCTGGCCGAGCAGTTGCGCTTCGAGGTCCGGCCCGCGAACCAGCCCTACTGAGCCATCCACGGCGAACGCTGCGGCTGGCCCAACCGCGCCACGGCGGCGCTGGCGGAGGCTTTGGGCACTTGCGCGAGTTCGGCGCCTTGTGTGAAGCCGCCGCCTTCCACCACGCGGCAGAAGATTTCCCAGTCTTTCCAGTCGATGGTCTTCATGCGGGGGGAAGCTGGGATAGGGTTGGGGGCGGCTGCGGTGGGAGAGCGGCATTGTCCCACAGTGTGGACAATGGCACCGGTCGATGCAAGCAGCGCTCGGCAGCGGTCCCGCGCAACCCTGAGGCGATCGCTTACTTAACTCTTACTCGAACAGGATCACCGCTCGCGCCAGTTCGCCCCGGCGCAGTTCGTCAAAGGCATCGTTGATGCGCTCCAGCGGCAGGCGCTGCGCGATCAGCTGGTCCAGGTGCAGCCGGCCGGCCATGTAGAAATCGACCATGCGCGGCATGTCGACCGGGAAGCGGTTCGAGCCCATCAGCGAGCCCTGGATGCGCTTCTCACCGAGGAAGTCGCTGCCCTTCAGTTCGATCTTGACGCCCGGCGCGATCATGCCGATCACGGTGGCGGTGCCGCCGCGGCGCAGCATGGCAAAGGCCTGCTCGGTGGTCTGCTTCAGGCCGATGGCCTCGAAGGCGTGATGCACGCCGCCGCTGGTCAGCCCGCGCACGGCGTCGAGCACGTCGGCATTGCCGGCATCGATCACGTCGGTGGCGCCGAACTTGCGCGCCAGTTCCAGCTTGGCCGGCACCCGGTCGATCGCGATGATGCGGCCGGCGCCGGCAATCGCGGCACTGTTGACCGTGGCCAGGCCGATGCCGCCGCAGCCGATCACGGCCACGCTCTCGCCCGGCTGCACCCTGGCGGTATGGATGACCGCGCCCATGCCCGTGGTGACGGCGCAGCCGATCAGCGCGGCGCGGTCCAGCGGCATGTCGCGGCGGATCGCCACCAGCGCGTGCTCGTGGATCAGCATCTGCTCGGCAAAGGCCGACAGGTTCAGGAACTGGTTCATGGGTCCGCCCTGCCGCGCCATAAGCCGCGGCTCCTCGCCCTCGCGGCGGCGGGTGTCGGGCTCGATGCACAGCGACAGGTGCCCCGTCAGGCAATGCTCGCAATGGCCGCAGTACGCCGACAGGCAGGTGATGACGTGGTCGCCGGGCCTGACCGTGCGCACCTCGGCGCCAACCTGCTCGACCACGCCGGCGGCCTCGTGCCCCAGGATGGCCGGCATCGGGTAGGGATAGGCGCCGTCCAGGAAATGCAGGTCAGAGTGGCACACGCCCACGGCAGCGGTGCGCACCAGCACTTCGCGCGGGCCGGGCTTGCCGATGGCAACATCTTCGATCACGAGCGGGGTCTTGGGTTGATGCAGGACGGCGGCTTTCATAACGCTCCTTTGCGGCGGGCGTGCCGGGACGGCACGGTGCAATGAAGCGAAAAACCATAACCGCAAACGATGGTTCAGGAAAGGCGCGTCGGCGCCGTGCAGCGATGTTTACAACTCTTTCTTGATCGGGAGCACACGCAGTACACCGATGCCCAGATGCTGCAGTGCGCCCATGCCGGGCTCGCTGTCGTAGGTGGTGAGCTGACTGTTCTCGCGCGTGGTCCACGTCAGCCGCGCGTTGTTGCCGTCGGCATCGGTGCGCACGCCGACGCGGTAGGCCATGTCGAGCAGGCCGTCCTCGGTGGTCTTGATCATGCGCTCGGCCAGCGCCGGGCTGTCGAGCACGATGCCCATCTCGGTGTTCAATTTGGCCGAGCGCGGATCCATGTTGAGGGAGCCGATGAACACCAGGCGCCGGTCGACGATGTAGTTCTTGGCGTGCAGGCTGGCGCGGCTGGACGACAGCCAGGAGCGCGAGCGCGAACCCTTGGCGGCCTTGCCGCGCTGCGCCAGCTCGGCATAGGCGCTGGGCTTGAGTTCGTACAGCTCGATGCCGGCGGCCACCAGTGCCTCGCGGTGCGGGGCATAGCCCGCGTGCACGGCGCTGACGTCGGTGGCCGAGAAGGAATTGGTCAGGATGCGCACGCGGATGCCACGCTTTGCGATCGCGATCAGCCAGGCTTCGCCGTCATCGTCGGGGACGAAGTATGGGGAGATCAGCAGGACTTCCTTCTGCGCGCCGCTGATCATCTTCTCCAGCCGGGCGGTGGCATGGCCGGGATCGTCATGGGTCTGGTGGGTGATCTTGGCGGCCTTGTCGGAGACCACCGTAGCCTTGCCGGTGTAGGCCGGCATGCGGCCGCTTTCGATGCCCTTGGCCAGGCCCGAGTCGAGCAGTTCCTGCACGTACTGGCTGGCCTTGGCCTGGTCGCCGCGCGCCTCGAGGCGCTTGCGCAGGTTGCGCATTTCCACTGGCGCCTCCTTGCCCTCGGGGATCAGCGCCACCACCGGGTAGGAAGACTCGTCATTCCAGTATTCGTCAAAGACCGCGGATACCTGCGGCACGGCCGGGCCGGCGATCAGCACGTCGAGGTCGCTGAAATCCATGTCGGTGCGCGCGGAGAAGTAGGCATCGCCGATATTGCGCCCGCCCACCACCGACATCTGGTTGTCCACCGTCATCGACTTGTTATGCATGCGCCGGTCCAGCCGGCTGAAGTCCGCCAGCATTTCCAGCCAGCGCAGGCTGCGGTTGGCGAACGGGTTGAACAGGCGCACTTCGATATTGGGATGCGAATCGACCGCCGACAGGACCTTGTCTACCTCGCCGCCGGTGCGCAGGTCGTCGAGCAGCATGCGCACGCGCACGCCACGGTCGGCAGCGTCGATGATATCGCCCAGCACCGCGGCGCCGGTACCGGTCGGCTCGAGGATGTAGGTCTGCAGGTCAAGGCTGCGCTGCGCCGCGCGGGCCAGCGCCAGGCGCGCGGCCAGCGCATCGGGGCCTGACGAGAGCGGGTAGAACAGCGACTCGCCCGGGCGCTGCGCCAGGCGCGGGGCCAGCGCCTTGCCCAGCGGCGTGTCCGCGGCAGTGGCGGTGGCGGCCGGCGCGCTGGACGGCGGGCGCTGGGCCGATGCCGGCAGGCTTGCGCAACCGGTCAGCCCCATGGCCAGCGCCAGCGTCAGCGTGATCGCCAGCGGCAGCGCTGCCAGCGGTTGCGGCCGCTGGCGGCAGGTATCGGACGGATAGTGGCAGAAGAAAGTCTGGAACATCCATGGAGCTCCCTGCGCCGGAAAGGCGCCGGGCCGGGACGCGCGCTGCAGTCAACTCCATACAGACCGCATGTGGCGTGCCAGACCCCGCTATCACGACAATACACCGCGGCAACAGGTGACGGCAGCGGTGCCATTCCTTTCCAGGCGGGGTCGTTGTCCTACATGGCTTGTGCGCTGCGGCATGACTTGCGTTGGGTGGCGTCAAGTTTGCGGCTTTTCCTGCACTGCGTTTTCTCTTATGATCCCGCCGCGTAGCCAGTTGTATATACCGGCCGGTAGGCCGCCCCGGCGGAACCTCCGGCCGCGTTGCCTCCGCGGCCGATCCCCGGCATAGTTGCGCGCTTTTGCGCGTCCCGACCCAAGTCCCGATGTCCAGCCAACCTTCCATTTCCGGCGCGCCAGCGCCAACGCTGCGCCGCACGCTGCGCGCCCGCCATCTCACCATGATCGCCATCGGCGGCTCGATCGGCACCGGGCTGTTCGTGGCGTCGGGCGCCACCATCGCGCAGGCCGGGCCCGGCGGCGCGCTGGCCGCCTACATCCTGATCGGCGCGATGGTGTATTTCCTGATGACCAGCCTGGGCGAACTGGCCGCGTACATGCCGGTATCGGGATCGTTCGCCACCTACGGCGCGCGCTATGTCGACGAAGGCTTCGGCTTCGCGCTGGGCTGGAACTACTGGTACAACTGGGCGGTGACCATCGCGGTGGAACTGGCCGCGGCGCAGCTGGTGATGCTGTACTGGTTCCCCGACACGCCAGGCGTGCTGTGGAGCGCGCTGTTCCTCGGGCTGATGTTCGCGCTCAATGCCATCTCGGTGCGCGGCTTCGGCGAGGCCGAGTACTGGTGCGCGCTGGTCAAGGTGGTGACGGTGATCGCCTTCATCGGCATCGGCACGCTGATGATCTTCGGCATCCTGCGCGGCGACATGCCGGCCGCGAACGGCCTGGCCAACCTGACCCTTGGCGATGCGCCCTTCGTCGGCGGGCTGCCGGCGCTGATCGGCGTGGCCATGATCGCCGGCTTCTCGTTCCAGGGCACCGAGCTGATCGGCGTGGCCGCCGGCGAATCGGCCGACCCGGCGAAGAACATCCCGCGCGCGGTGCGGCAGGTGTTCTGGCGCATCCTGCTGTTCTATGTGCTGGCGATCCTGATCATCGGCATCCTGATCCCCTACACCGACCCCAGCCTGCTCAAGAGCGACGTGCAGACCGTGGGCGTGAGCCCGTTCACGCTGGTGTTCCGCCATGCCGGCCTGGCCTTTGCCGCCGGCGTGATGAATGCAGTGATCCTGACCGCGGTGCTGTCGGCCGGCAATTCCGGCATGTACGCCTCGACCCGGATGCTGTACAACCTCGCCACCGAGGGGCGCGCGCCGCGCATCTTCGCGCGGCTGACGCGCAACGGCGTGCCGCTGCTGGCGCTGCTGGCGACCACCGCGGTGGGCGCGCTGTGCTTCCTCACCTCGCTGTTCGAAAGCAAGTCCGTGTACCTGTGGCTGCTTAACCTGTCGGGCATGACCGGCTTCATCGCGTGGCTGGGCATCGCGGTCAGCCACTACCGCTTCCGCAAGGGCTTCGTCGCGCAGGGCCATGACCTGTCGCGCCTGCCCTACCGTTCGCCATTCTTTCCCTACGGACCGATCTTCGCCTTCGCACTGTGCCTGATCGTCACGCTGGGCCAGAACTACCAGGCCTTCACCAGCGGCAGGATCGACTGGGTCGGCGTGGCCGCCACCTATATCGGCATCCCGATCTTCCTCGCGATCTGGGCGGGCTACCGCATCGTGCGCAAGACCCGCTTCGTGCGCTATGCCGAGATGGAATTCCCCGCGCTGCCGGCCGGCGCCAATGGCGTGGCTACGCGCGCCGCGGTTCCGGTTCCGGTTCCGGTTCCGGTTCCGGTTCCGGGAGAATAGGGGCCAGTCCCGCGGATGGCACTGTGCCGCCCGTCCCCGGGCGGCCGCACGCTATGCTTGAGGCAGGCGCGCGGCGCGCCGACCAGGCCGTGGTCGCGGCATCGTGCAGGCAAGGCCTCGTCGCGCGCCAGCAATTCGATGGTGGCGGAAAGTTCGTTTTTCTGGCCCTGCAACGCCGACCGGTATGGGCCTTTCAATTCGCGTTTGTAGTCTCGTCTGAACTGGCTCGTCAGTTCATTCATCCTCATCGTTGAGATCCGCCATCAACGCCGCCACGGACCCGAATTTGCGCAGGCCGCCGGCCCGCGCTTCTTTCAGCGCGGCAATGGTTGCAGGGTTCGGAGTTATCAGCCCCGAAGGCAAAGCCTGCTCCAGCGCGATGCGGGTCAACAGCATGCGGACGGCGTCGGAAACGGTCAAACCCATTGCTTCCAGCACGGCCGCGGCCTCTTCCTTGATTTGCTGATCGATCCGGGCACGAACGAAAGTCGAGGCGGACATGGCAGGCTCCTGCGGACAATAACGAAGTGGACGAGCAACTACTTGTTGGGCGGCCGCGAGGCAGGCTACATGCCGTTGTCGCCTTCGACCTTGCCTACCGATATCTTGATCCCGCCTGCGATGGCGGTGCGCAAGCCGTGGACGGCATACGTCTGCTCAGCATCGCCCTTCAGGTTGCGCACCCAGAGTTGCGCGAACAGACCATCCTTGCGTGAATAGCCGCCGAACCAGTCGATCAGGCGCCCGATAAAGCATTGGCGGCCAACCCAGACTGGCATATCCCTCACGATTTCATAGGCGTAGTGGCCCGCGCCGTAGCTTTAGTAGGCATCGCGGTCGTCGTCCTTGACCGTGTCGGGGACGGGGCACAAGGGCTTGTCCTGCGGCGGGCCTACATCGCGAGCGACTTCGCTGCTCACTTGAGCAAGCGCTCTCGTCATGGCCGCATGCAAGGCGCTGTCCAGCCTCGTCACCGTACCCTTCGCCTCGTCCTTCTGAACCTTGGGGACGGATAACCGGTAGCGGTAGTGCTGGGCACTTCGCCAACGACAAACTGCCATTGCCCGAGGCTGGCTAGATGCCGTGCTGCCGCAACTGGCCGCCAGGTTCAACGGCGCGCAGGTGATCGGGTCGGGATCTTACCTTGCCATGCACGGCGCCCGATCCAATAGGGCGGCCGCGGCTTCCCCTGCCACGTGTCTTTTATCTGCGGCAAGGCGCCCCTCGCCGGGACGGCATTCATGTGCCCTGTTCCGCATATTGCAGCTTCCCTCTGCCTACCCGCCAGCATGTCTACCCGCCTCGCTCTTTCGGGAAAACGAATGTTGACAATCACCAAACCGTGATCTACAACATCGTCTACACACCAAACAGATTTTGTAGACAATTTAGTAGACAGCACAGCAAGCAATCCCATGGCGCACGAAAGAGCCAGACAGCCGCACGTTCGCCTATCGTCAAGACAACCATCTGCCAGGAGACTCAGATGATGCAAACGACCGTAACGCCAGATGCGACCGCCGGCGCGCAGCAGGCGGGGCATGCCGCACACGGCAATGCCCTGATCAAGCCCACCTACGACGAGCGGCTGACCAACGAGGACCTGGCGCCGCTGCGCAAGCAGACCTGGGGAACCTACAACATCTTCGCCTTCTGGATGTCCGACGTGCACAGCGTGGGCGGCTACATCACCGCCGGCAGCCTGTTCGCGCTTGGGCTGACCAGCTGGCAGGTGCTGGTATCGCTGCTGGTCGGGATCGTGATCGTGCAGTTTTTCTGCAACCTGGTGGCCAAGCCCAGCCAGGTGACCGGTACGCCCTACCCGGTGATCTGCCGGGCCTCGTTCGGCGTGCTCGGCGCGAATATCCCGGCCATCATCCGCGGACTGATCGCGGTGGCGTGGTACGGCATCCAGACCTACCTTGCGTCCAGCGCCTTCCTGGTGCTGGCGCTGCACTTCTTCCCATCGCTGGCGCCATATGCCGACGTCAAGCTGCACGGCTTCGCCGGGCTGTCGACGCTGGGCTGGGCCGCGTTCATGGTGCTGTGGGTGCTGCAGGCGCTGGTCTTCTGGACCGGCATGGAGACCATCCGCAAGTTCATCGACTGGGCCGGCCCGGCGGTGTACGTGGTAATGATCGCGCTGGCGATCTGGCTGGTGAACAAGGCCGGCTGGGAAAACGTCAACTTCACGCTGAGCTTCGTCAAGTACACCGGCTGGGAAGCGGTGCCGGTGATGCTGAGCGCGATCGCACTGGTGGTGTCGTATTTCTCCGGCCCGATGCTGAACTTCGGCGACTTCTCGCGCTATGCCAAGGATTTCAAGTCGGTCAAGCGCGGCAACTTCTGGGGCCTGCCGGTCAACTTCCTGGGCTTCTCGCTGCTGACCGTGATCACCACCTCGGCTACGCTGCCGGTGTTCGGCAAGCTGATCACCGACCCGGTTGAGACGGTGAGCCATATCGACAGCACCTTCGCCATGCTGCTGGGCGCCTTCACCTTCATGACCGCGACCATCGGCATCAACATCGTCGCCAACTTCGTATCGCCGGCGTTCGATTTCTCCAATGTGTCGCCCAAGCACATCAGCTGGCGCACGGGCGGCATGATCGCCGCGGTGGCCTCGATCTTCATCACGCCCTGGAACCTGTACAACAACCCGGCCGTGATCCACTACACGCTGGATGTGCTGGGCGCCTTCATCGGCCCGCTGTTCGGCATCCTGATCGCCGACTACTACCTGGTGCGGCGCCAGCACGTGGAAGTCGATGACCTGTACACGCTGAACCCGCGCGGCCGCTACTGGTACCGCAACGGCTTCAACCCGGCGGCGGTGGCCACCATGATCCCCGCGGCCATCATCCCGATCCTGTGCGTGGTGGTGCCGGCCTGGCAGGCTGCGGCCAACTACAGCTGGTTCATCGGCATGGGCATCGCGCTGGTGCTGTACCGCCAGCTGGCACCGCGCATGATGCCGGGCCACCTGGCCGCGCCCGCCGCTGCCTCCAGCCAGGCTTGAAACGACATCACTCCTTCGACAGCATCCATCCCAGAGCCGCGTCCCATGAAGCTGAAGATCATCAACCCCAATACCACCGAAAGCATGACCGAGAAGATCGGCCAGTGCGCCCGCGCCGTGGCCGAGCAGGGCACGCGCATCAGCGCGGTCAGCCCGCGCATGGGCCCGGCCTCGATCGAGAGCCACTATGACGAGGCGCTGTCGGTGCCCGGCATCCTCGACGAGATCCTTGCCGGCGAACAGGAAGGCGTGGACGGCTACGTCATCGCCTGCTTCGGCGACCCCGGCCTGTACGCGGCGCGCGAGGTGGCGCGCGGCCCGGTGATCGGCATCGCCGAGGCGGCGATGCACATGGCCAGCATGGTCGGCAGCAGCTTCAGCGTGGTGACCACACTGGCGCGCACCTGCAATATCGCCTGGCACCTGGCCGAGCGCTATGGCATGAAGCGCTTCTGCAGCAACGTGCGCGCCTGCGACCTGCCGGTGCTCGACCTGGAGCGCCCCGGCTCGGACGCGCGCCGCATCATCACCGAGGCCTGCCGCCGCGCGCTGGTGGAAGACCGCAGCGAATGCATCGTGCTCGGCTGCGCCGGCATGACCGACCTGTGCGACGAAATCGCCGACGCCATCGGCGCGCCGGTGATCGACGGCGTGACGTGCGCGGTCAAGCTGGCCGAGGCGATGGTCTCGGTGCGGCTGGCCACCAGCAAGCGCGGCGACTGGGCGCGGCCGCTGCCCAAGGCGTATGCCGGCATGCTGGCGCCGTATGCGCTGAACTGACGTTTCCAGAACCTCTTACCTTATCGCGCAACATGCTCCAGACACGTTATCCCCGCGACCTGACCGGCTACGGTGCCCAGCCTCCCCACGCGCGCTGGCCGGGCGGCGCGCGCATCGCCGTGCAGTTCGTCCTCAACTACGAAGAAGGCGGCGAGAACTGCGTGCTGCACGGCGACGCCGCCTCCGAGCAGTTCCTCTCCGAGATCGTCGGCGCCGCAGCCTATCCCGACCGCCACATGAGCATGGAGGGCATCTATGAATACGGCTCGCGCGCGGGCGTCTGGCGCATCCTGCGAGAGTTCGAGAAGCGCGGCCTGCCGCTGACCATCTTCGGGGTGTCGATGGCGCTGCAGCGCCATCCGGAGCTGACGCGAGCGTTCGTCGAGCTGGGCCACGAGATCGCCTGCCACGGCTGGCGCTGGATCCACTACCAGAACATCGACGAGGCCACCGAGCGCGAGCACATGCGCATCGGCATGCAGATCATCAAGGAGCTGACCGGCGAGCTGCCGCTTGGCTGGTACACCGGGCGCGACAGCCCCAACACGCGCCGGCTGGTGGTCGAGCACGGCGGCTTGCTGTACGACTCCGACTACTACGGCGACGACCTGCCCTTCTGGACCGAGGTGGAAGTCACCGGCGGCGAGAAGAAGCCGCACCTGGTGGTGCCGTACACGCTGGACTCGAACGACATGCGCTTTGCCACGCCACAAGGTTTCAACACCGGCGAGCAGTTCTTCCAGTACCTGAAGGATTCGTTCGACGTCCTCTACGAGGAAGGCGATCCCGCAGGACAGGACAGCCCCAAGATGCTGTCGATCGGCATGCACTGCCGGCTGCTCGGCCGCCCCGGCCGCTTCCGCGCGCTGCAGCGCTTCCTCGACTATGTGCAGGGCCATGACAAGGTGTGGATCTGCCGCCGTGTCGACATCGCGCGGCACTGGGCGCAGGCGCATCCGTTCCGCCCCGCGACGGCTGGCGCTGCCGTTGCCAACCCGGTGAAGGAAGCCGCGACGGCCTGACCAGGAACGTCCGCGTCGCCATATTTGTGTACGATATAGCCGTGTTTCGTCGCCACTTCCGGCGACAGCCCGACTGTCCGTACCCTGATATGGCAACCACATCGAAGAACGCGGCGCCCGGCGCCGCGGCAAAAGCGCCGCGCCGGCCCGCATCCAAAGCGGCACCGAAAGCCGCACCCAGGCCCGTCCCCCCAGCCACCCCGGAGGAACCGGCCGGCAACGAGTCCGCCGCCGGCGAGGCCTCCGCCACCGAGGCCATCTACCTTGGCCTGCTGACGGCGATCATGGAGCATCGCCTCCTGGCCGGCACCAAGCTGGTCGAAGAACGCCTGTGCGAAGTCACCGGCGCCAGCCGCGCCCGCATCCGGCAGGTGTTCGCCCGCCTCGCGCATGAAAAGCTGGTGACGCTGGTGCCCAACCGCGGCGCCTTCGTGTCGAGCCCCACCGTCGACGAGGCGCGCGAGGTCTTTCAGGCCCGCCGCGTGGTCGAGCCCGCGCTGGCCGCCGAGCTGGCGCTGGGCGCCACGCCGGCCAAGGTCCGCAGCCTGCGCCGCCATGCCATGGAAGAGGACAACGCTCGCGCCCGCGGCGACCGCGCCGCGATGATCCGGCTGTCCGGCGAATTCCATATCCTGCTGGCCGAGATGGCCGGCAATGCGATCCTGGAAAAACTGATCCGCGAGATGGTTTCGCTCACCTGCCTGATCATCACGCTGTACGACCGCCCCGGCGCACCCGCATGCGCCGAGCACGAGCACCGCCAGCTGATCGATGCCATCGAGCAGCGCGATGCCGCGCGTGCCAGCGCACTGATGGCCGAGCACCTCGAGCACATCGAAGGCTCGCTCGACCTGAGCATGCCCGACAGCGGCGCGCCCGACTTCTACAGCATCTTCAGCAAGGGTTGATTGAAGCACCCGGTGCGCCGGCCTGGTATTGCACTCGCCGCATGGCAGCCTAGACTGCGTGGATAACAACCCGCACTTGCAATGCGCCGCAGGGGGTGTCATGGCTGCCACTGCCGAAACCGTCACAACCCAGCGTCCGCCGCTGGCCTTCGAGCGTCTCTATGCCGATGCCGACGGCGAATCCCACTTCGGCCCGGTTTCCGTGGCCATCACGGAGAGGCTGTTTGCCCCGCCCGCGCGGGCCTTCTGGGTATCGCCGCTGGCCGATGCGGCGCGACAGGGGTTCCTGCTGGTGCCGGCCGGCTGGGTCGGCACGCTGCACCCGTCGCCGATACGCATGTGGATCTTCGTGCTGGCCGGTGCGATGGAGTTCGAAGCCAGCGATGGCGAGCGCCGGCCGCTTGCCGCGGGCAGTGCGCTGCTGCTGGAAGACACCACGGGCAAGGGGCACGTCAGCAGGGTTATCGGTACTGACGACGCCACCCTCGCCGCGGTGCAACTGCCCGAAGGCCGCGGCTGAGGCGCCCGATGGAACCGCCCACCGAACCCGCTACGCCACCAGGGCCCGTACCACCGCTGGTGCCCAGCGGCTACCGCCAGGGCATCATCACCGCCATCACGGTGCTGCTGGGCTTTTCATTGGCGTTCTGGCGCTTCTGGGGCTTCGAAAGCCCGGGCCACTGGAACGTCCGCGCGGTGTTCGCCGCGATCTCGCTGCTGGCGGCAGTCTCGCTGCAGATCGTGGCGCTGTTCCGCGCGCTGCGCATCGAGGACGATGCGGTGGAGGAATATCGCAAGACCGTACGGTGGTTTATCGCTTCCGCTCTGGCGTTGCTGACGGGACTGGCCGTGGCCATGGTCGACGCGGCGCTGTCTCCCTGACTGCGCCGGCACATTCAATCGCCGATGCCGCCGATATCGATGCTGTCGACGCGATCCGGGTAGAAGGCCACGTGCGACGCAATCGCGGCGACCGCGTCGTAAGGCGTCTCGTAGCTCCATACCGCATTGCGCCCGCGCTCGCCGGCGGCGGGGACGGAGAAGTAGCTGCAGTCGCCCTTGTAGGGGCAGTAGGTGGCGTGATCGCTGCGTGCGAGCTGCGCCATGTCGACATCGGCGCGCGGGATGTACTGCACCGGCGCGTAGCTGGCTTCCTGGAGCGTCAGCGCCGCGGTGCTGTCGGCGACAATACGGCCCGCCACCTTCACCACCACTCGTCCTTGTGTCGGCGTGATAGTGATGGGATGGTCGGGGCCGGGTATCTTGACGGGCTTGCCTGGCATCTTCGTGCTCCTGCATGGCGGGATCAGGACATTCTAGGCGCTTGCCGGTTTATGTGCCGCGTGTGTGGTCGCCGGCCTATTCGACCTTGACGTTGGCCTTCTTCACCAGCGCGGCGTAGCGCGCGGCTTCGCTGCGGAAGAACGCTGCAGCGGCTTCGGGCGTGCCGGGCTCGACCACCGTGCCCTGCTTCTTCATCGCTTCCAGCACTTCGGGCGACGTGAAGGCCCTGGCAAAGGCATCGTGCACGCGCCTGACTTCCGGCGCCGGCATGCCGGCCGGGCCGATGACAGCGAACCAGCCCGCGACGTTGTAGCGCGGCAAACCCTGTTCGGCGATGGTGGCAATGTCCGGCGCGGCGTCCGTGCGCTTGTCGCCGCACAGGCCGATCGCGCGCAGCGTGCCGGCCTTCAGGTGCGGCGCCACCGCATTGAGCGCGACCACGCCCATTTCCACCTGCCCGGCGAGCAGGTCGTTGATCATCGGGCCGGTGCCCTTGTACGGCACATGGCGTGCCGTCACGCCCGCCTCGTCCAGGAACATCTCGCCGGCCAGGTGGATGATGGTGCCGTTGCCCGACGACGCGTAGTTGTAGCCATCGGGCCTGGCCTTGAGCAGCGCCACCAGCTCTTTTACGTTCTTCGCCGGCACCCTGGGGTTGACCACCAGCACCAGCGGCGTGGTGCCGATCACGCTGATCGGCGTGATGTCCTTGATTGCGTCGAACGGCATCGCGCGGAACACGCTGGGGTTGATCACGTGGTTGTTCGATACCAGCCCCAGCGTGCTGCCGTCGGGCTGCGCCTTGACCACGGCCGCGGCACCAGTGATGCCACCCGCGCCAGGCAGGTTCTCGATCACCACCGGCTGGCCGAATGCCTTGCCCAGCGCGGGGCCCGCGGCACGAGCGATGGTGTCGACGCCGGAGCCGGCGCTGATCGGCAGGATCAGGCGCACGGGCTTGCCCGCTCCGCCCTGTGCGAGCGCTTCTAAGCCAGGAACGGTGAGGGAAACGGCGAGCGTGGCGGAAATTGCCAGCACGGACTTGAGCAGGGTGCGACGTTGCATGGATTTGTCTCCGTATCGTTATCGTCGGGCGATGCCGGCGCCGCTGTGCCGCGGCCTGCCGGGCAGGCGCAGTTCAGCCGCGGCCCTTGCCGAGCTGCGCCAGGATCTCTTCATTGTGCTCGCCGGGCCTCGGCAGCGGGCTGCGCACGCCGGGGCGGCGGCCGCCCATCAGCAACGGCAGCAGCACCGTGGGCGTGGTCGAGCCGTCGTCGGCCTGCATCGGCACCAGTCCGCCGCTGGCGAGCAGGTGCGGATCGTCGAGCAACTGGTCGGGGCGCACGATCGGCGCATAGGGAATGCCGGCCGCTTCGAGCTTCGGCGCGAGTTCCGCGGAACGATGGTGGCGCAGGATCGCACCCAGTTCTTCCAGCAGTTGCGCCCGCACGGCCACGCGCGCGGTGTTGCTGGCGTACTCCGGCTTGTCGATCAGTTCCGGATGCTCCAGGACGTGGCACAGCGTGACGAACTGCTTGTCGCTGACCGCGCCGATAAAAAGCTGCTCGTGCTGCGCCAGCGTGAACACGTCATACACGCTCCACGCCGACACGCGCGACGGCATCGGCGGCGGCGGCTCGCCGGTCATCGCGAATTGCTGCATGTGCTGCGAGGCCAGGAACACGCAGTTCTCGAATAGCGCGCTCTGGATCTCCTGCCCCTTGCCGGTGCGGTCGCGCTCGCGCAGCGCGGCGAGCACGCCGATCGCGCCGAACATGCCGCCCATGATGTCGTTGACCGAGGTGCCGGCGCGCAGCGGCCGGCCGCTCGGGCCGGTCATGTAGGACAGGCCGCCCATCATCTGCACGACTTCATCGAGCGCCAGCCGGTTCTCGTACGGGCCGGGCAGGAAGCCCTTGTGCGAGACGTAGATCAGGTGCGGGTAGTCGCGCGACAGCGTGGCGTAGTCCAGCCCCAGCTTCTGCATCAGGCCGGGACGGAAGTTCTCCAGCAGGATGTCGCTCTGGCCCGCCAGCTCGGCGGCGGCGGCGCGGCCTTCGTCGGTGGTGATGTCGAGCACCACGCTTTTCTTGTTGCGGTTGAAGGCGCGGAAGAAGCCGATGCCCAGGCCCGGCAGGTTGCGCGTCTTGTCGCCGCCGGGCGGCTCGACCTTGATCACCTCGGCGCCGAGGTCGGCCAGGATCATGCCGCAGGTGGGGCCCATCACCATGTGCGTGAATTCGACCACGCGGACGCCGGCGAGCGGCAGGGCGTTGCTGTTGCTGTCTTGGGGCATGTTGGTTCTCAAACGGTGGCCGCGACGCGCTCGGCCGCGAAGGTCTTGGGCAGGCCGGCGCGCCACAGCGTGCCGTGCAGGGTCTCGTCGCGCAGCCAGCCGGCCACGTCTTCACGCAGCGCCAGCAGGCGCCCGATGTCGATGCCGGTATCGATGCCCATGCTGCCGAGCAGGTAGGCAAGGTCTTCGGTGGCAACGTTGCCGCTGGCGCCGGGCGCGTGCGGGCAGCCGCCGATGCCGGCCAGGCAGGCGTCGAAGCGGGTCACGCCGGCCTCGAGCGCGGCATAGACATTGGCCAGGCCGAGCCCGCGCGTGTCGTGGAAATGGCCGCACCAGAAGCTCTCGCCGGCGATGGCGATGGCGCGCGCGAACAGCTCGCGCACCATGGCCGGATCGGCGTAGCCGACGGTATCGGCCAGGCTGACGCGGTCGGCGCCGGCATCGAGCAGCGCCTGCATCAGCCGCAGCACTTCATCGGCATCGACATGACCCTGCAGCGTGCAGCCGAACGCAGTACCGACGCCGCCTTCGATCAGCGTCTTCGCGCCGCTGGCATCGCGCGCGGCGCGGATGCGCGCCACTTCGGCCACGACTTCATCGGGCGTCTTGCGCAGGTTGGCAAGGCTGTGCGCGTGGCTGGCCGACAGCGGCACGATCATCAGGTCGGCGCCAGACTCCAGCGCGTCCTGCGCGCCGCGCAGGTTGGGCACCAGCACTGACGTGAACATAGCCGGCAGCGTGCGCGCGAACGCGACCAGTTCGGCGGTATCGGCCAGTTGCGGCAACAGGCGCGCGGGGACGAACGAACCGACTTCCAGTTCGCGCAGGCCGGCGGCGTGGGCGCCGCGGATCCAGGCGAGCTTGCTGGCGGTGGGCAGGATGGTGCGGATGCTTTGCAGGCCGTCGCGCAGACCGACTTCGCGGATCACGGCCTGGCTGGGGAAGGAAAGGGTCATGGTTCTCGGGGACTGGTGAGGCGTCCGTGCGGGGGCGACGGGATAACTCTATGAGTTTCTCCAGGCAAGCTGAAGCGATGGTTTACGCATCCAGACATGCCGAAACGGAAAGTCATCACGTGCCCTTTGTCACGCTCCGGGATTTCCCGGATGCGATGTCATCGCGCCTCCCGGCGGCGTAGCATTCCAATCCGGAAACCAAGTTGCCCCCGCCATGCGAGACCTCGACCTCACCACGCTGCGCCTGTTCGTCGCCGTCTGCGAAACCCGCAACATGGCGCGCGCGGGCGAGCAGGAACACATCGTTGCGTCCGCCATCAGCAAGCGGCTGGCGCAATTGGAAGAGACCGTCGGCGCCACGCTGCTGGAACGCCGCCGCCGCGGTGTCATCCCCACCCCCGCCGGCGAGATCGTGCTGGGTCATGCGCGCGTCATGCTGGCAGCGGCCGACCGCGTGACGCGCGACATGGTTGACTACGGCTCCGGCGTGCGCGGGCAGGTGCGCCTGCTCGCCACGGTGTCGACCATGGCGGAATCGCTGCCGGACGACATCGCCGCCTTCATGCAGTTGCCGGCGCACCGCGACGTGCGCGTGACGATCGAGGAGAGCCTGAGCAGCGAAGTGGTGCGCGCGCTCCGCGACGGCACGGCGCCGCTGGGCATCTGCTGGGACGCGGCCGACCTGGAAGGCTTCCAGACCCGCCCCTACCGCACCGACCACCTCGCCGCCGTCGTCCACGCGGGGCACCCGCTCGCGCGCGCGGATACCTGCCTGTTCGAAGACACGCTGGACTACGACCAGATCGCCATGCCGGCACAGACCGCGGTGCAGATCATGCTGACGCGCTATGCCTCGATCCTGGGCCGCCGCATGGCGCATCGCGCGGTGGTGTCCACCTTCGACGCCGCGCTGCGCTGCGTGCGCGCGGAACTCGGCATCGTCATCATCCCGGCGGAGATCGCCACGCTCGTCGCCGCGGCCTTTGGCCTGCGCGTGATCCCGCTGCGCAACGACTGGGCGCGTCGGCGCTTTGCGATCTGCTGCCGCGACTTCTCGCTGCTGTCGCCCGCGGCACAGCTGCTGGTGCAGTTCCTGGAAGAAGCCGCGGCGAAGGAGGCGGCCGCTTCAGGCGTTGTGCCCGCGCAGACCCCGGCGCGGCGCAAACGGTAAGCCGCGCGCGCAACTTCTCGTGCGTTTCGAGGGTTACCCCGAGGCGTTTTCGCAAGCTTATGTTGCGTGCCGTTGCGTAGACTGGCTTGCGTTTTTCGCTGCCGGCCACGATGGTCGAAGAAGAAAAAAGCCGGGCGAAACCTGATCACGACAATGCGCGCCGCCACGGCGCAGGAGCACGCAAATGAACTTCAACGGCAAGAACGTACTGGTCACCGGCGCACGCGGCAACCTGGGCCGCGCGGTCGCGCACGCCTTTGCGCAGGCGGGCGCGCGCGTGGTGCTGCTGGACCGTCACGACGCACCATTGCCGGAAGTCGGCAGCGGCCACCTGGCCCTGCAGGCCGACCTGCTCGATGCGGACAGCCTGGCCAAGGCCATCGGCGCAGCCGTGCAGGCGTGCGGGCGCATCGACGTGGTGTGCAACCTGGCCGGCGGCTTCGCCATGGGCACGGGCATCCACGAGACCAGCACCGCAGACTGGAACCGCCTGTTCGACATGAACGTGGGCACGGTGCTGAACATGGCGCGCGCGGTGGTGCCGCACATGCTGGCCGCCGGCGGCGGCGCCATCGTCAACGTGGGCGCCAATTCGGCGGCGCGCGGGCTGGCGCAGATGGGCGCCTACTGCGCCTCCAAGGACGCGCTGGCGCGTGTCACCGAATCGATGTCGGCCGAGCTGCGCGACCAGGGCATCCGCGTCAACGCGGTGCTGCCCAGCATCCTCGACACGCCCGAGAACCGCCAGGCCATGCCGGATGCCGATACCTCGCGCTGGGTCGCCCTCGATGCGCTGGCCGACGTGATCCTGTTCCTCGCCTCCGACGCCGCGCGCGCGGTGCAGGGGGCGCTGGTGCCAGTGGTCAACCGCGCCTGACCGCTGGCCGGGCCGGCTTGCGCGCCGCAGGCCTGTCCTGCGGCTATGGCTGCAACAGCGGCTGCGGCTGCAGCGAGCCGGCCACTTCCTGGATCTGCTGGCGCAGCCAGCGCCGCAGCCGGTCGGCGTCGGTGCGGGCATGCCAGATCTGCATCATCTCCACCCTGGGCAAGGCAAACGGCACCGGCAGCAGCAACAGGTCCGGGTCGCGCGCGACCGCCTCATCCGCCACCGACCGCAGGCAGGTCAGCAGCAAGGCCGTGCCGCGCACCAGCCGGCTCGGCGCCAGGAAGCTCGACAGCCCCGCCACCACCTTGCGCTTGCGCCCTTGCGCCGCCAGCGCGCGGTCGACCACGCCGTTGAGGTCGCCGGTCAGCGTCGTCAGCAGGTGCTCGCAAGCCAGGAATGCATCGAGATCGAGGCCGCGCGCCAGGTGCGGGTTGGACCTGGATGCCAGCACGACGAAGTCTTCGCTGCACAGCCGCTGCTGGTGGAAGGTATCCGGCAGGTCTTCGTAGAACCCCGCGATCGCCAGGTCGCAGGTGCCCTTTTCCAGTTCCTCGCGCGGCAGCTCGCCGCGGGTGTTATGCGTGACCACGACCAGCCCGGGTGCGTCGCGCCGCAGCCGCGGCAGCAGCGCGGGCAGCAGCAGTTGTTCCATGTAGTCGGTGGTGTAGAGATGGACGGCCTCGCCGCGCGCAAGGAAATCGCGGCCATCGCAGGCCTCGTAGAAGGCATCCAGTTCCGCCACCAGCCGCTGCACCTGCGGTGCCAGCTCGTGCGCGCGCGGCGTCGGCGTCAGGCCGCGCGGCGCGCGCACGAACAGCGGGTCGCCCAGTTCGTCGCGCAGCCGGTTCAGCTTGTGGCTGAGCGCCGGCTGGCTCAGCGCCATGCGCGCCGCCGCGCGCGAGGCATTGCCTTCCTGGTAGAGCACATGGAAGACGTAGAGCAGGTTCAGGTCCTTGCTGACGATATTCATTTTTTGGATGGCAGAAATCGAAGATTCGAAGTTTTCGAATCATATCCAGCTGCGTAGGATGTTGCCAATGCCGGGGCTGCCCCGGCTGACCGTGGACGCAAAACCGGAGAACGAACATGCAAATCCTGATGGTGCTGACCTCGCACGACCAGCTTGGCAATACGGGCAAGAAGACCGGCTTCTGGCTGGAGGAATTCGCCGCGCCCTACTACGTCTTCAAGGACGCCGGCGCCGACATCACGCTGGCTTCGCCCAAAGGCGGCCAGCCGCCAATCGATCCCAAGAGCGACGATCCGGATGCACAGACCGATGCGACCCGCCGCTTCCGCGCCGACACCGCCGCGCAGCAGGCGCTGGCCAGCACGCTGACGCTGGACCAGGTAAAGGCCGACGACTTCGACGCCGTGTTCTATCCCGGCGGCCATGGCCCGCTGTGGGACCTGGCGGAAGACAAGCGTTCGATCGCGCTGATCGAGCAGTTCGACCGGCTCGGCAAGCCGGTGGGCGCCGTGTGCCATGCGCCGGGGGTGCTGCGGCACGTCAAGGGCGCGGACGGGCAGCCGCTGGTCCAGGGCAAGGAAGTCACGGGCTTTACCAACAGCGAGGAAGAGGCGGTGCAGCTCACCGAGGTGGTGCCGTTCCTGGTGGAGGATGTGCTGAAGGCCAGCGGCGGGCGGTTTACGCGAGGAGATGACTGGGCCAGCCACGTTGCGGTGGCGGGACGGCTGGTGACGGGGCAGAACCCGGCGTCGTCGGAGGCGGGGGCTGAGGCGGTGTTGGGGTTGTTGAAGTAAGGCGAGAGTCTTCCACCTGCTGGCGGTTTGCACCCCTCGCCCGCTTGCGAGAGGGGTGCGTTTGCAGGGGGTGGTAGCTTGCGGCAGACGGTTGAGCTTGCGATGCGCCGGTTGAAGGTTCTTACTGCGGCACCAGCTCCAACCTCTCCCTGCTCACCCTCTCCACCGCCTTGCGCGTATAAACCAGCGGGAAATACTCCCCCTTGGCCCACAACGGCGCCAGGTCGCGGTAATGCGCGCTCGCAGGATTGCCCGACTGCCCCGGCGTGTTGATCACGCGCGAGCCATCCCAGTTGCCAACATCCAGCACCATGCGGAACGAGGCCCCCGCGGTCAGCCGGAAATCGTTGTTTCGGTAGCTGGTATTCATCGGCGTAAAGGCCGAGCCGCCGATCGGGCCAGCGTTGATGTTGAACTGCTGCCGCTCGGCGTCGTTCAGGATCGGGTCCATCGGATGCGTGAACACCGCGGTGTGCAGCTTGCCCCATTGCCAGCCGCGCGGGTCGGGGCCGAGCTTGCCTTCCACCTCGGCCAGCGCGGCCTTCAGCGATTCGAGCATCACCGCATTGCGCCGCGCCGCCGGCATCCACGGATCTGGCTGCTCCAGCACCGCGACCACGCGCGCTGCATCGCCGGCGCCGACCAGCCGGGCGGCATCGGCGGGCAAGGCCGCGCGCACCACCGCCGGGCGCAGGTGCTTGCTGAACCAGACTTCGAACAACGCCGCCGCGGCGCTGTCGGCGCGTTCGTTGCCGTCCCAGCCGCGCAGCAGGTCAAGGCCGCGCGCCAGTTGCGCGTCGTCGCTGCGCACGTCCTTCAGCAGCGCCACCACGCGCTGCGCCGGCAGCGACACCGTGTCGTTCTGCCACGCCATCGAGTCCTGCACCGAGCTGCGCGGACTGGCGCCCACCACCGCCTTCAGGCGCCGCGCGCGCGAGCTGTCGCTCCATTCGTAGCCCACGCCCGGCTTTGCCGCCGGATGCTCGGGCGGGATGTTGTTCTCGTTGGCGGTGACGATATAGCCGGGCGCCGGGTTGTAGGCCCACGGCAGCTCGTCCATGTTGCGGTAGCCGGCCCATTCATAGCGGCCGTCGCCCGGCACCGGCGTCAGCCCGTCCCAGTTGGGGCGCTTGACGGTCAGGCCGCCGGGGATCCAGCCGATATTGCCGCCGGTGTCGGCATAGACCTGGTTTTCGCCGGGCGCGCCCCAGCGGTTCATGGCGGCGCGGAACTGGTCCCAGTTGCGCGCGCGCATGTAGTCCATCGAGCCGAAGTACGGCGCCATGCCGTAGTCGAGCCACGCGGCGCGCAGCACCCAGGCGCGCGCGGCGTCGGCGTACAGCACCGGGCCGTGGCGGGTGAAGTCGACGGTGACCTTGCGCGGTGCTGACTCGCCCTTGACGACGATCTCCTCGGTGACGGTCTCCATCGGCTCCCAGCGGCCCTTGTACTTGTATTCGCGCGCGTTGGCCGGGTTCAGCTCGTAGCCGTAGAGGTCTTCCTGGTCCATGTAGAAGCGCGTCAGGCCGAACGCGATGGTGCCGTTGTGCCCGATCGAGATGCCTGGCAGGAACGGCTCGCCCGCGCCGATCACCGACATGCCGGGCGCGTTCAGGTGGCTGATGTAGCGCAGGCTGGGCGCGCCATGCGAGCGGTGCGGGTCGTTGGCCAGGATCGGCCGGCCGGTGGTGGTGCGCTTGCCGCCGATGACCCAGTTGTTGGAGCCGAGGCTGCGGCCGGTGTCGCTGTTGGGGTCGACCAGTGCGTAGAGCTGGTCGAGCGGGATGCTGGCGTTTTGGGCGCCGCTCCATGCGTCCTTGGGGAAGCGCGCAGCGGCGGTGGCCAGCTCGTAGGCACGGCGCAGCTCGGCAGCGGGCACCGTGCAGGGATCGAGGCCGGCGCTGAGTCTCGGTTCGACCGGCGGGTCGAGCTCGCGCCGGATCCAGTCGGCGCGCACGGCATCGGCCTTGGCTTCGCAGAACAGGCGGGCGCGATCGATCTCGCCGGTGAAGTTCAGCGTCAGGCCGTGGTGGCGGATGCGCACGATATCCTCGGCCTGCCAGCGCGCGGGCTTATAGTTGAGCTTGCGGAACTCGGGCGGCAGCAGTTCCGGCTTCTGCTCGGTCAGCGCCACGTAGGCGTTCACGCCCGCAACGAAGGCCTCGGCGACGCGCTTGGCGTCGGAGCCGTAGGCCAGCCATTCGCGGTACATGTCGCCGCGGAACAGCACCGCGCGCGCCATGCGGTCGCCGTCGGCATAGGCGGGGCCGAAGTCCTTCGCCATCTCGCCGAGGCCGCGCTTGCGCCACAGGTCGATCTGCCACAGGCGGTCGCGCGCTGCCATGAAACCCTGCACGTAGAAGGCGTCGTAAAGCGTGCCGGCGTAGATATGCGGCACGCCCCAGCGGTCGACCAGCACGGTCGCGGGTTTCTCCAGGCCGGGAACGGCCAGGCGGTCGGCGCGCGCGGGCGCCTCGGCCATGGCGGCGGGGATGGTGGTGGCAACGGTGGTGGCAGCCAAAGCCAGCGCAGCGGCAAGGCGGCGGGGGGTGCGTCGCATCAGGTCTCCTCGGTTTTGTGTTCGCTGCAAATGCTTTGCAGTCCACACCGAAGATAGTGCATGCGCGGCCGGGGCGCGAGTGGGTAAAGGAAGGCGCGGCCGATCTCCGCACGGCACGTGGTGCAATCAGTAGACGTCGCGCCGGTAGCGGCCCTCGTCGGCAAGCTGGCGCAGCGCGGGTTCGCCGAGGATTTCCGTGAGGGCCTCGTTGACGCCGCCGGCCATGCCTTGCAGGCTGCCGCAAACATAGATGGCCGCGCCTTCCTGCACCCACTCGCGCACCAGCGCCGCCTGCGCGCGCAGCGCGTCCTGCACGTAGTGCGGCGTGGCGCCGTCGCGCGACCAGGCGTGGTCGACACGCTGCAGCGTGCCGTCGGCCCGCCATGCGGCCAGTTCGTCGGCGAAGAAGGCGTCATGCTGCGCCGAGCGCTCGCCGAACAGCAGCCAGTTGCGGCGCCGTGCCGCCGCGGCGCGCGCCTTCAGGTGGGCGCGCAGGCCGGCCAGCCCGGTGCCGTTGCCGACCAGGATCAGCGGCCGATCGTCGGCGGGTGGATGGAAGCTGCGGTTGGCGCGGATGCGCAGCGCAATGCGCGCGCCCACGGCCGCATGCTCGGTCAGCCAGCCGGAGGCCAGCCCCAGCCGGCCGTCGTCGCGGCGCGCCTGCCGCACCAGCAGTTCGAGGCGGCCGTCCTGCGGCAGCGAAGCAATTGAATACTCGCGGTGCGGCAGCGGCGACAGCGCATCGACCAGCTGCTGCGGCGGTACGGCCTGCATCGCGGCAAAGTGGACGTCGGGCAGCGGCATGCGCGTGGCCAGCGCCTCGGCTAGCGTCAGGTCGCGGGCGTCGCAGCGCACCGGCGTGGCACCGTCCAGCGCGAGGCGCGCCAGCAGCCGCGCGACCTCGGCCGGCGCATGGCATGGGCCGACTTCGGCGATATCGCCCGGCTGCCAGTCGAGCGCGTCGCGGTCCCGCGGCTCCAGCACCACGTGGAACGCCGGCGCGCCGTGGCTGCCGGGATTCAGGTGGCGGCGCTGGGCCAGCACCCAGTCGCCGTAGGGCTGGCGCTCCCAGTCGGCAATCTCGGCGCCGCCGCTGAGCGCCGACAGGTGGTTCTGCCAGTGGCGCAGCGCGCCGGCATCGCCGTTGTCGACCTCGATCAGGTCGAACAGCGGCTGCGCGCGATGGCGCTGCAGCCAGTGGTCGAGCGCGTGGCCAAAGGCGCAGAAGCGCGCGTAGCTGCTGTCGCCGAGCGCCAGGATGCCGTAGCGCAGCTCGCGCAGCCCGTCCGCGCGGCCAGCCAGCAGCCGGCGCGCAAACCCGCAGGCGCTGTCGGGCGCGTCGCCCTCGCCGGTGGTACTGACCACGAACAGCGCCTGCCGGCAGGCGGCCAGCCGGCCGGCATCGACATCGGCCAGCGACAGCAATTGCACCGGCATGCCGGCGCCCTGCAGCGCGGTCGCGGTCTGCAGCGCGAGCTGCTCGGCAAACCCGGTCTGGCTGGCATAGGCGACCAGCGTGGCGCCGTCCGTGGTGCCTGCCAATGCCGCCACGCGCGTGCGCCGCTGGCGGTGGGTCGCCAGCACCGTGCCGCAGAAGCCGGCATAGGCGGCGACCACGCCGGCGGCGATGGCGCTGCGCGACGGTCCCAGCAGCGACAGCGCCACGCCGCCGGCCAGCGCCAGCCAGCTGGCGCCGGCAAAGAGTGAAAGGATGGGACGGCTCATGCCAGCATCGCGGCAAAAGCCGGGGAAAGATGTTCGTCGAAACCGCCCGGCGTGCGCACCAGGAAGCGCGCGGCAATGCCGTGGCGGCGCGCGTGCGCCATGCCGGCCTCGGGGCCGAGCACGGTCAGCGCGGTGGACAGCGCATCGGCCAGCATGCACTGCGGGTGGATCACCGTGACCGAAGCCAGCGCGTGGCTGGCCGGGTAGCCGGTGCGCGGGTCGATGGTATGCGCATAGCGCCGGCCGTCGCGGTCAAAGTAGCGGCGGTAGTCGCCGGAGGTGGCGACGGACAGGCCGTGCAATGCCAGCAGGGTCTGCCCGTGCTGTTTTTCCTGTTTTTCTTGTTCGTCGCTGCCCAGGCCCGGCGGCGCTTCCAGCGCGACCCACCACGGCATGCCGTCAGGCTTGACGCCATGGCCGCGCAGTTCGCCGCCGATCTCGGTCAGGTGGTGCGCCAAACCCTGCGTGTCGAGGTAGCGCGCCACCGCGTCGACGGCAAAGCCCTTGGCGATGGCGCAGAAATCCAGTGACACGCCGCCGGGCTGGCGCGCGCGCCTTGCATCGTCATCGAGTTCGATGCGCGACCAGCCACAGCGGCCGCGCGCTGCCTGGACGGCATCGGGCGACGGCGGCGCGCCGCGCCGCGGCGCCGGGCCGAAACCCCACAGGTCGACCAGCGGCCCGGCGCTCGGGTCATATGCGCCGCCGCTGTCGCGCGCCACCTGCAGCGCGCATTGCAGCACGGCAAAGCAATCGGGCGGCAGCTCGTGCCAGCTGCCCGCCCCGGCGCGGTTGAAGCGGCTGATATCGGAATCCGGCTCCCAGTTGCTCATCTGCGCAAGCACGCCGTCGATCACCGAGGCGATGCCTGCGCCGATGGCATCGGCATCCGCAGCCGGCGGCAACATGGCCACGACCGACCAGGTCGTGCCCATGCTCGCGCCGCCCCAGCGGTGCTGCCGCCCATCGCGCGCGGGCGGCACCGGAGGTGCTTGCAGCGCGACGGGGACCAGGATGCGGTTCATCAGCGCAATGCTTATTGCGGCAGCACTTCTACCGTGACCGCGTAGGTCGCGCGGCGCGACTTGGCCTGCTTGAAGGTCGCCTTGTCGTCGCGCACCTCGGCTTCCATCCAGTACATGCCGGGCGCCGGCCACTTAACGCTGAACTTGCCGTCGGCGTCGGTGGTGACGCTGAGCTCCTGCAGCTTGTTGCGATAGCGGATGCCGCCCGGCACCACCTCGACCTTCAGATTGGCGGCGGGCTTGCCGTCGAGCAGCAGGCGGAAGCTGGCGGTGTCGCCTGCGACCAGGTCGTTGGGATGCGTAATCGGGGCCAGCTCCAGGCCGCGGCCGGTGGTGCGCAGGCCCTTGTCGCTGGGCTTGCCGGCGGTGACGAAGGACTCGACCCGCCCTTCGGCCTGCGTGACCGTCAGCTCCTGCGCGTTGGCCGGGACTTCCCTGGCGAAGTTCTCCGCCGAGCCGCGCCAGCGCTTTGCCTGGCCATCGACCTTGTAGCTGGCGAACAGGCCCTGGTTGACCACCGCCACGCGGTACGTGCCCGGCTGCGTCAAGTGCACGTCGAAGGTGCTGCGGTACTTGCCGGTCGCCGCGTTCTCGGCCTTGACGGCGCTGCCGTCCGGTGCGGTCACCTGCAGGTTGTCGAGGCGCAGCGGCACGTGCTCGAAGTAGAACAGGTCGTTGGAGACCGCGGCGTCCACGGTCACCCACGAATCGTTGCCCGACAGCACGGTGGCCGACGGCAGCAGCCACTGGCGGTGCGCGTGCGCGGCCAGCGGCGCCAGCGCGGCCAGGGCGAGCACGGCCAGGTTGGTGGCCATGTGGGTGGCCATGCGGGAACGGGCGGGGGACAGGATGGCAGACAGGTTGGCGGCGGGTTTCATCGTCGGGCTCCGGGAAGGATTACGGCTTCAGGTCGACGGTGACACCGCCGAGTTCGTGGTCGCCCTTGGCGCGGGCGGTCTGTGCGGCTTGCGGCGGCCAGGTGAACGGCACGCGCACCAGCTCGCGTCCGCCGACTTCGCGCGCGGCTTCGACCACCAGCTGGTAGTCGCCCGCCGGCAGCTTGCCCAGCGGGTTCTTGCCGTCGCGGAAGCTGACCGTGTGCTCGCCCGGCGCGCGGGTCGCGCCCGAGATGCCGTCGGCCGGCATGTTCAGGTCGCGGCCGGCCTTGCGCCACCACTGGCGCATGTCCTTGAGCCACTTGGTGCCCTCGTTTTCCTTGAGCTTGCCGTCATACCAGACCGCCAGGGTCTGCACCGGGCTCTGGTCGGCGCGCTCGACCCACATCGCCACATAGGGCTTGTGGTACTCGGCCACGTTGAGTCGCGGGATTTCCACCTTGACGTTCAGGTCGGCGGCCAGCGCGGGGCCCGCGAACGGGACCGTGGCCATGCCGGTCAGGGTGACGGAGAGCAGTCGGCGCATATTCGGAGAAACCTCGTCAGTGAGATGCAGCAGGAAAATCGATCGGGATGCCGGCGTGCCTGGCCAGGGCCAGGCTCAGTGAATGAACAACACCGCCAGCAGCAGCGGCACCACCAGCCCCAGGCCGACCAGCGGCCAGGTCGCCAGCCGCCCGCCCGCATGCAGCTTGAGCAGGAACAGGCCGGTGACGCTGAAGACCAGGCACGCGAGCGCGAACACATCCAGGAACAGGCTCCATGCCTGGCCGGTGTTGCGACCCTTGTGCAGGTCGTTCAGGTAGGAGATCGCGCCGCGCGTGGTTTTCTCGTACTGGGCCTCGCCGCTGTCGAGCTCAAGGCTGACCCAGGCATCGCCGCCCGGGCGCGGCAGCGCCACGTAGATTTCATCGGCCGACCATTCGGCCTCGCGCCCGCCGGCATCGACATCGAGCGCCTGTGCCAGCCAGGCGGCCAGCGCTTCGGGCACGGGCGCCTTGCGATCGCGGGCCTTGCCGTCGCCAGCGGGCTCCTGCGCGCGCAGCGTGTCGAGCAGCGCAGCGGGGGCGGTGGCATGGCGCGTCTCGACCGCGGGCTTTGCCTCGATCTGCGATGCGTGGTTAAGCGTAAATCCGGTCACGGCAAACAGCATCATCCCGATCAGGCAGATCGCGGAACTGATCCAGTGCCACTGGTGAAGGTGCTTGAGCCAGAACGCGCGGCGCTGCTGGCCGGAAGCTGGCTGGGATTCGGTCATCGCGGTGGTAGGCGGCTGGCCCCGGTAGGACCGGCGGCCGGCCCTGCTGGGAATCCTGGGAAGCTGGAGCGCCGCCTTGCACACAAGACGCAGGGGTTGTGCCATTGCCATCACAATGACGGACGCAGGAGAGAAGGATAATCGTTCGCATTTGAATGCGCAAACGGTTCCGGGCGCGTCAGGTTACGGCACATTACAAGGGTCAGGCTTTGTGTGTGTGCGGCGCGCGCCCTCCTCGGATGCGCCGCTATAGCCACTATGACAGCGGCGCTACAACCACGTGCCCGCCGCCCACCCCGCCACGCCGCTGGCCAGCACCACCAGCCAGGGCGGCAGCTTCCACAGCATCAGCGCCACCAGCGCCAGCGCGACCAGCACGATATCGAGCGGCCCGCGCACCGCGCTGACCCACACCGGCTGCCACAGCGCCGCCAGCAGCAGCCCCACCACGGCCGCGTTGACGCCGGCCAGAGCCGCCTGTGCCCGGCGGTTGCGGCGCAGGCTATCCCAGTAAGGCAGCGCGCCGATGACCAGCAGCGCGCCGGGCAGGAAGATCGCCACCGTGCACAGCAGCCCGCCGGCCCAGCCGGACGGCGGCACCTGCGACGAGGCGCCCAGGAAGGCGGCAAACGTAAACAACGGGCCGGGCATGGCCTGGGCCACGCCGTAACCGGCGAGGAAGGTTTCCTTGCCGACCCAGCCGGGCGCCACCACTTCGGCGTCCAGCAGCGGCAGCACCACGTGGCCGCCGCCGAAGACCAGCGCGCCAGCGCGGTAGAAGGCATCGAACAGGCGCACGGCGGGATCGGCGCTCAACTGCGCCAGCACCGGCAGACCGGCCAGCAGCAAGGCGAATGCCACCAGCAGCAGCGCCCCGGCACGATGGCTGACCGGCAGTCCGAGCGGCTCATGCGTGCCGGCCAGCGCCGGCCGCAGCAGCAAGGCGCCCGCCAGCGCCGCAACGGCCATCACCGCCACCTGCGTCCACGCCCCCGGCAGCGCCAGCACCGCGCCCGTGGCGGCGATCATGATGGCGATGCGCACCGGGCCACGGCACAGCGTGCGCGCCATGCCCCACACCGCCTGCGCCACCACCGCCACCGCCACCAGCTTGAGCCCGTGCAGCACCCCGGGTGCCGCGGCCATGCCGTAGTGCGAGACGCCCAGCGCGAACAGGATCATCAGCAATGCCGACGGCAGCGTGAAACCCAGCCATGCGGCGAGCGCGCCAGCGTACCCCGCGCGCGACAGCCCCAGCGCGATCCCGGTCTGGCTGCTGGCTGGGCCAGGCAGGCACTGGCACAGCGCGACCACGTCGGCATAGGCGGCCTCGCTCAGCCACTGGCGGCGCCGCACCAGCTCATCGCGGAAGAACGCCAGGTGCGCAACCGGACCGCCGAACGACGTCAGGCCGAGGTGCAGGAACACCAGGAACACGGCAAGCGGCCCCTCGTGGCGGTGGGTGTTTTCGGAGGGGCTCGGCAAGGTGGCCATGTGCGCGGGGATCGATGGAGATAAGAAAGGCTACGTCGGTGCAACGCGCCGATTCTGCCGGATTTCCGGGGGCAACGGCGCGACAAGAGCCGGCAACAGCACGTCTCGCATGCCACCCATAAAAAATAAGCGCTCACTACAGCACTTATAAGGCAAATGTATTAAAGCCAAACAACCACACAGCTTCCATGGACGGTATTACCCCAATCAAGTTAGTTTCCTGCCCCGCCGTTAGCCCGCAGACGCACACGCATGCCCGGACAGGCGCCAACCACGAATGACGCCGCAGATGCGTGTCACCGATGAGCAATGCGCAATGCGCTGAAGGAGGAATGGAAAGCATGCTGGACAACCTGAGCCTGAAGAAAAAACTGATGCTGCCGCTGGTGCTGAGCTGGGTCTGCCTGCTCGGCATCACGCTGTGGAACGCCTGGCACATACGCACGCTGCGCATGGATGAGCGCCGGCTCGACCTGGCTCACGTCACCGACACCGCGGTCTCGGTGGTGGCCGAGTACGAAGCGCTGGCCAGGGCCGGCAAGCTGCCCGCCGACGAGGCCAGGCAGCAGGCCATCGAGCGCGTGCGTGCGATGCGCTTCGGCGCCGACGGCTACTTCACGCTGATGCGCTCCGACACCGTGGTGCTGATGCACCCGTTCAAGCCGGAGATGAACGGCAAGGCGATGGAGGGGATGAAGGACCCTAACGGCGTCTACCTGTTCCGCGATATCGCCGCTATCGGCAAGGGTGCCGGCAAGGGCTTCGTCGAATACCTGTGGCCCAAGCCGGGCGCCGAGGCGCCGCAGCCGAAGCTGAGTTACGTGGCCAACTTCCGCCCGTGGGACTGGAACTTTATCGCCGGGCTGTACCTGGATGACATCGAGGCGGCGTTCCGCGCCGAGCTGTGGAAGGCGCTGGGCCTGCTGCTGGCGGTCGGCGCGCTGATGTCGCTGGTGATGGTGCGCGTCTCCGCCAGCCTGCACCGCCAGCTCGGCGGCGAGCCGGCGGCCACCGCGCAGATCGCCGGCCGCATTGCCGAGGGCGACCTCGCCGGCCATGTCGAAGTGCGCCCGGGCGACGAGCACAGCGTGCTGTTCGCGATGCAGCGCATGCAGGCGCGCCTGACCGGCGCGATCGGCAGCATCCGCGGCTCGGCCGATTCGATCGCCGGCGCCGCCAAGCAGATCGCCGCGGGCAACGCCGACCTGTCGCGCCGCAGCGAAGAGCAGGCCGCCTCGCTGCAGGAAACCGCGGCGAGCATGGAGCAGCTCACCAGCACCGTGCGCCAGAGCGCCGACAACGCGCGCCAGGCCAGCCGCCTGGCGGAGGGTGCCTCGGACATCGCCGTGCGCGGCGGCACCATCGTCAACCAGGTGGTCGGCACCATGGGCGAGATCAAGCAGGCCTCGAGGAAGATCGCCGACATCATCGGCGTGATCGAGGGCATTGCCTTCCAGACCAACATCCTGGCGCTGAACGCCGCGGTGGAAGCCGCGCGCGCCGGCGAGCAGGGCCGCGGCTTTGCCGTGGTGGCCGGCGAGGTGCGCACGCTGGCGCAGCGCAGCGCCACCGCCGCCAAGGAGATCAAGGCGCTGATCGGCGACTCGGCGCAGCGCGTGGAAGACGGCGCGGTGCTGGTGGAAAGCGCCGGCAAGGCGATGGACGAGATCGTGGCAGCGGTCAAGCGCGTGACCGACCTGATGGGCGAGATGCGGGCCGCCACCGAGGAGCAGACCGGCGGCATCGAGCAGGTCAACCAGGCGGTGTCGCAGATGGACCAGATGGCGCAGCAGAACGCGGCGCTGGTGGAAGAGGCGGCGGCCGCGGCGGCGTCGCTGGAGGACCAGGCCGACATGCTGCACCGGGCCGTCGGCCAGTTCCGGCTGGCGCGCGCCTGACCGCAGCGGCGCTGTCACGTCAGCGTCATACGCGGCCGGCGGCTGCGTGTATCATGAAGCGCAGCCGGCTGCACCATGCAGCCGGCCCCCATCCTAAGCAGTCCACTACCGGGAGCGCACCATGATGGCATTCATCGGCACCGTGTTCGTTGGCCTCATCGTCGGACTGATCGCACGGGCCGTGAAGCCCGGCGACGACAAGATGGGCTGGATCATGACCATCATCCTCGGCGTGCTCGGCTCGGTGGTGGCCGGCTACGTCGGCCGCGCGATGGGCTGGTACCAGCCGGGCCAACCGGCCGGCTGGATCGCCTCGGTGATCGGCGCGATCGTGCTGCTGGTGATCTACGGCATGGTCCGCCGCAAGGGCTGACTGGCCTTGCGCACGGTGATGGCATCGTTGGCGTCGGCCAGGCTCGGCGCTTCGGGCTTGGCCGGCGCAGGCGCCGCGGGCTGAGCCACCGCGTCGGCGCGGGGCGGCGGGGCTTCCAGCCCCTGCGCCATGCTGGCGCCCGGCACGGCTTCGGCCGGTGACGCCATGGTCGGCACGCGCGGCATGCGCAGGCCCGGCGCCGCATCACGGCAGCGCAGCAGCGCACGGTCGCCGCCTGGCGCCATCGCCGCCACCTGCGGCGCGATCGCGCGCAGCACCCGCACCGCCAGCGCGCTGGTAAAGCTGTAGCGCACCGCGTACGGCTCGCGCACATTGACCACCACGGTGCCGAAGAAGCGCTCGCCCAGCGTAAAGACGAACGTCGCCGAGCGGTTCACCGAGCGCGACGAGATCAGCCGCCCGCCCGGCCCGTACACCTGGAAGCGCTGGTCGCCGGTGCCGGTCTTGCCCGCCACCGTCAGCGACCCGCCGTCGCGGCCCGGCACCGTGAAAGCGCCGCGGATCGACTTGGCGGTGCCGCGTTCCACCACGTCCAGCATCGAACGCCGCGCCAGCTCGGCCACCTCGGCCGGCAGCACGCGCTTGCCCGGGCCCGGCTGCAGCACGTAGCGCGTGGCGTAGGGCGTGCCGTCGGCAAAGGCCAGGCTGCGCACCGCTGCACTCTGCGTGGCCACGCCGCCGGCCAGCAGGATGCCGGCCAGCTCGGCCAGCGCCGCCGGACGGTCGCCCGCCGCGCCGATCGCGCTGGCGTACGACGGCGTCAGCGAATCGAACGGATAGCCCACCCGTTGCCAGCGCCTGGCGATGCGGGTGAAGGCGTCCTGCTCCAGCAGCGTGCGGATGCGGTTGTCCTGGCCCGCCTTGCTGCGCGTCTTGAACAGCCACTTGTAGACTTCCTGGCGCTCCGCCGTGCTGGCGCGCAGCAGCTCCGTCAGCGTGGCGTCGGGGTGCTGGTCCAGGTACTCCACCATCCACAGTTCCAGCGGATGCACCCGTGACAGGTAGCCGCGGTCGTTCAGGTTGAACTTGTCCTTGCCGTACTTGCGGTACAGCGCGGGCAGGTCTTCCTTGGCGAGCTGCTTGTCGCCCAGGCGCGCGCGCATGATGCGGATATAGCTGTCCTCGTCCAGGTACGGGCGCGCGCTCAGCAGCGTCACCGACATGCGCACCGCGTTGATGTGCGGGATGGTCATGCGCACGCGGCCCAGCAGCGTATCCAGCCGCTGCTCGGAAGTCTTGCCGCGGTAGCGCTGGTAGAAGTTGACCATGTAGGCGCTGCCTTCCTGGTCGGCAAAGCGCTCCAGGTACTCGCGCCGGCCCGGGGCGTTGCGGTCCTCGAACAGGTCGCCGATGTCCGGATTGGCGTGGAAGGTCTCGTAGCGCACGATGTCGCGCATCATGCGGATGAAGACCAGGTTGACCGAATGCTGGAACGCGATGCGCACGGTCATGTTGCGCTCGCCCGCCGAGCGCTCGAAGTTGGTGAAGCTCTGCAGCCCGCCGCCGGTGTAGAAGCCTTCCCCGGCGCTGCCGGAGTACTTGCGCTCCATCGCGGCCTCGAGCATCGCCATCAGTTCGCGCTCCTCGGGCTTCTTCGCCTTGGACAGGTAATCCACCGCCCAGTGGGCAAGCACATCCTGCCGTGCCAGCCGCACCCCGGCCAGTTCGGCGCGGCCCATGCCGGCGTATTGCGCATGCAGCTCACTGATGATTTCCAGGTAGGTCACCAGCGTGCGCAGCTTGGCGGTCGAACCGAGGTTCAGCCGCGCGCCGCTGTTGATGTCGAACGGCTGGTCGATGTTGTCGGCCTGCACCCGCACCACGTTGGCGTTGCCGACACGCTCGAACAGCGTGAAGCTGGTCATCAGCTTCGACGGGTCGTCGTTGTCGCGCAGCAGGTTATGGCCGTACAGGCCCATGGCGCGCGCGTCCGTCTTGTTGTTCACGCGCTGCAGCGTCTCGGTGACGATGCGCTGCGCCTCGCGGTTGATGGTGCTGTCGACCGTCAGGTCGAGCCGGTCCATGTCGTAGCGGCTTTCCACGCCGGTCAGGCGGGTGACATCGGCGCGAACGCGGTTGACGGCCTTGCGCGTGACGAACGGCTCCTGCGGCCCGCGCTGCGGCGGCGCGGCCTTGTCCAGCGGCTGCGCCAGCGCCGCGTCGCGCAGCTCGGCGGTGATGACGCTGTTGGCGGCCAGCAGGCGCAGGTAGCTGGCCGTCAGCGCATCCAGGTTGGTGTCGTCGCGGCGCAAATGGTAAGACGGCCGGCGCTGCGAGATGATCAGCGACAGCGCTCGCTTGAATACCTGCGCCTGGCGCGGCTCGGGCGCGCGCTGGTCCATTTCCTTGAGCAGCCGGTTGACCTCGCCGAAGTCCTCGCCATACCACACCCACAGCGCGTCGCCGATGCCGTTGATCTCGCCGAAGCCCTCGCGCGCCGACAGCGGCACGGTGTTGAGGTAGTCGACCACGATGCGCTCGCGCGCGCGCTGCGTGTCGGGTCCGTCCAGGTAAGCGCGCAACGACGCCGATGCCATCTGCCGGAATTTCTCGGGGATCGACGCGGTGCGTCCTTCGGGTGAGTGCCGGTACTTCTCGATCTGCGTGGCCAGCGTGCTGCCGCCGGGCGCGTCGTGCGAACGGTCGGCCAGCCGGATGAACTGGTCGAGCACCGCGCGCGACAGCCGGCGCCAGTCCAGCGCCGGGTTCATGTTGGGGTATTCGGGGTTGAGCAGGCCCTGGTTCTCGACGTACAGCAGCGCGCTCACCAGCAGCGGCGGCACCGTGGCGAAGTCGGGATACTGGCGCTGCGGATAGCGCTCGAACGCCAGCGTCAGCCCGTTGCAGTCGCGCAGCAGGAGGCCGGCCTGGTTCTTCTCGCGGTACGGCGCGAACAAGCCCTGGTCCATCAGCCTGACCATGTCGGGCGACATGCGCGCCTGCTCGGCGGGAACGTAGCCGCGCTGCTGCAGCCGTTGCGCGAACTGCGGCAGCAGGCCGTAGCCCATGCGTGCGTCGTAAGGACCGGAATGCGGAAAGCGGATGCTGTCGCTGGCGCCAGGCTGGATCTCGAAGGTCAGCCGCTGGCCGAGCTCGCCGATGAGCCGCGCCTGCCAGTGCGAATTGCGCACTTCGCTCGCGACAAAGCTATACACGACGTAGACGCCCCCGGTGAGGGCGACCGCCAAGCCAGCGAAAATCCAGCCACGACGCGACACGTTTGGGCTTCCCTGTTTGGCCGGCGTTGCGCGCATCGGAATCCGCGCACCAGCTCGAAGCGCAATGTTCTCGCGGCACGCGCATTGCGCGTGCCGCCTGTCTTGATATTAGTAGGAGTCTGGCCGGCGTGCATCAAGCATGCGCGAGGTCATGGCGTTATTGACCCTCGCCGTGCATCGCGCCGTCGCTAACGCGCGTCATTCGGAGACGCGCTTGCGCCACATGCCGGCGTGCCCTGCACCGCCGGCGTGCGTCGCTGTCATGCCTGCTGCGCGCGTGCCACCGGCCGTCCCCCGAACGGGTAGCCCGGGTCGTTGTAGCCGTGGGTCGACGCATGCCCCGGCGCGACCAGCGCATCGATCATCGATTCTTCGTCGGGCGTGATCGCAGCCCCGAGCGCACCGAAGTAATCTTCGAACTGCGCCAGCGTGCGCGGCCCCGCGATAACCGACGAGATGATGGGGTTGGCCAGCACCCACGCCGTGGCGAACTGCCCCGGCGTCAGGCCGCGCGCCTCGGCATGCGCCTTGAGTTGCTGTGCGATCACCAGCGATTCCTCGCGGAATTCGGTTTCCATCATGCGGCGGTCGGCACGGCCGGCGCGCGTGCCCTGTTCCGGCGCCTGTCCGGGCGCGTACTTGCCGGTCAGCACGCCGCGCGCCACCGGGCTGTAGGGCACCACACCCAGGCCGTAGTGCTCGCAAGCCGGCAGGATCTCCACCTCGGGCAGGCGGTTCAGCAGGTTGTAGTACGGCTGGCAGGCCACCGGGCGCGGCACGCCCAGCTCGCCGCACAGCCGCGCGATCTCGGCAATGCGCCAGCCGCGGAAGTTCGACACCGCCCAGTAGCGGATCTTGCCGCTGCGCACCAGGTCGCCCATCGCGCGGACCGCCTCTTCCAGGTTCTCGCCGGGATAGTCGCGGTGCAGGTAGAGGATATCGATGTAGTCGGTCGCGAGCCGGTGCAGGCTGTCCTCGACCGCGCGCGTGATCCACACGCGCGAGTAGTGCGAGTGGTTGGGCGCGGGCTGCATTACGTTGCCGAGCTTGGTCGCCAGCACCCAGTCGTGGCGGTTCGCGGTCAGCAGCCGGCCGACCATCTGCTCCGACGCGCCCTTGGTGTAGACATCGGCGGTATCGATGAAATTCACGCCGTGGTCACGCGCGCTGGCAACGATGCGCGCCGCCTCGGCCTCGTCGGTCTGGTCGGCAAACATCATGGTGCCCAGGCACAGCGCTGAAACGCGCAGGTTGCTGACGCCGAGGCGGCGGTAGGGCATGGTGGTGGCTGGCATGGGATTCTCCGGAAGGGGGGTGTGACCACGGTCCCACATTTTGCCGGGAGTTGGGCAGGCTTGCCGGCAAGCGCACCGTCAGATGGCGGGCAGCGAAATAAACGCGGCCGCCATGCGCTTTTTATTGCACCCCTTGCAGCACCTTTGCTGCACACCCGATTCCGCGCGACAGCGCCCTGAAATGGTTTCAAGATGTTGCTGGAACGCCAACTGGCGACGATTTACCGCCATATTCTTGCGTTTGCCGGCGGCGCCCACCCCGCCGGCCTGACCAGGAACAAGGATCGGACACCATGCAAACGGAAACCACGGATGTCGTCATCATCGGCGCAGGCCCGGCCGGCTCGGTCGCGGCGGGCCTGCTGCGCAAGCACGGAATCCCGGTACTGGTGATCGAGAAGGAAATCTTCCCGCGCTTTTCGATCGGCGAGAGTTTGCTGCCGCAGAGCATGGCCTATATCGAAAGCGCCGGCATGCTGCGCGCGGTGGTCGAAGCCGGCTTCCAGTACAAGAACGGCGCCGCGTTCTCCCGCGCCGGCCAGCACACCGCCTTCGACTTCCGCGAAAAATTCTCTCCCGGCTGGGGCACGACCTACCAGGTGCAGCGTGCCCGCTTCGACGATGTGCTGATCCGCGAGGCGGCACGCCAGGGCGCCGAGGTCCGTTTCGCGCATCTGGTCGAGAACGTCGATGTCAGCGGCGCGCAGCCCGAGGTGACGGTGCGCGCGCCGGACGGCAGCCGGTACCGGGTGCGCGCGAAATTCCTGCTCGATGCCTCGGGCTTCGGCCGCATCCTGCCGCGCCTGCTCAAGCTGGAGTCGCCGTCGGGCTTCCCGGTGCGCAGCGCGCTCTTCACCCATGTCGAGGACCGGATCGCGCCGGGGGGCTTCGACCGCAACAAGATCCTGATCAGCGTGCATCCGCAGCACCCGGATGTCTGGTACTGGACCATCCCGTTCTCGGACGGCCGCTGCTCGCTCGGCGTGGTGGCGGAGAAGGCGTTCCTGGACAACTACACCGGCACCGAGACCGAGCGGCTGCGCGCGCTGGTGGCCGAGGAGCCCGGGCTGGCGAGCCTGCTTGCCGATGCCTGCTGGGACACCCCGGTGCGGCAGATCGCGGGCTATTCGGCCAACGTCAGTTCGCTGTGGGGCAATGGCTACGCGCTGCTCGGCAATGCCGGCGAATTCCTCGATCCGGTGTTTTCCTCCGGCGTCACCATTGCCTTCAAGTCGGCCAGCCTGGCCGTGGAGTGCCTGGTGCGCCAGCTCGGCGGCGAAGCGGTGGACTGGGAGAAGGATTTCGCGCAGCCGCTGCGAGCGGGCGTGGATTGCTTCCGCGTCTTTGTCGAAGCATGGTATGAAGGCCGCTTCCAGAAGCTGATTTTCTACCCCAATGCCACGCCGGAGATCCGCAGCATGATCAGCGCGGTGCTGGCCGGATATGCCTGGGACCGCAACAACCCGTTCGTCGCCGATCCGCGCCGCCGCATGGCGGTGCTGGAAGAATTCTGCAACGTCTGACCGCCGCCGAGCCGGCATGGCAATTCTGCAAGGACAACAAGCATGACCAATCCGACCGTACTGGTCACCGGATCGTCGCGTGGCATCGGCCGCGCCATCGCGCTGCGCCTGGCGCGCGATGGCTATGACGTGGTGGTCCATTGCCGCGCACGCCGCGACGAAGCCGAAGCCGTGGCCGACGCGGTGCGCGCCCATGGCAGCAGGTCGCGCGTGCTGTGCTTCGACGTCAGCCGCCGCGACGAGGCAGCGGCCACGCTGCTGGCCGACATCGCCACGCACGGCTGCTACTACGGCGTGGTCTGCAATGCCGGGCTGGCCCGCGACGCGGCCTTCCCGGCCATGACCGGCGCCGAATGGGACGAGGTGGTGCACACCAACCTCGATGCCTTCTACAACGTGCTCAACCCGGTGGTGATGCCGATGGTGCAGCGCCGCCAGCCTGGCCGCATCGTCACGCTGTCGTCGGTCTCCGGACTGGTCGGCAACCGCGGGCAGGCCAACTACAGCGCCGCCAAGGCGGGCATCATCGGCGCCACCAAGGCGCTCGCCATCGAACTGGCCAAGCGCGCCATCACGGTCAACTGCGTCGCGCCCGGCCTGATCGACACCGACATGGTCGAGGCGCACGTGCGCGAGGAAGCGCTGCGCCTGATCCCGGCGCGGCGCATGGGCACGCCGGACGAGGTTGCCGCCACCGTCGCCTTCCTGCTGTCGCCCGATGCCGGCTATATCACGCGGCAGGTGATTTCGGTCAACGGCGGGATGTTCGGGTAAGGCATGGCCGGGGAGATCCGATGAACGCGGTAAGCATCTTCTTCCTGCAGGCCATGCTGGTGGTGGCGCTTCCCTACCTGCTGTGGCGCGGCGCGGGCCTGCAGGCCGCCTTTCCGCTGGTGGCGGTGCAGGTGCTGGCCGGCATCCTGCTCGGGCCGTCGGTGTTCGGCCAGCTGGCGCCCCAGCGCTGGTCGGCGCTGTTCGGCCCCGATCACCTGCCGATGCTGTCCGGCCTGCAATGGCTCGCCGTGACGCTGTTCTGCTTCCTGACCGGCCTGCATTTGCGCGAAGACGCGGCGACGACGCACTGGCATGACACCCTGCGCATCTCGCTGGGCAGCATCGCGGCGCCGTTCGTGCTCGGCGGCGTGACGGGATGGTGGATGATCCGCGCCGGCTGGCCGGTGGCGGGCGAGCATGCCGATCCCTACTGGTTCGCCTGCGCGATGGGGATCTGCACCGCGGTCACCGCGCTGCCCGTGCTAGGCGCGCTGCTGCGCGAGATGCGGCTGACCGGCACGCCGCTGGGCCAGCTCGCGCTGCGCTGCGCGGCGGTCAATGACGCGTGGGTGTGGCTGTTCCTGACGCTGGTGCTGCTGCAGCAGGGCAGCCAGCAAGGCGCCAGCGCGCTGGTGACCGGAGTGCGCGCCGGCGCCTACCTCGCCTTCATGTTCGGCGTGGTGCGCCCCGCGCTCGCCTGGCTGCTGCGCCGCGCGCAGGAGACGGAACTGCTGCTGGCGGTCGCCTTCTTCCTGGTGCTGGCGTCGGCATTCCTGGGCGAGCTGGCCGGGCTGCATCACGTGATGGGCGGCTTCGTCGCCGGGCTGGCCTGGCCGTCGCAGGCGGCACAGCGCGTGCGCCAGCAGCTGGAACCGATGACGGTTGTGGTGCTGTTGCCATTCTTCTTCCTTGCCGCCGGGCTGCGTACCGAGATTTCGCTGCAGGAACCGATGACGCTGTGGATCGCCGCACTGTCGCTGGTCGTCGCCATTGCCGGCAAGATGGCCGGCGTTGCGCTGCCGGCGCTGCGCGCGGGCATGGGCTGGCGCAAGTCGCTCGCGCTGGGCGCGCTGCTGCAGACCAAGGGACTGGTCGAGGTGGTGGTGCTGACCGTGCTGCTGGACGCGCGCGTCATCAGCACGACGGCATTCTCGGGGCTGCTGCTGATGGCGCTGGCCAGTACACTGCTGGCGCGTCCTCTGACCTTGCTCGCGACACATGGCCGCTTGCGCTGAGCGGCGGCCGGAGGCGCGAATGGCATCCTGTCGCTTGCCGCCGGCGATCGCCGGCTGCTTTCAGTCCCGGTCCGGCGCGCCCGGCGGAAAGAGCGAGCGATAGGGCCGCGCCTCGTCGATGGCACGTGCGAAGGACGGCCGTGCCAGCAGCCGGGAACGATACGCACGCACATGGGGGCACGCCGCGGGAACGGGATGCACCCAGTCCGCATAGAACAGCGACGGTGCCGCCGCGCAATCGGCCAGCGTGAACGCGGTGCCTGCCGCCCATTCGCGGCCGGCTAGTTTTGCGTCTAGCCACGCGTAGGCACTCTCCAGTAGCTTGCGCGCCTCGGCCACGCCATAGGCGTCGCGCTGGCCGGCGGGGCGCAGATGGTCGAGCACGATGCGCTGCATCGGCGTCATCACGTACTGGTCGAAGAAGCGGTCGAGCAGGCGGACCGCGAGCGCGTCATCGGGCGCTTCAGGCAGCCAGCGCACTGCGCCCCGGTGATGCTGGTCGAGGTATTCGATGATGATGCTGGACTCGAACACCGTGCGCGGGCCATCGACCAGCACCGGCATCCGCTGCAGTGGCCATAGCTGCGCATGTTCGGCTGCATGGTCGGGATGATCGGGCGACAGCATGCGGAACTCGAACGGGATCGCGTTCTCGTACAGCGCGATCAGCACCTTCTGGCAGTAGGAGGAAAACGGGTGGGCGTAGAGCTGCATCGTGGTCTCCTGTCGGCGCGCCAGCACTACGCCGCGGCGAAGCGGTCCGTGGCGGCGATCAGCTGGTCCATGATCCCCGGTTCCGTCCACGCATGGCCCGCCCCTTCGATCAGGTGAAAATCGGCCTTCGGCCAGGCCTTGTGCAGGGCATGCGCATAGCGTACCGGGCACGGCATGTCATAGCGGCCATGCACGATGACCCCGGGAATATCCGCCAGCCTGTACGCATCGCGCAGCAGCTGGCCATCCTCCAGCCAGCAGCGGTGCGTGAAGTAATGGTTCTCCAGCCGCGCAAAGGCAAGCGCGAAGTGGCTGTCGTCATGCTTGGCGCTGTTGCCGGCATCCGGCAGCAGCGTGATGGTCTCGCCTTCCCACACGCTCCAGGCACGCGCGGCTTCGACCTGCTTGTCCTTGTCGTCGCCGGTCAGCAGCTTGCGATAGGCCGCCATCATGTTGCCGCGCTCCGCTTCGGGCACCGGCGCCTGGAAGCGCTCCCATTTCTCGGGGAACATCTCGGACACGCCATACTGGTAGTACCAGTCCAGCTCTGCCTGCGACACCGTGTAGATGCCGCGCAGCACCAGTTCGCTGACGCGCCGCGGATGCTTCTGCGCATAGGCCAGCGCGAGCGTCGAGCCCCAGGAGCCGCCGAAGACCAGCCAGCGCTCCACGCCGGCAAGTTCGCGCAGCCGCTCGATATCGTCGACCAGGTGCCACGTGGTGTTGTGCTCCAGCCCGGCATGCGGCGTCGATCGTCCGCAGCCGCGCTGGTCGAACAGCAGCACGTCATAGCGCGCCGGGTCGAACAGGCGCCGATGGTCGGCCGAGATCCCGCCACCGGGGCCGCCGTGCAGGAACACCGCCGGCTTGGCGCCCGGCGTGCCGACGCGCTCGTAATAGAGCACGTGGCCGTCGCCGACATCGAGCGTGCCGCAGTGGTAGGGCTCGATTTCGGGGTAGAGGGTACGGAGGGAGGGCATGGGGGGGTGGCTCCGGTGGTCTCGAGGCCACAGTGTACGCTGCCGCAATGGGGAATCGCGTCAGCCGCCGATCAGCCTTGTTCCATCTCGTGCTGTGCCGCCAGCGCGAGAAATGCCGATCGGCTCATATGCCGGCTTTTGGCAGCATCATCGATTTGCTGGACCAAGCGCTCTGGCAAGCTGATGTTCACCCGTACGGCTCTTGTGTTGACGCGCGACAAGTCGATGTCGACCAGCATCCAGATGCCGCCCTGATACTGCGGATGATGAAACCAGCGCTCCGGACTGGATGGTTCGGGAATCGGCTCCCCGTCGGCAAAGTGGGCTTCGACAGCCTCCTGCGCGTTGGCTGGAATGTCCGCCCAGTCATCGGCAGCGGAAAAGCATCCGGGGAAATCCGGAAACGAGATGCCGTGGGCGTGCTTTGCGTCGCCGGGCTCGATATGGACGGGATATAGCATGGGGCGATCAGAAAAAATTTTCTGTTACCGGAGGCGGGCCTGCTTGAGGATGCTGCGCACCGTGCCGAGTGGCAGGTCTTTCTTCGGGTGAGGCACCGTTACCTTTCCTGGTTTGGTGGGGTGCCTGAACTGATGGTGCGATCCGACGATGTGCGTCAAATACCAGCCGTCGGACATCAGTTGCCTGATCAGGTCCGCGCTCTTCATTTGCGCAACTTTACACAACACGCACTGAGCCGTCCAGCCGGTGTTGCCGGAGACGGCAAAAAAAACCGGCACCCAAAGGCGCCGGTTTTGCTTACCTGGCAAATCGTGCCAACCGGCGCGACCCCACTCAGTCTTCCAGCTTCGGCAGCGAAGCGCTCACCTGCGTCGACAGCAGGCCGGTCTTGGCGTACGTCTGCAGCTTCTCGCGCGTATCGACGATATCCAGCGTGCGCATGGTCAGCTGGCCGATCCGGTCCAGCGGCGTGAACATCGACTCGCCCTTTTCCATCGTCAGCCGTTCCGGCTTGTAGGTCAGGTTGGGCGAGGTGGTGTTCAGGATCGAGTAGTCGTTGCCGCGGCGCAGTTCGATGGTGACTTCGCCGGTGATGGCGCCGGCCACCCAGCGCTGGGCGGTTTCGCGCAGCATGATGGATTGCGGGTCGAACCAGCGGCCCTGGTACAGCAGGCGGCCCAGGCGGCGGCCGTTGTCGCGGTACTGCTCGATGGTGTCTTCGTTGTGGATGCCGGTGATCAGGCGCTCGTAGGCGATGAACAGCAGCGCCAGGCCCGGGGCTTCGTAGATGCCGCGGCTCTTGGCTTCGATGATGCGGTTTTCGATCTGGTCGCTCATGCCCAGGCCATGGCGGCCGCCGATGCGGTTGGCTTCCATGAACAGGTCGACGCTGTTGGCGAAGGTCTGGCCGTTCAGCGCGACCGGCTGGCCTTCCTCGAAGCGCACGGTGACTTCCTCGCGCTTGACTTCGACGTCATCGCGCCAGAACTGCACGCCCATGATCGGCTGGACGATGCGGATGCCCGAATCCAGGTGCTCCAGGTCCTTGGCCTCGTGGGTGGCGCCCAGCATGTTGGAGTCGGTCGAGTACGCCTTTTCGGCCGACATCTTGTAGTCGAAGCCGTTCTGGCGCATGAACTCGGACATCTCGGCGCGGCCGCCCAGTTCGTCGATGAACTGCTGGTCCAGCCACGGCTTGTAGATCTGCAGGCCGGGGTTGGTCAGCAGGCCGTAGCGGTAGAAGCGCTCGATGTCATTGCCCTTGAACGTGCTGCCATCGCCCCAGATGTTGACGCCATCTTCCTTCATCGCGGCGACCAGCATGGTGCCGGTGACGGCGCGGCCGATCGGGGTGGTGTTGAAGTAGGTGATGCCGGCGGTGGAAATGTGGAACGCACCGCACTGCAGGGCGGCGATGCCCTCGGCCACCAGTTGCGTGCGGCAGTCGACCAGGCGGGCTTCCTCGGCGCCGTAGGCCTTGGCGCGGCGCGGGATATCGTCGTAGTCGGGCTCGTCGGGCTGGCCCAGGTTGGCGGTGTAGGCGTAGGGGACGGCGCCCTTCTGGCGCATCCAGAGGAGTGCCGCGCTGGTGTCAAGGCCGCCGGAGAAGGCGATACCGACGCGCTCGCCGGTAGGAATGTGCTGCAGGATGGTAGTCATCGCCAGAAATCTAAGTGAATTTGTCGGCTCTTGGGCGGGCTCCCGCCGCGTCGCCCGGAAGGGTGCCAGCGCGCGCGGAAGCACGGCGACGCGGCCGGCCGAGTCACGGGCCGAGTCAGTGCCAAACGCGAATTGTGACACGGCAGCGCCCACGCGCCAAACGCAGGCCAATGCCGGGTCGCGGGCCGCACCCCGGCGGAGCGTTGAAAAGCCGCGAACGCGCCCTTCAAAACTCTCGACTGGTTAGCTCCCGGGACCCCTCCCTATACTGCGCCGCATCGTCGTTTTGAGAGCGGAGTCGTCATGCTGCATCGCGCCCTGCAAGGGATCCGGGTCCTGGACCTGTCGCGCATCCTCGCCGGTCCCTGGTGCACCCAGAACCTGGCCGACCTGGGCGCCGAGGTGACCAAGGTCGAACATCCCCGGCGCGGCGACGACACCCGCGGCTGGGGCCCGCCCTACCTCGACGCGCCGGCCGGCACCGAAGGCGGTCCGCGCCTGTCGGGGTACTTCATCTGCTGCAACCGCGGCAAGCACTCGGTGGCAATCGACTACAGCACGCCGGAAGGCGCCGCGCAGGTGCGCGAGCTGGCGCGCGAGGCCGACGTGCTGGTCGAGAACTACAAGGTCGGCACGCTGCGTCGCTACGGGCTCGACTACGAAGCCCTAAAGGCAATCAACTCACGCCTGGTCTACCTGTCGATCACCGGCTTCGGCCAGGACGGGCCGATGGCCGACAAGCCCGGCTATGACTACGTGTTCCAGGGCATGGGCGGCTTGATGAGCTATACCGGCCAGCCCGACGGCGCCCCGGGCGCGGGGCCGCTGCGCACCGGCGTGGCGGTGGTGGACCTGAGCACCGGCATGTATGCGACCTCGGCGGTGCTGGCCGCGCTGTACCAGCGGCAGTCGACCGGTGCGGGCGCGCATCTCGATATCGCGCTGCTCGACGTGGCCGTGGCGATGAATGCCAACCAAGCCGCCAACTACCTGGTCTCTGGTCAGAACCCGCAGCGCAGCGGTAATGCGCATCCCAACTGCGCGCCGTATGAAGTGTTCCGCTGCGCCGACGGCCACCTGATCCTGGCGATCGGCAATGACGGCCAGTTCGCGCGCTTCTGCGCGGTGGCGGGCATGCCCGAGCTGGCGCAAGACCCGCGCTACGCCACCAATTCGGCGCGCATCGAGCACCTGCCGGCGCTGCGCGCGCTGCTGGCCGAGCTTTTCCCCACGCGCACGCGCATCGAATGGACCGAAGCGTTCGACGCCAACGGCGTGCCCTGGGGCCCGATCCACACCATGGACGAAGTCTTCGCCCACCCGCAGGTGCAGCACCGCGGCCTGATGCGGGTAGCGGAGCATCCCGTCATGGGCCGCGTGCCGATGGTGCGCAACCCGATGCTGGCGGGCCACGACGGCCCGCTCATGCCGCCGCCGCTGCTGGGCGAGCAGAGCGCCGCGAATTGATTGCCCTGCAAGACACACAAACCCTGCTCCGGAGACAACCGATGAAGCCAGTCCTTTCCACCGTTGCCCTGTTCGCAGCGCTCGCCACTGCCGGCGCCGCGCAGGCCAGCGCCTACCCCGACCGCCCGATCAAGCTGGTCGTGCCCTACGCCGCGGGCGGCACCACCGACATCATCGCCCGCATCGTCGGCACCCATCTGGGCCCGGTGCTGGGCCAGCCGGTGGTGGTCGAGAACCGCCCGGGCGCCGGCGGCGCGGTGGGCAGCGCCTATGCCGCCAAGCAGCCCGCCGACGGCTACACGCTGGTGATGGAGGTGGAAAGCTCGCACGCGGTCAATCCCAACGTCTACGTCAAGACCGCGTATGACCCGGTGAAGGACTTCGCACCGATCAGCAACCTCGCCGACGTGCCGAACGTGCTGGTGGTCAACCCGTCGTTTCCGGCCACCGACCTGCAGGCGTTCATCAGGCTGCTGAAAGCCAATCCCGGCAAGTACTCGTTTGGCTCGTCGGGCAACGGCGGCCTGAGCCACATGAACGGCGAGCTGTTCATGAACGCCACCGGCACGCGCATGCTGCATGTGCCCTACAAGGGCCTGGGCCCGGCGCTCAACGATGCGGTCGCGGGCCAGATCCAGGTTGTGTTCGACAACATCCCCTCGTCGTCCGCGCTGATCCAGGGTGGCCGGCTGAAGCCGCTTGCGGTTGCGGCGAAGCAGCGCCTGAAGGTGCTGCCCAACGTGCCGACCTATGCCGAAGCCGGCCTGCCGGCGATGAACAACCCGTCGTGGTTCGGGCTCGGCGCGCCGGCCGGCACGCCCGCCCCCATCCTCGACAAGCTGAACCAGGCCGTGCGCAAGGTGCTGGCCGAACCCGACGTGATCGCCGCGATCGAGAAGCAGGGCGCGATCCCCGCGCCCACCTCGCGCCAGGCCTTCTCCGACCTGGTGCGCGGGCAGAATGCGCACTGGAAGAAGGTCGTCGACGATATCCGATTCACCAGGCTCCAGTAAGCCAGCCACCAGCAAGGAACGACATGAGCGAAACCATCCAGGAACAATACGCCGGCGTCGACGTCGACGCGCGCGGCATTGCCACCGTCACCATCCGCGACGCGGGTTCCCTCAACATCCTCGGCACGCCGGTGATCGCCTCGGTCACGCGCGCGATCGAGGCGCTGGCCGCCAACGATGCGGTGCGCGTGGTGGTGCTGCGCGGCAGCGGCGACAAGGGCTTTGTCGGCGGCGCCGATATCAAGGAAATGGCCGCGCTGGACCGCGCCAGCGCGCAGGCATTCATCAGCGGCCTGCGCCGCCTTTGCGACGCGGTGCGCCATTGCCCGGCGCCGGTGATCGCGCGCATGCCGGGCTGGTGCCTGGGCGGCGGGCTGGAGCTGGCGCTGGCGTGCGACATCCGCATCGCCGCCGACAATGCGCAGCTCGGCATGCCCGAGGTCAAGGTCGGCATCCCGTCGGTGATCCACGCGGCGCTGATGCCGCGCCTGATCGGCAATGCGCGCGCGTCATGGCTGCTGCTCACGGGCGAGATCGCCAACGCCGAAGACGCGCTGCAGTGGGGGCTGGTCAGCCGCGTGGTGCCGCTGGATGCGCTGGACCAGGAGGTCGAGCGGGTGGCCGCGCTGCTGGCGGGCTTCGGTCCCGTTGCCGTGCGTCAGCAGAAGCGTTTATTGCGCGAATGGGAAGATGCGCCGGTCGATGTTTCGATCAACAACAGCGTGGCGGAATTCGGCAGCGCGTTCGACACCGGCGAGCCGCAGCAGCATATGGCCACGTTCCTGAACCGGAAGCGCTGACCTGCGCGCCCTGGTTGCGCTATTACGGCGCCGTGCCGGCCACGGCGCCGCCCTCGCGCGTGGCCACCACGCGCGGATCGTTGAGCAGGAACTGCGCGAACGCCTCGGCAAATGACGGCAGCTTGCCGTCGGCGCGCACGATCAGGTTGAGCTCGCGCAGTGCCCAGGGCTCGGCCAGCCGCACCCCCGCCACGCGCGCATCGCGCAGCGCTTGTGCCGCCACGCTGCGCGGCACGAGTGCCACCCCGACCCCCGCCTCGGCCAGCGACAGCACCGCGTCGAAGCTGTGCGCATGCAGGCGCACGTTAGGGCTCTTGCCCGCGCGCTGCGCCATGTCGCGCAGGAACAGGAAGTTGCTGCTGGTGCGGCTCATGCACACAAAGTCGAAAGCCAGTGCCGCGCCGAAGCGAACCTCCGGCTCGCGCGCCAGCGGATGCTCCGCCGCGACCGCCAGGATCAGTTCGTCGCGCGCATAGCGCACCGAGCGCACGCCGGTGGTCTCGAAGTCGCCGGCGAGAATGCCGACGTCGGCTTCATGCGCCGCGACCGCGGTCAGGATCGACTGGCTGGCGCGTTCTTCGAGGTCGATGTTCACGTCCGGGTTGGCCAGCAGGAAGCGGCTCACGCTCGGGATGATGAAGCCATTGAGCGAGCTGCTGTTGGCCAGCAGCCGGATATTGCCCTTCAGTCCCGCCGAGAAACGGCCCACCTCGCCGTGCATGCGCTCGACGCCGAGCAGCAGCTCGCGCACATGGACCAGCAATGTCTCGCCGGCCGGCGTCAGCTCCATGCCGCGCGCGGTGCGCACAAACAGCGGCGTGCCCATCGCATGCTCGAGGTTCTTCAGCCGGTAGCTGGCCGCCGACGCGGTGATATGCGTGGCCGAAGCGCCGCCGGAAAGACTTTGTGCATCGGCGATCGCCTGGAACAGGCGCAGGTCGGTCAATTCGTAACGCAAGGCAGCTCCGGATGTCTAAGGTGTTCAGGCGAGAGCCGGATAGTGACGGTTCGCGGGCATTCTACAGCCCGGCATGCACGCCCCAGCCGAGGCCGATCCCGCATTGATGTGGACACCAGCCACTTGGTTTGCTAAGGTATTGTGGACGGCGTACACAAATCGTTGCGCCCGTTGCCGGATCCCCGAGGCCATCGTCCGTACGCCGGCTAGGTTCTTCCTGCCTGCCCCGCCCGGGAGGCTCTCTCTACAGGAGTTGTCATGCAAGTCCAGCCCTATCTCTTTTTTGAAGGCCGTTGCGATGAAGCTGTCGAGTTCTACAAGAAGACCCTTGGCGCCAAGGTCAATATGCGGATGACGTTCAAGGAAAATCCCGAGCCGCAAAAGGCCGACCCCGGCTGCCAGGCGCCTCCGGGAACGGAAGACAAAGTCATGCACATGGAATTCCAGATCGGCGACAGCGTGATCATGGCTTCCGACGGCCGCTGCTCGAACCAGCCCAAGTTCGAGGGCTTCGGGCTGACAATCAGCTTTGCCGACAAGGCCGGGGTGGAAAATGCCTTCAACGGCCTGAAGGAAGGTGGCCAGGTGGTGATGCCACTGGACAAGACTTTCTTCGCCGAGCAATTTGGCATGGTGAGCGACCGCTTTGGCGTCATGTGGATGCTGATCACCGAGCAGAAGTAAGCGCGGCGCGTGCGGTTTCGCCGGCGGCATCGGCATACGGGATTACAATGCGCGCCGCCAGCCGGAGAAACCGGCGAACCCACGACAGCCACGCGCCATGGACGAACGCATCACCGAACTCGAAATCAAGCTCGCCTTCCAGGAAGACCTGCTCGAAACGCTCAACACCACGGTGGCGCGCCAGCAGCAGCAGATCGACCTGCTGCAGGAGCAGTTCCGCGCGCTGTACCAGCAATTGCGCAGCGCCACGTCGACGGCGGCAGAGTCCGATCCCCTGCAGGAAATCCCGCCGCATTACTGACCTGCGCGCATGCGCGCCGGGGCTATGTGACGGAACGCCATCCCGCGCGCGCGGTCTGACTGGCTGACTCCATCCACGCCGCGCCGTCAAGGCGCGCACCATCCGCCACATGCGCCTGCGCCCCTCCCTGCTCCTTGCCGCCGCGGCCGTCTTCGCCGCGGCTACGCCCGCGCTGGCCGGCTACAACGTCTGGACCGGCGAATACACGCTCACCCGCCAGGAACTGCAGGCCGCGCTGGATCAGCGTTTTCCCGCCACGCTGCGCTACGCGGAAGTGGTGACCGTACAGCTTAGCCACCCCCGGCTGGTGCTAGACGAGGCCAGCAACCGGCTCATCACCCATGTCGAGGCCCGCCTGACCAACGCGCTGCTGCCCTCGCCGCCGGTCGACGGCAAGCTGGCGCTCAACAGCGGCGTGCGCTACGACTCCGGCAAGCGGGCCGTGCTGCTCGACAACCCCACGGTGCAACAGGTGGAAGTTGCCGGCATGGCCCAGTACCGCGAGCAACTCAACGCCATTGGCGCGGTCGTTGCGCAGCAGCTGCTGAAGGACTATCCGGTCTATACCTTCAAGCCCGAGGAACTGCACTTCGGCGGCAAGGAGGTCGAGCCGGGGACCATCACGGTCGGCAAGGAAGAAGTGCGGGTTGAAGTGAAGAACCGCTAACGCCGCGCCGTTTCGCGCGCGCCGCGGAACACCAGCGCCAGTCCCGCCAGCACCGCCGCCATCCCGGCAAGCGCCAGCGGCGCCATCCGGTTGCCCAGCAGCAGGTAGTCCAGCACCGCGGTGCCCGCAGGCACCAGGTAGAACAGGCTGGTCACATTGACCAGGTTGCCCGCGCGGATCAGGCGGTAGAACAACAGCGTGGCGCCGATCGAGATGCCGAGCGTCAGCCACAGCAGCGGCAGCGCGAACGCCAGCGATACCTCGAAGGCAAAGGGCTGGAACGGCAGGCACAGCAGGCATGCCGCGAGGCTGGCGCCATACTGCAGCGGCAACACCTGCGCCGGCGCGCGCGCGATGCGCTTCTGCAGGATGGCGCCGACGGTCATGCAGGCCAGCGCTGCCAGCCCGCACGACACGCCCGCCACAGAAAGCCGTGCCAGCAGCAGGCTGTCGGCGACCACCAGTGCCAACCCGGCGAGCGCGAGCGCCAGGCCCGCGATGCGGGTGGTGCTGTAGCGTCGCTCGGTCAGCAGCAGGGTCAGCATCGGTTGCGCGCCCAGCACGGTGGCCAGCACACCAGGCGTCATGCCATGGTCGAGCGCAAGGAAGTAGAACACGGCGTAGCCGCCAATCAGCAGCAGGCCGGTCAGCGCCACATGCAGCCGTTCGCCGCGCGGCGGCAGCAGGTGGCCGCGTGCCAGGCCGATGGCGCCAAGCACCGCCAGCGTGATGGCGAAGCGCAGCGTCAGCAAGGCAAAGGGCGTGGCATGGTCCAGCCCGAGGCGCGCCGCGATGGCGCCGCTGCTCCACAGCAGCACGAACAGGGGTGTGGCCCAGAACGCGGCGGATACCGCATGCCGGGCGTGGGTCGCGGCGCCCAGTTGCGCCGCGCAGTCTTTTTCGGTGGTCATGGATGTCATCTGTCGAAAGCCTGGCAGACCCCGGCGCGCAAGCGCGCATAGCAACTGCGGCAGCCGGCAGCGGCGCACAGGCGCGCGGCTGCCGTGCCGTCAGGCACGCGCAGGCGTGAAAACCGGGGAGCTGTGATGCGGGCCGCGATGCGCGCCCGTCAGCCGCGTGGCGGCGGGGGCGGATGCGCGCCGGCGGAGAACGGCGGCGGTGCGACAGCGACGAACGCAGGCTGGCGACGCACGCGCGGCATCGCGTCGCACGGTGGCGCGGCGATGACGGGGCGTTGGCGGTCTGCGTTCATGACGAAATCGGGAAAGGATTCGAAGATCTGGCGATGCTATGCCTGCAAGGCGGCCGCGTCAACGGGTGGTGTGCCGGGTCGCGCCGGAGTTCAGCGCGCAGTGTCCGATTCGAGCTGCGCCACCAGCGCCTGCAACGTGGGCGCGCAGCCGGCTTCGACCTTCAGCGCCAGCATATCGTCCGCGCGCGTGGTGCCCAGGTTGAGCGCCGCCACCTGCTTGCCCATCTGCCCGGCCCAGACACAGAAGCGGTAGCCCGAATACACCATCAGCGACGAGCCCACCACCAGCACCGCGTCGGCGGCCTCGAGCGCCGCGCGCGCGGCATCGACGCGCACGCGCGGGACCGACTCGCCGAAGAAGACCACGTCAGGCTTGAGGATGCCGCCGCAGCGCCCGCACTCGGGCACGCGGAACTGCGCGAACAGCGGCGATTCGAAATGCACGTCGCCATCGGCGGCGGGCTCGGCGATCACGTCGCGCAGCGCGGCGTTCTGGTCCAGCAGCCAGTCCTGCAGGCCGGCGCGGTCATGGCGTGCGCCGCAGTCCAGGCAAATGGCGCTGGCCAGGCTGCCGTGCAGCTCGATCACGTCGCGGCTGCCGGCGCGCTGGTGCAGGCCGTCGACATTCTGCGTGACCAGCGCGCCCAGGCGGCCATGCTCGCCCAGCCGGGCGAGCGCATGGTGCGCGCCGTTGGGCCGCGCCTGCCACGCCACCGGCCAGCCAAGCATGCTGCGCGCCCAGTAGCGCTGGCGCCCGGCGTGCGAGCCTAGGAAGGCCTGCAGCGTGATCGGTTGCGAACGCTGCCACTGGCCGCGCGCGTCGCGATAGCCGGGGATGCCGGAATCCGTGCTGATGCCGGCGCCGGTCAGCACGAACAGGCGCGGATGGCGCCGCACGAAGTCGAGCAGCGCGTTCAACTGGCCGGATCCTCCGCGTGCCGCGCCGCATGGCGCGCCTCCCACGCGCGCAGTTCCTCGCGATAGCGGTCCAGCTCCTGGTAGTAGAAATCGAAGATGCACGGATCGCAGCCGGAGCCGCAGCATTCGTCGTCGCCGGGCCGTTCGGGCGGCACGGGGCGCGGGTCGTCCGCGGGGTTGGCGACAGGGTTGACGGGAGACACTTGGGACACGGACTGCACGCCGCTGCGGGCGGAAATGGCGGATCAGCCGCCAGTATATGCCGCCGGCGCCAACCACGCCGCCCCCACGCCGCCCACCACGCCGCCGACCACCCCGCCACCCGCCACGTGGCTGCAGCGCCGGGCCAGTGGCGCTCAGTGGTTCAGCAGCACGCTTCCGACCGGGATCACCAGCGCGGTGCCGGACAGGCAGGCGATGTCGTCGTCGGCAAGCCAGCGCGCCACCACGTCTGCCAGCCGCGCGCCGATGCGGGCCAGCTCGGCCGGGTCGGCCAGGTAGACGGCGTCAATCACGTCCTGGTCGAATGCCAGCGACGCGCTGATGCGGCAGCGGCCGGGCGAGCCGGGCGGCTCGGCCTGCCAGCTCACCTGCACCTCGCTGCCCCCGGCGCGATGGTATTCGGCCGACATCGGGAACAGCCGGCAGGTATGTTCGCGGGTCCACTCCACCAGTGCGGTCATGGCGATTCCCCCTCTGTGCGGGCTGCGCCCGCCCTGGTCTGCGTTCATCTTAGTCACTGCAAGCGGCCTGTGCAGTGCGCTCCCGGCAGCGGATGCCGATCTGCACGCTTCCGAGCGGCATGATGAATTGTTTTGCGGCGCGCACTCCAGGCGGCCCGTGCGCCGCGTTTTGCCCGAAGATAAGCCGACGCCCATCCCGGCCGCGCACAGACCGGGCAACCGGCGCCGCATTGCGGCTGCCTGCTGAACGGACGACGACATGAAGGCAGCCACACCCTGGGGGTTGCGGATCCTGCGGCTGGCAGCGCTCGCGCTGGCGGCTTGCCTTGCCGTTGGCGCCCGGGCCGCGCCGGACGCAGCGCCGGACGCAACGCCTGACTCCGCACTCGCGCCGGCACCAGCGATCATGCCCCCGGCACCCGCCGCGATCGACACACCCGCCGTGAGCGCCGCGCCGGCCCGCGGCGCGCGTCCGCGCATCTGCCTGGTGCTGTCCGGCGGCGGTGCGCGCGGCGCCGCGCATATCGGTGTGCTCAAGGTGCTGGAGGATCTGCGCGTGCCGGTGGACTGCATCGCCGGCACCAGCATGGGCTCGCTGGTGGGCGGCGCCTATGCCACCGGCATGTCGCCCGCCGAGATGGAACGGCTGGTCAGCGGGCTGAGCACCGAAAAGCTGTTCAAGGAACGCCCGCCGCGCAAGGACCTGACCGTGCGCCGCAAGCAGGACGATTTCACCAACCTGTTCACGCCCGAGATCGGCGTGCAAACGAGAGGGCTGCTGCTGCCCAAGGGCGCGGTCTCGGGCGTGCAGCTTGAGACGGTGCTGCGCCAGCTGGCGCGCACGCCCGGCTACCGCGACTTCGACAAGCTGCCGATCCCCTACCGCGCCGTCGCCACCGACCTCGTCGCCGGCACGCCGGTCGTGTTCAACGCCGGCGAGCTGGCCAACGTGATGCGCGCCAGCATGTCGGTGCCGGGCGCGGTGGCGCCGGCGGAATACCAGGGAAGGCTGCTGGTCGACGGCGGGCTCACCGACAACCTGCCGGTCGGCGTGGCGCGCGCGATGGGCGCCGATGTCATCATCGCCGTCAACCTCGGCACGCCGCTGATGAAGCGCGAGGAGCTGACCTCGGTCATCGGCGTGACAGGCCAGATGCTCAACATCCTGACCGAGCAGAACGTGCGCGCCTCGCTGGCCTCGCTGGGCCCCGCCGACGTGCTGATCGAGCCCGCGCTCGGCGATTTTTCCGCGACCGACTTCGACCACCTGACCGCCACCATCCCCATCGGCGAAACCGCGGCGCGCAAGGTGGCCGAGCGCCTCGCGCCGCTGGCACTGCCGCCGGCGCAGTATGCGCAGCTGCGCGCGGCGCAGCAGGCGGTGTCGCCGCCCGACACGCGGCCGGTGGATGCGATCGAGCTGGCGCCGCTGCACCGCGTCAATCCCGAGTTTGCGACGGCGGTGATGGAGACCAAGCCGGGCGAGCCGCTTGACCAGGCCACGCTCGACCAGGACATGCGGCGGCTGTTCGGCACCGGCGACTTCGAGCACGTCAACTACGGCATCATGGAAGAGCCGGGCAAGCGCATCCTGGTGGTCAATGCGGTCGAGAAATCGTACGGGCCGGACTACCTGCGCTTTGGCCTCGGGCTCAGCACGGACTTCCGCGGCGATGCGTTCTTCAACCTGATCGGCAGCTACCGGCGCACCTGGCTGAACTCGCTTGGCGCCGAATGGCGCACCGATCTGCAGGTGGGCCAGACTACTTCGCTGACGAGCGAGTTCTACCAGCCGCTGAACACGCGCCAGTACTTCTTCATCGCCCCGCGCATCGAGCTGGAGCGCCGCCCGGTCAACGTGTTCCAGGGCAGCACCCGCCTGGCCACCTATGACCTGCGCCGCCTTGACGTAGCGCTGGACGTGGGCAGCCAGTTCACCAAGTACGGTGAGCTGCGGCTGGGCGTGCAGACCGGCACGCTGGACGCCACGCTGAGCACCGGCCCGGAGGCGCTGTCGCCGGGCCCCGGCAGGATCAAGCGCGGCGCAATTACCGGCCGGCTCTTCTTCGACCAGCTCGACAGCGTCGACTTCCCGCGCTTCGGCTATGCTGGCTCGTTGCGGGTCTATGCCTCGCAACCGGGACTCGGTGCCGACGATTCCTATATCAAGGCGCAGGGCGACCTGGTGTATGCCCATTCGATCGGAAACCATACCGTGTCGCTCGGGCTCAAGGCCGGCACCAATGTCGGCAACCCGCTGCCGCGCTATGACCTGTTCCAGTGGGGCGGCTTCCTGCAGCAATCCGGCTATGCGACCGGGCAACTGCTGGGCGGCAACCTGCAGTTTGCGCGGCTGGTCTACTACAACAAACTGGCGCGGCAGACGCTGCTGCAGGGCATCTACGCCGGCTTCTCGCTGGAGGCAGGCCGCATGGGTGCGCCGCTGGTGCCGGGAAGCCCGACCGGGCTGCTCAAGTCGGGATCGCTGTTCCTGGCGCTGGACAGCCCGCTCGGGCCACTCTATTTCGCCTATGGCCGGGCCGCGGCCGGGACATACAGCTTCTACCTCTTCCTCGGCAAGCCGTTCTGAGACGCGGGTCCACCGCAACGTGGGCCGCGCGTGTGATGCGAGCGTACCCCACCGAAGTTGTATGTAATGTCTTAATTCAAAGGTCTATACTTTTCCCGTCAGCAAGACCCCCTCTTGAATGACGACCCTTCCCCGGTCGCCGCTGCCCCAGCGGCGACTTTTTTATGGGCGGTCGCGCATTCGGGCAACGGCCGCGAGCATGGTTGCCCACCTCCTATCCCCGCCTCGGGCCGCGCTGCCGGCCGCACTCGCGGAGGTTTCCATGCAGATCGGTTTCACCATTTCACAGCGGCCTGTCGCGTGGTCCGGTGGCCACGCTGACCTTCATGGCGGCGGGCTTCCTGACGGTGCTGGTGCAACGCCACCTGCTCGGGAGGTATCGCATCGATCACTAAACGCGCATCGTGGCCACCGGGACACAGTTGGATGCACGCAATGCTGGCCCGTTGCGCCAAGCCGGTTTAAGATTGCGCGATTATCGAACAACGAACCCGGACAAGCACAGCCCAATGGAAGTCCTCCGCCCCATCGGTCTCGGCCATGCACAGGCCGACACCGTCCGCGTCGCCCGGCCGCAGGCCGATTTGCTGAGCAGCTTTGCCGGCGATCCCAATTTCATGCTGTCGCTGGCGCGCGGGCTGACCGTGCTGGAGGCCTTCTCGGAACGCAAGCGTCCGCTGACCATCTCGCAGGTGGCGCAGCGCACGCAGCTGTCGCGCGCCTCGGTGCGGCGCTGCCTCTATACGCTGGAGCAGCTTGGCTATGTCAGCCAGCAGGAGGGCCAGTTCGCGCTGCGCCCGCGGGTGCTGCACCTGGGGCATGCGTATTTCTCTTCGACCTCGCTGGTGTCGCTGGCGCAGCCGATCCTGGACAACCTGAGCGCGCGCATCCACGAGACCTGCGCGCTGGCCATCCTCGACGGCACCGACATCCTCTACCTGGTCCGCTCCGAAGTGCAGCGGGTCCTGAACTACTCGCTGGGCATGGGCAGCCGCCTGCCGGCCTACTGCACCTCCAACGGCCGGCTGCTGCTGGCGCACCAGCCGGCCTCGGTGCTCGACGGCTTTTTCGAGCATGCCGAGCTGCGTCCGCGCACGCTGCAGACCAAGGTGTCGCGGCAGGAGCTGGAGGCATGCTTCGCGCGGGCACGCGAAGTCGACTACGTGATCGTCGACGAGGAGCTGGAGCCGGGCCTGCGCGCGATTTCCGTGCCGGTGCGCTCGGCCTCCGGCATCGTGCTGGCTGGCCTGAGCGTGAGCGTGCGCGCCGCGCGCGTACCGGAAAGCGAGATGATCACGCGGCTGCTGCCGCCGATGCGCGAAGCCGCGGCGGCCATCGGGCGGCTGATCGGCTCCTGACGGGCCGCGCCTCGCGCGCCGGGATGTTCAGCCCCGGTGCGCCAGCTCCAGCGCGAATACCAGCCGCTGCAGGAAGTTCTCCATACGGCCGTCCGGATTGATAAAGGCGCAGCCGAAGTGGTGGATGGCGTTGCCGTCATGGCCGACCAGCCAGTGGCCAACCACCTGCAGGTCGAGCTCGACCTTGCCCAGCTCGCGGAAGTCGAGACGGCACTTGGCCACGGTGGTACCGACCGGCAACTGTTCCTCGGTGACGCTCTTGGAGCGCAGCCCGACGCCGGACAGCGACAGGTCGGCAATGTCCAGGCACAGCAGCGCATTGTCGGCGCCCCGGATTTCGCAGCGGTAGCCCTTGGTCACCAGTGTGCGCGCGCGGAAATGGCGGCGGCGCTGGAAGTGATAGAGCTTCTCCGGAAATTCGACGACAAAGGCCGGGCCTTGCTCGAAGCGGGTCGCGGCCGGCTGCCCCACCATAAAGTTCACCGGCACGCCGCGCAGCAAACCCGAGAATGCATTCTCTTCCGAGGTCATCAGCGACTGCCGCTCGGCGTCGGCATTGCACCAGTCGAACACGAAGGTCCGGTTGACCGGATCGACCTGCAGGATCGAGGTGACGAACTGGTGCCCGGTACGGGTGCGCACGCTCAGCATGCACTTCTGCCACGACAGGTCGCGCAGCACGGTGCCGATCTGGGAGTTGTGCGTGAGGCGGTAACGATCGTCCGCCGGCGTGTCGGCGGCGGCAGTGTCGGTCTCGGTTCCGGTGCCGGCCCCGGTGGCTTCGTGCTGATTCATGGATTCACGCAACGTCTGGTATAGCGGGATGCCGCCGGCTGGGGGTGTAGTGGGGGCGCGGCAGCCAGTCGGCCTGCCGGCCGCGCGCCGCATGTTAAGCGCGTGCCCCCGCGTCCGGCAAGACTCATGGCGACACCTTCGGCAAAACTGTGGCAGAACTTGAGCACAGACTTACGGGGGGTAGCGCCTGCGCCGCTTTCAGGCGTCCTTCGGCTCCAATGGCGGCCCCGCCGGGGATGCGGCCGGCGCCAGCATTGCCTGCGCCTCGTCGCGCAGCCACGCGAGCAGCAGCAGCCGGCGCGTGTCGTGCTCGAACGGCGCCGGCGACAACAGATGGTACGCCGACCCGTCCGGCGTGAAGCCGAACGGGGCAGCCAGGCGCCCGTCGGCGATCTCGTCGGCGGCCATCAGCCGCGAAGCCATGGCCCAGCCGAGGCCCGCCGCCGCGGCCTGCAGGCTCAGGTAGAAGTGCTCGTACCAGGCATCGCCCTCGAAGCGGACGGCCTGCGCGTCAGGGCCGGCGGCAGCCAGCCAGCGTTGCCAGGCATCGGGCCGGGTGCGCGTATGCAGCCGTGCCGGAACAGCGGCGGGACCCTGGGCCAGCAGCGGGCGGCACACCGGCCCGACCCATTCCTGCGCCACCTCGCGCGCGTGCCAGCGCGGCTCGAAGGCGAAGTCATTGCGCCGCAGCGCCAGGTCGGCGCCGCTGCGCGCGAAATCGATCGGGCCGCCCGCCGCCATCAGGTGCAGCGGGATGTCAGGGTGGCGCGCGGCAAAGCGCGGCAGGCGCGGGATCAGCCAGCGCATTGCCACGGTCGGCTCGCACGACAGCACCAGCGCCCGGCCAGGCGGCTGGGTGCGGATGCGCGCCGCGGCGCCGGCCAGCATCTCCATTGACTGTGAAGCGGCGGCGAACAGCGTGCGCCCCGCATCGGTCAGGAAGACGCCGCGGTTGCGCCGCTCGAACAGTGCCACGCCGAGCGTGTCTTCCAGCTGGCGGATCTGCCGGCTGACCGCGCCGTGGGTCAGGTGCAGTTCTTCGGCCGCGCGCACGAAGCTCTCGTGGCGTGCGGCAGCCTCGAAAAAGCGGATCCAGCCCAGCCAGTGCATCGGGATTTTCAGTCAGTTTTTCTCACGTATTTGCGCGAGTATATATCGGTTGTGGGTCTCGTTTGTGGCACGCAGAATTGGGTACGCTTTGCCGTGCCGGCCTAGTCCGGCGGCGGCGATCGGCTCTCAACCCCAACGTAACCTCACACAAAATGATTCCAGTTGCCCTTCCAGTCGTCGAACCGCTGGCGGTCGCCGCCGTGACCGTGCTCGCCGTGGTCAGCCCCGGCCCGGATTTCGCCATGGTGACCCGCAACAGCTACCTGTACGGCCGCCGCGCCGGGCTGCTCAGCGCCCTTGGCATCGCAATGGGGGTGCAGGTCCATGTGCTGTACACGATGTTCGGCGTGGCGCTGCTGATGGCGCATGCGCACAGCGTGCTGACGGTGGTGAAGGCGCTGGGCGCGGCCTACCTGGTGTGGATCGGCCTGCAGACGCTGCGCCGGCGCGCGCCGCTGGCGGTCGACCTGCACGGCGCCCCGGCACTGCGGCCGGCCGCGGCCTTGCGCATGGGCTTCCTGACCAATGCGCTGAACCCGAAATGCACGCTGTTCGTGGTCAGCACCTATACGCAGGTGGTCGACGCGCACACGCCGGTGCCGGTGCAGTTCGGCTACGGTGCGTTCATGTCGCTGGCGCACCTGGCGTGGTTCAGCCTGGTGGCCGGTGTATTCGCCGCGCCGGCGTTGCGGGCGGCGATGCTGCGCCGCCAACGTCTGCTGGACGGCGCCATCGGGTCGGCGCTGTGCGGGCTCGGGGCCGCGCTGGGGCTCAGCAACCTGGCGTAGCAGCAGGCCGGGCCAGTGGCCACGCCTGCAGCACGAGGTGCTCCGCGCCCTGCGGTCCCAGCCGGCTTTCGAACAGCACCAGCCGCTGCACCGGCCAGGGATCGCTGGCGAGCATCCGTTGCGCGTCGAGCCAGGCGCGCAACATGGCCTCGGGTACCGTCGGGCGGCAGCGTGCCAGCGTCAGGTGTGGGTGGTAGCGGCGGCGCTCCGGCTCGATGCCGGCGGCCTGTGCCAGCGCCTGCCCCACCGCGGCATGCAGCGCGCGCAGTGCGTCAAGCCCGGGACCCGGCGCGAGGCCGGCCCACAGCACCGAGCCCTGGCCGGTCCGGAAGCGGCCGGTGCCTGCAGCCTGCAGCGTGAAGGCGGGCGCTGCGAGTCCGTCGAGCGCGGCGTTCAGCTGCGCCTCGGGCACGCCGCATTCGCCGAGGAAATGCAGGGTCAGATGAACCTGCGTGGCCGGCACCGGGCGCAGGCCGGTCGCCTCCGGCAGGGTCGACAGCAACCGCTCCGCCCGCGCCGGCGGCACTTCCACGGCGAAAAACAGGCGCGGCATGGCGCCGGCTCAAGCGCCCGCCGGGCCGACACCCTCGCGCCGCAACAGCGCGCGCTTGCGCTCGATGCCGCCGGCGTAGCCCGTCAGCGCGCCGGCAGTGCCGAGCACGCGATGGCAGGGCACGATGACGGACAGCGGGTTGCGCCCCACCGCGCCGCCGACCGCGCGCGCGTGCGTCGGCGGCAGGCCGAGGGCGCCGGCCAGTTCGCCGTAGGACGCCGTTGCGCCGCATGGAATGGCCTGCAGCGCGTGCCAGACGCGCTGCTGGAACGGGCTGCCCGCGAAGCGCACCGGCACGGTAAAGGCGTCGCGCTTGCCGGCGAAGTATTCGGCCAGCTCCAGCGCGGCGCGTTCGAGCACGGCCGCCTCCTGCAGCGATGCTTCGCCACTGCTTGCTGCCACGTTGGCGGGATAGTACTTCTGCCCCGCGAAGAAGACGCCGGTCAGGTGCGTCCCTTCCGCGCGCAACAGCATGGTGCCCAGCGGGCTGTCGATCTGGCGATAGCTGCTCATGTCATGGTCTCCGGTTCGGACGCGGCGGGCGCGTCCTTCATGGTCTCATAGCGATGCCACAGGTGGACCGCCGCATAGGCGCGCCACGGCGCCCATTGCGCAGTGCGCGCGTGCATTGCACTGACGGTGCCGACGCCCAGCACCTTGCGCAGCGCATAGTCGGTGCCAGGGAAGGCATCGGGCCAGCCCAGCGCGCGCATGGCGACGTACTGCGCGGTCCAGTCGCCGATGCCGTCGATGGCGCGCAGCGCCGCGACGGTCGCTTCGGGCGGCGCGTGCGCGTCAAGCGCGAGTGTGCCGTCGGCCACGCGCTGCGCCAGCGCCTGCAACGTGTGCGCCTTGCCCGCCGGCACGCCGGCGTCGCGCAGGTCCTGCGGCGGCATGGCGGCGATGGCGGCGGCGCTCGGGAACAGGTAGCGCAGACTGCCCGGCAGGGCATCGGGCAGCGTTGCCGCCGAATCCGCGCGCTGCGCCAGTGCGGCCAGGATGCGGCGCGCGTGCGCCACCGAAATGACCTGACCCACCACCGCACGCACGGCAATCTCAAACCCGTCGACGCTGCCCGGCAACCGCATGCCCGGCACGGCCTGCGCGAGTTCGCCGAGATGGCGGTCGACCACATCGGGGCGGCAGCCCAGGTCGCACAGGCGCCGCACCTTGCCCAGCGCCTGCGGGATCGCGCGCGCCAGCGACGCCGACAAGGTCACGCGCAACACCATGCGGCGCGGCACATGCTCAATGCGGACCCAGCCGTCATGCACGGTGCCGCCCGCTTCCACGCGCAGCGTGCGCGCATAGGCGCCGTCGCGGATCTCTTCGATGCCATCCACCGCGCGCGCGGCCAGGAAGCCCAGCAGCGCCTCCCACGCCAGCGGCGGCCGGTAGCCAAGCTCGAACACGAGCCGGTCGGCCACGCCGTCGGCAGCGCGCCGGCGCAGCGCGAGCGGGGTCAGGCCGTAGCGCGTCTTCAGCACATCGTTGAAGCGGCGCACGCTGCCGAAGCCGGCCGCCAGCGCCACCTCGGTCACCGGCAGCGCGGTGTCGGCCAGCAGGCGCTTGGCCAGCAGCAGCCGCTGGGTCTGCGCGTACTCGAGCACCGAGACACCGAACTGCGCATCGAACAGGCGCCGCAAATGCCGCTCGGTCACGCCGATGCGCGCGGCCAGCGTGGTGACGCTGCCTTCGGCCATGAAGCCTTCGTCGATCAGCGTGGCGGCGGCCTGCGCGAGCCGGCCCGAGATATCGGCAAGCCCGTGCCCGGGCGCCAGTTCCGGGCGGCAGCGCAGGCAGGGCCGGAAGCCGTGCTTCTCGGCGGCGGCGGCACTTTCGTAGAAGGTGCAGTTCTCGCGCTTGGGGGTGCGTACTGCGCACACCGGCCGGCAGTACACACCGGTCGAGGAGACGCCTACGAAGAAGCGCCCGTCGAAGCGGCGGTCATGCGATGCCACGGCCTTGTAGCAGGTGTCGGGATCAAGGTTCATGCAGGCATGCTACCGCTTCGGCCGCCTGGGCACCGGCTGGATTCGGACATTTCCCTCTGGCATGCAGAGGTGGGCTGCGGCACAGTTCCGGGTATGGGCGGCGGCTAGAATTGCGCTTTGCGCCACTGCCGCGCCCCCCTTCAGCTCATTACCCGGCAGCCAGCCCACACCGGAGATGCCATGCGCCGTTTTGCCCTGCACCTGTCGATGCTTGCCTTGCTGGCCCCGCTGCCCGCGCCGGCGCAACCCGTGCAGCCGGTGCCGGCGGCATCGCCTGCGCAGGCGCAGCAGGTCGCCACTGTGGAGGGCATCACCGAATACCGCCTGCCCAACGGCCTGCGCATCGTCATGGCCCCGGACGCGGCCAAGCCCACCACCACGGTCAATATCACCTACCTCGTGGGCAGCCGCCACGAGAACTATGGCGAGACCGGCATGGCCCACCTGCTCGAGCACCTGCTGTTCAAGGGCACGCCTTCGCTGCCGGGCAAGGCCATTCCGACCGAGTTCGCGCGGCGCGGCATGAGCGTCAACGGCACCACCACGCAGGACCGTACCAATTATTTCGGCACCTTTGCCGCCAGCGACGAAAACCTCGACTGGGCGCTGCGCATGGAAGCGGACCGCATGGTGAACAGCGTGCTGTCCAAGGCCGACCTCGACAGCGAGATGACTGTGGTGCGCAACGAGATGGAAATGGGCGAGAACAGCCCGTCGCGCATGCTGATGCAGCAGACCATGTCCGCCGCATACCGCTGGCACAACTACGGCAAGGCACCGATCGGCGCGCGCAGCGACGTCGAGAACGTCAGCATCGACAACCTGCGCGCGTTCTACCGGCGCTACTACCAGCCGGACAACGCGGTGCTGGTGGTGGCGGGCAAGTTCGATCCCGCCGCCACGCTGGCACGCATCGAGCGCTACTTCGGCCCGATCCCGCGCCCCACGCGCGTGCTGCCGCCCGAGCATACGGTCGAGCCGGCGCAGGAAGGCGCGCGCGAACTGGTGATCATGCGGCCCGGCGACAACAGCCTGGTGGCCGCGCAGTACCACGTCAGCCCCGGCGCACATCCCGACACCACGGCGCTGTCGCTGCTGACGATCATCCTCGGCGACACGCCCGGCGGGCGCCTGTACAAGGCGCTGGTCGAGCGCGGCCAGGCCGCTTCGATCGGCAGCGCGTTCTATGCGATGAAGGACCCCGGCACGCTGCTGTTCATGGCGGAGACGTCCAGGGACCAGTCGCTGGCAGCCGCGCGCGCGGGCCTGATCACGCAGGTCGAAGGCTTTGCCGAGGCCCCCGTGACCGAAGCCGAGCTGGAACGCGCACGCGTGCGCATGCGCAATGCCTACGACCACTACATGAGCGACCCCGGCGCGCTTGGCATCGCCCTGTCGGAGGCCATTGCAAAAGGCGACTGGCGGCTGTTCTTCCTGAACCGCGATCGCATCGAGACCACCACGCTGGCGGACGTGCAGCGCGTGGCACAGAACTACCTGCAGTCGTCAAACCGCACCGTGGGCCTGTTCGTACCGTCCGCGCAGCCAGCCCGCGCGCAGGTGCCCGGCAAGCCTGATGTCGCCGCGATGGTCAGCGGCTACCAGGGCAAGCCGGCGCTGGCCGCGGTCGCGCCGTTCGACCCCAGCCCCGCCAATATCGACGCACATACCACGCGCCAGACGCTGGCCAACGGCATGCAGCTAGCCCTGTTGCCCAAGCCCGCGCGCGGCGAGGTGGTGCATGGCGTGCTGGTGCTGCGCATGGGCGACGTGCAGAGCCTGCAAGGGCTGACCACGGTGGGGGCGATGACCGCGTCAATGCTTCGGCGCGGCGCCGCCGGCATGAACCGCGAGCAGATCGCCGATCGCATCGAGGCGCTGCGCGCGCGCGTCGGCATCGGCGGCAGTTCGGAGCGCGTGACCGTCAGCTTCGAGACACGCCGGACGCAGCTGCCCGAACTGCTGGCACTGCTGCGCGAGATCCTGCGCGCGCCGGACTTTCCCGAAGCGGAGTTCGAGACGCTGCGCAAGACCAGCATCGCGGATATCGAAAGCATCCAGAGCCAGCCGGGCGTGATGGCGTCGAACGCACTGGGCCGTCACGGCGATCCGTATCCCATGGGCGATCCGCGCCACGCGCGCAGCTTTGCCGAGAACATCGCCGACCTGCGCGCGGCCACGCTGGCACAGGTGCGCGATTTCCACGCGCGTTTCTACGGCGCGGGCAATGCGCAACTGAGCCTGGTAGGCGACTTCGATGCGCCGGCCGCGGCGGCGCAGGTCGCGCAGCTGTTCGGCGACTGGACCGCGGCGCAGCCGTTTGAACGCGTCGACCGGCCGTTCGTGCCGATTGCGCCGGCCGAATTCACGCTGCCCGCGCCGGGCAAGGCCAATGCCGTCTACGTGGCCGCGGCGCCGATCGACCTGACCAGCGACTCGCCGGACTATGCGCTGATGATGATCGCAAACCGCGTGCTGGGTGGTGCCAGCCTGCGCAGCCGGCTGGCCGACCGCCTGCGCCAGCAGGAAGGGTTGAGCTATGGCGCCAGCAGCTGGGTACAGGTGGGCGCGCTCGACCGCGCCGGCCGCTTCGGCGTGCAGGCGCAATACGCGCCGCAGAACCTCGCGCGCTTGCAGCGCGCGGTCGCCGACGAGCTCGAGCGCTTCACACGTGACGGCATCACCGCACCGGAACTGGCAGAAGCGGTCAGCGGCCTGCTGCAGCAGGGCACGGTCAGCCGCAGCAATGACGCGGCGCTGGCGGGTGCGCTTGCCAACCAGCTCTACCTGGGCCGCACCATGGCCTTCACCGCGGAACTCGAGGCTCGGCTGCGCGCGGCCACGACGGAATCGGTCAACGCCGCGATCCGGCGCTATATGCAGGCGGGTGGCATGTCGCGCGTCTATGCGGGCGACTTCAGCGGCGCGCCTGCGGCGCAGCCGACTCAGGCACGCGAGGCGGCCAGCGGCAGCCAGGCAGGCGGCGGGGCGAACACTGAAGCCGCCGGCGCCACATCGGCCGCGCAGCCCTGACATACCGGGGAAACAAAGTTCGGCTGCACTGGCGGGAAGCGCAGGACCGGCCAGGCAGCAGCTGCCCGGGCGGCTAGGCTAACGGCCGGGGCGCGCAAGGCCGGGCATGTAGGCATCGCCGCGGTGCAGGCTCTTGCCGCGACCCCGGGTTGACTGTATATTCGTACAGTATAAGTCGATACAAGAGGTGTGGATGTCAATCGTGCGAGCTGGCAGCAAGGCAGAAGCGCTCCGGCTTCTGGCCTCGGAAAACGTGCTGGCGCTGGAGCTGGACTACGAGACAGGCTGGCAGGATGCGGTCGAACTCGGCAGGCTCGGAGAAAAGCGCGGTATCAAGGTGCAGTATCGCGGACAGGAAAGCATCGCCGTCCGCTCCCGCGAAGCCCTGATCGAAGGGCTTGCCAAACCCAAGGGCACGTTCCGCCAACGCAATCTCTATTGCCAGTTCGATCTCGGCACGCTGGCGGACCATGAACTGCTCGACCTCGAGGCCAAGGCCACGCGGCTCGGGGACTATATTCTCGCGGGGCACCTGCTGCGCGATGTCGATGGAGTGTGGCCGCAGCCAAAAAGCGAGCAATAAGCGCTGCAACCAAAAGCAAAGGCCGCCATGCCGGCGGCCTTCGACCTTCTATATTGCACGCGGCGCGATCAGTGCCAGACCCGCGTCGCGTTGGCCCATCGCGCCGCGCACGATTGCGTGGCGGCAGCGGCGATTGACTCGGCCGCATCATCGGCTTCGGCAAGCTCGCCGGCATCGGCCGGCGACACCTGCTCGGCGCTGTCCAGCGCCGTGCGCCACATGACTGCCGACACCAGCGTCTTGCATTGGCGGCGTTCGCCATGCGCCAGCGCCAGCAGGCGCTCGTAGCCATCCATCACGATCAGGCGGTCGCCGCGGCATGGCTGCAGCTGCAGCGTGTACAGGTGATCGCATTCGCAATGCAGGCTGCCGCCGCTTACCGCCAGCACGATCGCGCCGGGCAGCGCAATGCCGCTGGCCTGCACCTTGCCGCGCAAGCGCGCCAGGTGCGCGTGCGCGCGCGGGTCGCTGTCCTGCGCCATATTGGCCGGCACCGCGCCCAGCGCCATCAGCTCCGCGGGCGATACCGCCAGCGTGTACGCCTGTAGCGCAGTGCGATAGGACGCCACCACCGCGCGCAGGCGGTGCGGCGTGTCAACGTCATGGCCTGCCGGCCCGCGATCCTGCCAATCGTCCATGTCGACTCCTGCCGCGCCGGGCGTTTGCATGGTCAGTCGCGCAGCAGCTGCTTGGCGATGATCAGCTGCTGGATCTGCGTGGTGCCTTCATACAGGCGCAGCAGGCGCACGTCGCGGTAGAAGCGCTCAGCCTTGTACTCGGCGATATAGCCGGCGCCGCCGTGGATCTGCACCGCGCGGTCGGCCACGCGGCCCACCATCTCGGTACAGAACATCTTGGTGCAGGAGGCCAGCATGCTGACTTCCGGATCGCTCTTGCCGGCGGGCTTGGCGTCGTAGCGCTGCGCGCAGTCACGCACCATCGACAGGCCGGCGTAGAGCTCGGCCTGGCTGTCGGCCAGCATCGCCTGGATCAGCTGGAAGTCGCCGATGGGCTTGCCGAACTGCTTGCGCTCCTTGGCATATGCCACCGCGTCGGTGATCAGGCGATGCGCCATGCCGCAGGCCAGTGCCGAGATATGCAGGCGGCCGCGGTCGAGCACCTTCATGGCGGTCTTGAAGCCCACGCCCGGCACGCCGCCGATGATGTTGGCGGCGGGCACGCGCACGTTCTCCAGCACCACGTCGCAGGTCTTTGTGCCGCGCTGGCCCATCTTCTTGTCCGGCTTGCCCAGCGAGATGCCCGGGGTGTCGGCCGGCACGATGAAGGACGAAATGCCCGAGGCACCCGCACCGCCGGTGCGCGCCATCAGCGTGAAGGCGCCGGCGCGCGGTGCGTTGGTGATAAAGCGCTTGGTGCCATTGATGACGTAGTGGTCGCCGTCAAGCTCCGCCCTGGTCTGCAGCGAGGCTGCGTCGGAGCCGGCATTCGGTTCGGTCAGCGCAAACGAGATGATCAGGTCGCCGCTGGCGATACGCGGCAGGTAAGACTGCTTCTGCTCCTCGGTGCCATCCATCAGGATGCCCTGCGAGCCGATGCCGACGTTGGTGCCGAACACCGAGCGGAAGGCAAACGCGGTGTGGCCGAGGTCATACACCACATCGCATTCCTGCGACATCGACAGGCCGATGCCGCCGTAGTTTTCGGGAATGGAGATGCCGAACAGGCCCATCTCCTTCATGTCCGCGACGATATCGGCGGGGACGTCGTCGGTCTCTTCCAGCGTGTCCTCGGCGGGCTTCAGGCGTTCGTCGATGAAGCGCTGCACCGAGGCGCGCAGCAGGGCAAAGGATTCTTGGTCAAGGGCCATGAGGATTCTCCGGGTCAGGCAATACGTCGGTCTGGCCGACATGGTACGCCGGCGGCGCGATTTGACAATCCACTGGAGATTGGACAGAAGCGTCAACAAAATTTGACAATCCGCCTGTGTCAGTTCCACGTCACTGCGAGCAGCCCGGCCAGGCCGACGGCCAGTGCCGCCAGCGCGTCGCCGGCGATCAGGCCGCCACCCAGCAGCGATGCGGTGCTCATGTCCTCGGGCAGCGCCTGCCGCTCACGCCTCGCCCCAGGCCTGCGCCCGGCCAAAGCGCCGCCGACGCTTGCCGCCACGCCGCCCGCGGCCATCCAGCCGGCCGCCGCCAGGTTGACGAAGCCGCCGAAGGACGATGCATAGGGTGACGGCAACAGCACCGCATCCAGCAAAAAGTCCGCCACCCTGCCCCGCCGGCCAGACTGCGCGAAGCGCTGCCACGCCGGGCCGCCCAGGATGACCTTGCGCAGCACCGCCGTAGCCAGCCCCAGGGCCAGCCCGAGCGCGACCGCGGCATGCTGGGCGGCGCGCGGCTGCGCCAGCCCGTGCAGCACGCCGACGATCTTGTAGGTCATGGCCGAGGCCCAGCGCGCCGGCTGCTGGTCCGCCGGCAGTTGTGTCTGGTCCAGCGCCAGCACCGGATACGCCTGCATGAACAGCCGCGCCATCGCCACGGCCACAAGCGCGCCTACCACGATGCCGGCAACCTGGTAGCCGAACTGCACCATGCGGTCGCTGCCCAGGCGCCAGCCGGTGGAGCGGTCCTGCTGCATGTCGCTGGCTTCGGCGGTCGCCACCAGCAGCACCGTCGCCGCGATCAGGCCGACATGCGGCGCGCGCAAGCCGGCCGCGGCCATCAGGATCACCGTCAGCACGAAGGCGGACGAGATCGGGTTCTGGTCGACCATGCCGACCGAGATGCCGTTGACCAGCGCGAACACCAGCACCAGCAGCACCGCCATCAGCTGGAAGACCGGCGGCTGGCCGAACCACGCGACGCCCGCCGCGACCGTGGCGGTGCCCCACAGCAGCGCCCACGCGGCCACCCAGGCCATGCCGGGTCCACGCCGCGCCTGCGCCTTTCGCGGGGCCCGGCTACGCCACTGCCGCCACGCCTGCGCCAGCAGCAGCGCGACATCGAGCGCGGCCGCCCCCATGATCATCCCCAGCGCCACCAGGAAGGTGGCCTTGCGATATGGTTCGCCAGGCGCGAGCCATCCCACCGACACGAACCACGGCGTCAGCGCCCAGCCGGCAAGGCCGCCCACCAGCGCGGCAATGCCGATGCGCGCCCCGACGATCATGCCCGCGCCGAATGTCGCCGCCGACAGGTCCAGCGCCGCCAGCCACGACACGCGCGCCGCGCCCAGGCCGCTGGCCAGCCCCAGCGCCATGCCGCCGCCCAGCCGCGCCACCGAGCGCCGCAGCAGCACCGGGTCGGTCAGCGCGCGCAGGATATTGGCAACCGCCAGTCCCGACGGGAACGTCAGCTGCATCCGGTCCACCAGCAACGGCGTGTACAGCATGCCGATGCCCACGCCGTACATGCCGATGCACAGCATGTAGAGCACCAGCTGCCACAGCGGCGGCTGTGCCAGGCCGAGCCAGGTCATCGCCTGCAGCACCACCGCCATGCCGCCCATGCCAGCCACCGATGCCGCCGCGGTCTGGATGTAGTTGGCGCCATGCCGGCCCGGGGCGCCGTAGCTGGCCGTCACCACCGAGCCGAGTATGCCGGCCAGCACCTGGCCACCGACAAAGAAGCCCAGCGAGAAATTCATGTAGGCGGCGGCAATGCCGCCAAGTGGACCGAGCACCAGCATGCCGGCCGCGCCCAGCAGCGCGTGGTAGCGCCAGCTGCCGGCAGCGGGCAGCCAGCTGGCGCGGTGCACGGCGTCGGTGGGCAGGGTTGGCATGGCGAAGGTTCGCAGGCAGCAGTAGCGGGGTGCGTTCTGCGAAGCATAGGCCACGGTACCGGGTAGGCGATGTGCGACTTGTCTCTCTTTACAGGGCGGCGCCGCCGAGCCAGCCGGGTAAACACTGGTTTCGTGCGCAACCATCTGGGATATAGTTGCGTACGAAACCAATTACATCAAACGAGACCAGCCATGACCGACTCCACCGCACCACGCGCGGCCGTGCCACCGGTACCGCCTCCCGCGACGCCGCGCCCCTGGCCCCGACACGTACCCGTGCTGATCGCCGGCGGCGGCCCGGTCGGGCTGGCGCTGGCGGCACTGCTGGCGCGCTACGGCGTCGCCTCGCTGGTAGTGGAGGCCGACGACGGCTACTGCGCCGGCAGCCGCGCCATCTGCATGTCGCGCCGCTCGCTCGAGATCCTGGGCTGGGTCGGCGCCGACCAGCAAACGGTCGAAACCGGCCTGCCCTGGGTAGGCGGCCGCAGCTACTACCGCGACGCCGAGGTGCTGCATTTCCGCATGCCGAGCGAGCCGGACGAGCGCTTTGCGCCGATGGTCAATATCCAGCAGTACTACCTCGAAGCATTCGCGCACGAGGCCGCGCTGCGGGGCGCCACGCCGGCCGAGGTGCGCTTCGGCGCGCGCGTGCGCACGGTGCATCCGCATGACGGCGGCGTGGTCGCGGAAATCGAGAGCGCCGACGGCGTGGTGCAGGTCGACGCGCAATGGCTGGTCGCCTGCGACGGCGGGCGCAGCACGGTGCGCGAGCAACTGGGCCTGCGCATGGAAGGCACCCAGTACGAAGGCCGCTATGTCATCGTCGACATCGTGCAGAAGACCCGGCGCGAGGTGGAGCGGCTGGCCTGGTTCGACCCGCCGTCGAATCCGGGCTCGACCATCCTGATGCACCGCCAGCCCGACGATGTCTGGCGCATCGACTACCAGATCCGCGACGACGAGGATGCCGAGGAAGCGGTCAAGCCGGAGAACGTGCTGCCGCGCGTGCAGAGCCACCTCGACATGATCGGCGAGACCGAGCCCTGGCAGCCGCTGTGGATCTCGATCTACAACGCCAAGTGCCTGACGCTGCAGGACTATCGCCACGGCCGCGTGCTGTTCGCCGGCGACGCCGCGCACCTGGTGCCGATCTTCGGCGTGCGCGGGCTCAACTCCGGGCTGGATGATGCCGGCAACCTGGCGTGGAAGCTGGCAGCGGTCGTGCGCGGCCAGGCCGCGGACAGCCTGCTCGACTCCTATTCGGCCGAACGCGTCCACGCCACCCGGCAGAACATCGCCTACGGCGCCAAGAGCACCGAATTCATGGCGCCCCCCGACTTTGCCTTCCGCCTGATGCGCGAGGCCACGCTGCGGCTGGCGCAGGGCGGCAGCCCGGTGCGGTCGCTGATCAACCCGCGCCAGTCGGCACCGGTCGCCTATGCCGGTTCGCCGCTGAACGGCGCCAGCGACTTCGGCGCCGACTGCCCCGGCGCCGCGCCCGGGTTGCCCGCTCCGGAGGCGCGCGTCGCCAGCGCGGAAGGCATCGGCCACCTGACGCAATGCTTCGGGCAGCGCTTCACGCTGCTGTACTTCGGTGATTCGCCAACGCTGCCTGCCCCGCTGGCCGCGCTGGTGCAGGCCTATCCGCATACACTGCAGGCCCGCGTGATCGTCAACGGTAACGCCGGCCCCGCGCAGGGCGCACTTGCCGATGTCGCCGGCCAGGCGCAGGCGCGTTACGGTGCCCGGCCGGGTACGCTCTACGCGATCCGCCCCGACGGGTACGTGCTGTCGCGCTGGCGCGCGCCCGCATGGGACGAGGTCGGCGCAACCCTCGCCCCCCTGATGCAAACCCCGCAATCCCAACCCGCCGGAGCCCGCCATGCAAGCTGATGACCTCGACCTCGCCTATACCCGCCTGTGCGAGGCCTTGGGCCGCGTTGGCGAAGCACGATCTCCGCTGCTGCTGGCGATGATGTGCCTGGGGCTGATGAGCCGGCAGGATTCGCTGGCACCGGTGCTGGCATTGATCGACGAGGCGGAGGCACGCAGCCAGGCGTAGGCACTACAATGCCGACGCCGACCGGACATCGCCATGAAACCACTGCCACGCCTGGACCAGTTCCTGACCTACCGCCTGCACCAGGTCAACAAGCTCAGCGACAAGGACAGCGCCGCCGCCTACCTGGAGCAGTGCGGCCTGCTGCTGAGCGAAGGCCGTTGCCTGGCCGCGATCGGCGCGTTCGCGCCGCTGTCGGTCAACGCGCTGGCGCACCGCGCCAACCTGACCAAGGGCCAGGCGAGCCGCTCTGCGCAAGCGCTGGTGGAACGGGGGCTGGTCAGCAAGGAAACCAGCGCCGCCGATGGCCGTGGCGTGGTGCTGTCGCTAACCGCGCAGGGCAAGCCGCTGTACCGGCAGGCGATCGCCATGATTGCGCGGCGCAATGACGAGATCTTCGGCTGCCTGAGCGAGGATGAGCAGGCGCTGCTGGGCAGCCTGCTCGACCGGCTGGTCGCGCACGCTGCCCGGCAGGACGGCGCGGCGGACAGCGACGAGGACTAGCCGCAAAGACCAGCGACGACGCCTAGCGACGCAAGCCGTCCACGTGCGCGCGCGCACCGTCGCGGCGCGCGGCGTCGGCTACTTCGTTGGTGACCACGGTCTGGCCGATCGGCGCCAGCGCGATGCCGGCCAGCTTCAGGTGCTGGATCGCGAACGGGATGCCGATGATGGTGACGAAGTTGGCGACCGCCGCCATCACGTGGCCGATCGCCAGCCACACGCCGGCAAACACAAACCACAGCACATTGCCCACCAGCCCCAGCGCGCCGGTGCCGACATCGTCGCGCCCGGTCAGCTCGCGCCGGCTGATGGCCTGCTTGCCGAACGGGAAGAAGGTGAAGCCGCCGATCACGAAGCAGGCCTTGCCCCACGGGATGCCGACGATCGAGATAAAACAGAGCAGCCCGGCCAGCCACCAGGCCAGGCCCATCACCACGCCGCCGAGGATGAACCAGAGGAAGTTGCCGATTGCGCGCATGCGAGCCTTTTGTATGTGAGCAGGAGAGGACTTCGATGATACGCGCGGCGAGGGAGCGTACCCGTTTCTGCGTGCCCGTTTCTGGCCACTGGCAATGACTCCTGTGCATGGCTCGCGGGGCTGAATTGCGATCGCAAACCTGCAGCGGCGCGCCGCATGGCATTGCGTCGCACCTGCAAAGCGTACCCATTTCTGCGTGACTTTGGCCGGGGCTCAGGCCGCTGGAAATACAACCCTGACACGCAGCCCCGGCCGCGCGTCTTCCAGCGCCACGCGCGCCCCGTGCGACTGCGCGATCTCCGCCACGATCGCCAGGCCCAGCCCGCTGCCGCCGGTCGGCGCCTCCGGCACGCGGTAGAAGCGGTCGAACACGCGTTCGTGCTCCCCGGCCGGAATGCCGGGGCCGTTGTCGCTGACCACCAGCTCGACCGAACGCCCGTCGCTGCCGCGCGCGACCTGCACGTCGACGCGGCTGCCGGCCGGGATATAGGCCAGCGCGTTGTCCAGCAGGTTGGTCAGCAGGATGCGCAAGGCATCGGCATCGCCATGCACAATGGCAGGCGCCGCGTCGGCGTCGGCATCGCCATCCACGCCCAGGTCGATATCGCGATCCAGCGCAGCCTGGGCCAGCTCCGCCACCACGCCGGTGGCCAGCGCGCGCAGCGCGACCGGCTCGTGCGGCGGCGTGGCAGCGCCGGGCTCCTGCCGCGCCAGAGTGAGCAGCTGCGTGACGAGATGGGTCAGCCGCTCCAGCCCCTGGCGCAGCTTTGCGAGCGCCTCGTCGCGCGCAGCGCCGCTGTCGGCACGCTCGACCAGCTGGGCCTGCAGCTGCAGCGCGGCCAACGGCGTGCGCAGCGCGTGCGCGGCGTCGGCCACGAAGGCGCGCTGCGTGTCGATGGCGTGCGAGAGCCGCGCCAGCAGCTGGTTCAGCGCGGCGCTGAGCGGCGCGATCTCGTCCGGCATCTGCCGCAGCGCCAGCGGCGCGAGCGTGGTGGCGTCGCGCGCGCGCACTTCGGCAGCAATCTCGCGCAGCGGCCGCAGCCCGCGCCCCACCGCCATCCACACCAGCCAGCCCAGCAGCGGCAGCAGCAACAGCAGCGGCGCCACGGTACGCAGCGCCATGCGCGCGGCCAGCGTGCGGCGCGCGCTCATCGGCTGCGCGATCTGCACCACGGTGGGCCCGAGCTGCATGCTGTACAGCCGCCATTCGCCCTGCTGCGTGGTCACATTGGAGAAGCCCAGCTCGGCGCGCGCGGGCAGCGCCGGGTGCGAGTGCGACAGGTACAGGCTGCGCCCGGAGCCGTCCCAGATATGGATGACGACATCCTCGTCGGCATGCGACAGGTCGCCGGGCGAGCCGATGAAGGGCGGCACCACGGGGTTGGCAAACTGGCTCGGCAGCGCCGCGGCCATCTGCTTCATCTGGTAGTCGAACAGCGCGTTCGCTTCCTGGCGCGCCTGGCCGTAAATCAGCGCGGTGGCGATGGCAATGCCGGCGAGCAGTCCCGCTGCCAGCCACCACAGCAGCGTTCGCTGGATGGAGCGCATCAGCCGGGCTCTCCCTCGCCGTCCAGGCGCGGCACCACGTAGCCCACGCCGCGGATATTGCGGATCAGCGCGGTGCCGAATTTCTTGCGCAGCGCGTGGATATAGACCTCGACGGTATTGCTGCCGACCTCGTCGTCCCAGCCGTACAGGCGCTCCTGCAGCTGCGGCACCGACCAGACCTTGCCCGGCCGCGACATCAGCGCCGACAGCAGCGCGAACTCGCGCGCCGACAGCCGCACCGGCTCGCCGCGTTGCGTGACCTCGCGCGTGGACGGGTTGAGCACGATCTCGCCATAGGTCACCAGCGGCTCGGCCCGTCCCGCGGCGCGGCGCGCGAGCGCGTGCATGCGCGCGGCCAGTTCCTGCAGGTCGAAAGGCTTGACCAGGTAGTCGTCGGCGCCGGCATTGAGGCCGGCGACGCGGTCGGCGACCGCATCGCGCGCGGTGAGGATCAGCACCGGCGTTGGCACGCCGCGCGTGCGCAGCGTGCGCAGCACGTCCAGCCCCGAGCGGCGCGGCAGGCCGAGGTCGAGCAGCACCATGTCGTAGCAGGCCTCGCCGTCCTGCGACGACGTGGCCGCGGCCAGGCCGGCGTCGCCGTCGCGTACCCAGTCGACGGTGAAGCCCTCCTGCCGCAGCGCCTGCCTGACGCTGTCGCCGATCATGGCGTCGTCTTCCACCAGCAGCACGCGCATGGCTAGGCGTTCCCCGCTTCGCGGTCCAGGCGCTCGGCCAGCGCGCGCGCCAACCCCGGCAGCGCGGGGTGGCGCGCGGTGACGACATGGACCGGCACGTCTTCGAGCCAGCCGCGCATGCGGCCCTTGGCGACAAAGCGCTCGGCGAAGGTGGAGGCCTGCAGCGCCGGCACGAAGCGCGGCAGGATGCCGCCGCCCAGATAGACGCCGCCGCGGGCGCCCAGCACCAGCGCGATATCCGCCACGACCGAGCCCAGCAGCCCGAAGAACACCGTCATGGTGCGCTGGCATAGCGGGTCGTTGCGCTGGAACGCGCCGTCGGTGACCTGCTCCGGCTGCAGCGGCGCGAGCAAAAGCGTACCCGTTTCTGCGGCCAGCGCGGCATGGATCTGCGACAGCCCGGCACCCGATAAAAGCCGTTCCGCGGACACCCGGCCGAGCTGGCGATGCACCGCGCGCCACGCCACCCATTCATCGTCGGTGGCCGGCATCAGTTCCATATGGCCACCCTCGCCGGCCAGCGCCACCATCTGCCCGCCCGGAGCGGGGACCAGCCCCGACACGCCCAGCCCAGTGCCCGGCCCCACCAGCGCCAGCGGCGCGGCCGGCACCACGGTGCCGCTGCGCACCCGCGCCAGGCCGTCCGCCGGCAGGTGCGGCAAGGCCAGCGCCAGCGCGGTGAAGTCGTTCAGCGCCACCAGAGTCTGCAGGCCGAGCGCGCGGCGCATGCCCTCGATCGAGAACGACCAGTTGTGGTTGGTCAGCTTGACCTGATCGCCGGTGACCGGATTGGCCAGCCCGACCGCCGCATGGCGCGGCAAGCGCTGCCTGGTGGCCGCCAGGCCATCCAGGAACTGGCGCATTGCGGCTTCGAGCGAGGGAAAGTCGGCGACCTTGAGCGCGGTCACCGGCCCGATCTGCATCGGCGCGGACTCGATCGCGAAGCGCACGTTGGTGCCGCCGACATCGCCGAGCAGGCGCGGGAAGGTGGCGCTGGCGCTGGCGCGGGCGGTCGCGGGAGTGGAGGCGGTGTCAGCCATGGCGTCGGTCACGTCCCCTTCAGTCAGAATTCAGGCCTTGAACACATCGAATCCATGCCGGTGGCGCGACGCCACCAGGCTCACCGGCAGCGCCGGCGTCGGCCCCTGCAGCACGCGTTCGAGCACCTTTGCCTTGGCTTCGCCAGTGACGGACAGGAAGGCGCGTTCGGCCGCCAGCAGCGCGGCCAGGTTCAGCGTGATCCGCGCATGCGGCGCGGTGCCCGGATGCGTCAGCAGGTAGGCCGGCTGCGGATCGCTCAGCGCGTCCTGGAGTTCGGGCGCGTCCGGGAACAGCGACGCGGTATGCCCATCCTCGCCCATGCCGAGCACCACCACGTCAGGCTGGCGGAACGCGCGATTCGCGCGCGCCACCGCCGCGGTTGGGTCGGCCACGTCCTGCGCATCGGCTACCAGCGGGATAAAGGCGGCGCTGCCCGCGGCCTCGCGCAGCAGGTGCGCGCGCACCAGCGCGGCATTGCTGTCGGGGTGGTCGGGCGGCACCACGCGTTCGTCGACCAGCGTCACCGTCACCGCTTCCCAGCGCAGCGGACGGTAGCGCAGCCGCTCGAACATCGGCACCGGCGAGCGTCCGCCGGACACCGCCAGCACCGCCCAGCCGTTGACGCGGATGGCGAGTTCGAGCGCATTGCTGATCGAGATGGCCAGGGCCTCGGCCTGGTCCATCGGGGTGGGATGTTCAAACAGGCGCATATGGTTCCCTCTGGTTCAGGCTTCTTCGTGCCACAAGCCGCCGTCGCGCGACATCAGCGCCGACGACGCGGCCGGGCCCCAGGTGCCGGCGGTGTAGGGCTTGGGCGGTACCGTGCTGGCTTCCCATGTATCGATGATGGGCTCGACCCAGCGCCACGCCTGCACCTGCTCGTCGCGGCGCACGAACAGACCCAGCCGGCCGCGGATCACGTCCAGCAGCAGCCGCTCGTAGGCGCCGGCGCGGCGCACCTTGAACGAGTTGGCGAAGTCGAGGTCGAGCGAGGTCGGCGTCAGCTCGAGCGTGTCGCCGGGCTGCTTGACCAGGCAATACAGCCGGATGCTTTCTTCGGGTTGCAGCTGGATCACCAGCCGGTTCTGCGGCGACAGCGTCAGCGGGCGCGGAAAGATCGCGTGCGGCACGTCGCGGAAGTGGATCACGATCTCGGCCACGCGTGCCTGCATGCGCTTGCCGGTGCGCAGGTAGAACGGCACGCCTTCCCAGCGCCAGTTGGCGATCTCCGCCTTGATCGCGACAAAGGTCTCGGTGCGGCTGTCCGCGGCGATGCCGGCCTCATCGGTGTAGCCCGGCACCGGCTTGCCGCCGATGGCGCCGGCGCGGTACTGGCCGCGCACGGTTTTCTCGGCGACGTCCTGCGGCGTGATCGGCTTGAGCGCCTTCAGGATCTTGATCTTCTCGTCGCGGATGGCGTCCTCCGATAGGCTGGCGGGCGGCTCCATCGCCACCATGCACAGCAGCTGCAGCAGGTGGTTCTGCACCATGTCGCGCAGCGCGCCGGTCTGGTCGTAGAAATCGCCGCGCGTTTCCACGCCGAGCTCTTCGGCGATGGTGATCTGCACGTCCCGGACCCACTCGCGCCGCCACAGCGGCTCGAACAGGGCATTGCCAAAGCGGATCGCCATCAGGTTCTGCACCGACTCCTTGCCGAGGTAATGGTCGATACGGTAGATCTGCTCTTCGGCGAAGTAGTTGGCTACCGCCGAATTGATCGCCTCGTTCGAGTCGAGGTCATGGCCCAGCGGTTTTTCCAGCACGATGCGTACGTTTGGCGCCGTGCGCGTATTGAGCCCGGTGCGGGCGAGCTGCTCGCAGATCGACACGAACAGGTGCGGCGCGGTGGCGAGATAGCACACCACCACTTCCGGCCTGCGCGACAGCACCTTGTCGGCAAGCGCATCGAAATGCGCGGGCACGCGTGCGTCGGCCTGCACGTAGGTGATGCGCGCGCAGAACTTCTCCCATGACTCCGGCGGCGCATGGGCCAATGCGGGCCGCACGGTCTGCTCCAGCGACGCGAGGTAGTCGCCGGTCGACAACGGCTGGCTGCCGGTGGCGAGGATACGCGCAGCCGGATGCAGCAGGCCGGCGTGGTGCGCGTCGAACAGGGAAGGCAGCAGCTTGCGCCGCGCCAGGTCGCCGGTGCCGCCGAACAGCACCATGTCGAAATCAGGCATGCTCACCCTGTGCTCCTTGAGGATTCGGGAGGATTCGAGTTGTGGCGGCCATCGCGCGCTGGCGGGCCGTGTTGCGGCAAGTTTACGTGAGTCGCTACGGCTTGGCGAGGCAAGCGTACCCATTTCTGCGTGGCGCGCCCGGGCCGCGGGCGGGCCTCCGGCGTGCAGCGCCCGGCAAAGTGCGCTAGGCTGAAAGCTCCCCCGCAGGAGAACCCCATGCCACGTCATCCAGTGCTCGAGCGGGTCACCGCCCGCATCGTCTCCCGCAGTGCCGCCACCCGCCAGGCGTACCTGGACCGCACCCGCGCCATGGCCGGGCAGAAAGTGGAACGCGCCCAGCTCTCCTGTACCAACCTGGCCCACGCGGTGGCCGCGATGCCTGACGAAGCAAAGATCCGGCTGAAGGCCGACGAGCGGCCCAACCTGGCGATCGTCTCCGCCTACAACGACATGCTGTCGGCGCACCAGCCGCTGGCGGCCTATCCCCAATGGATCAAGGAAGCCGCGCTGGAGTCCGGCGGCACCGCGCAGTTCGCGGGCGGCACGCCGGCGATGTGCGATGGCGTGACGCAGGGCCAGGACGGCATGGACCTGTCGCTGTTCTCGCGCGACGTGATCGCGCTGGCTTCGGCCGTGGCGCTGTCGCACCAGATGTTCGATGCCGCGCTGTACCTGGGCGTGTGCGACAAGATCGTGCCCGGCCTGGTGATGGGCGCGCTGTCGTTCGGCCACCTGCCCGCGGTGTTCGTGCCGGGCGGGCCAATGACCACCGGTATCAGCAACGACGAGAAGGCGCGCACGCGCCAGCTCTATGCCGAAGGCAAGATCGGGCGTGAGGCGCTGCTCGAAGCCGAGACCCGCTCCTATCACGGCCCCGGCACCTGCACCTTCTACGGCACCGCCAATTCCAACCAGATGCTGATGGAAATGATGGGGCTGCACCTGCCGGGCACCGCCTTCGTCAACCCCGGCACGCCTCTGCGCGAGGCGCTCACGCGCGAGTCCGCGCGCCAGGCGCTCAAGCTGGTGCATGGCGGCGAGCGCTACACGCCGGTGGCCGAGGTGCTGGACGAACGCGCCTTCGTCAACGGCATCGTCGGGCTGCTGGCCACCGGCGGCTCGACCAACCACACGCTGCACCTGATTGCGATGGCGCGCGTGGGCGGCATCGTGCTGGGGTGGGACGACTTTGACGAGCTGTCCGCGGTGGTGCCGCTGCTGGCGCGCGTGTACCCCAACGGCAAGGCGGACGTAAACCAGTTCCAGGCGGCCGGCGGGCTGCCGGTGGTGATCCGCGGGCTGCTGTCGCTGGGACTGCTGCATGACGACGTGACCACCATCTTCGGCCGCGGGCTGGAGGACTATACGCGCGAGCCAGTGCTGCGCGACGGCAAGCTGGGCTGGATCGACGGCCCGGCGGCGCCGCTCGATGACAGCATCGTGCGCAGCGCCGACCAGCCGTTCTTGCCGGACGGCGGCATCAAGGTGCTGGACGGCAAGCTGGGCCGCGCGGTGATCAAGACCTCGGCGGTCAAATTGGAGCACCAGGTCGTTCAGGCGCCGGCGATCGTGTTCGAGCGTCAGGACGACCTGCTGCACGCATTCAAGCGCGGCGAGCTGGAGCGCGACTTTGTCGCGGTACTGCCGTGGCAGGGCCCGGCCGCATGCGGCATGCCCGAGCTGCACAAGCTGACGCCGACGCTGACGGTGCTGCAGGATCGCGGCTTCCATGTCGCGCTGGTCACCGACGGGCGCATGTCGGGCGCATCTGGCAAGGTGCCGGCGGCGATCCATGTCTGTCCCGAGGCGTTGCGCGGCGGCACGATCGCGCGCGTGCGCACCGGCGACATGATGCGCGTGGATGCGCCCGCGGGCGTGCTTGACGTGCTGGTGCCGGAAGACGAATGGCGCGCGCGCGAGGCCGCCCATCCGGACCTCAGTGCCAACCGGCACGGCGTCGGCCGCGACCTGTTCGCGGCCTTCCGCAGCAATGTGAGCACGGCCGAAAGCGGCGCCTGCACGCTGTTTGCCAACGAGGGCAAGTAGCGCACGTTCGGCGGTATTCGGCGGCAGCGTCTGCGTACCCGTTTCTGCGTGCTGTCACCGGGAATGCGGCGCCTCGCCGATAACCGGCGGACTCGCAAATTTTTATGTAATTAGTGAATATTGATCGCGCGATGTCAGACGATCACAGACAAAGACATGGCGCGCCACACCGAAAGGGCATAACCGGGCGCCAATTGGTTTCCCGCACAATCCGCCAGCAGTGCGTACCCCGTCTCCCCAGCCCTTGCCCGGCAAGGCTGGCGGCGAGTCACGCGGAGCGCGACGATCCCGCGCGCCAGGTGCCGGGCGTGACCCCGAACGCGGCACGGAAGCGGTGGCTCAGGTGGCTGGCCGAGGCAAACCCGGCACGCACGGCTACTTCATGCAGGCCAGGCCATGGCTCGGCCAGCAGCTGGCGGGCGCGCTCGAGCCGCGCCCTCAGGATCCAGGCATGCGGCGGCATGCCGAACGAGACCCGGAACATGCGCGCGAAGTGGAACTCCGACAGGCCCGCCAGAGCGGCCAGCTCGCCCAGGGTCGGGTTGTGCGCCGGATGGGCCTCGATCCAGTCGCGCACCGTGCGCCTCGCCTGCGCCGACAGGCCGCCGCGCCAGTCCGCCGGCGCGGCGCGCCCGGCATGCTGCAGCACCAGGTGGCTGATCGCCTCGTGCGCCAGCGCATTGCAGGCCATGCGCGCATCGGGGTGGTGCCAGTCGAGCGCGGCCAGCCGCTGGCTCAATGCGTACAGGAACGGATCGTCGGCAAAGGTCAGGTCGCGCAGCGCCACTGAACGCGGCTCGCGGTCGAGCAGGCGCACGCAGTGCCAGGCCAGCATCTCCGGCCTGAAATACAGGTGAACGAAGCGCTGCGGGCCGCCCACGTGCCAGCGCGACTCATGGTCCGCCGGCAACAGGCAGAGCCGCCCGGGCGCGCCCTTGTTGCCGGGCTGGTCGCGCCGGTAGGTGCCAAGGCCGCCTTCCAGGTAGACCGAAACCGTGTGATGGCCGGGATGGGCGTAGGCGGTATCGTCGTCCCGGTTGCGCCATAGCGCCACGCCCAGCCCATCGCCCAGCATGGCCGCGCGCTCCAGCGACGCGCGCGAGCCGGTGAGCGCGGCGAAGACCGCGTGGCGCTGGAGCGGATCGGACGGAGCGGCCATGTGACGGGGGCTGACAGGAGCTGGCGGGGCGACGTCGGCGGGGCGCCCCGGGGTAACTTTCAGCGACGAAAGTTGGTCCGGAAAGCCGCCGCACAAAGCTGGACTATACCGTCAGCCGGGCGGTGGCTGCTCATGCGGCAGCCAGCCAAGGACTAAGCAGGAGCTACGCAGAAACGGGTACGCTTCGTGGCCCCGCCACAGCCTGGACAGATCTGGGCGGCGAACAATCTGCGCTTGTCAGGTGGCGAGTTCATGCAGCCGGTCGCGCGAGGCCAGCGCCGGGAACAACCGCATCCACACCGCCACCACCAGCAACGTGCCGACGCCCCCAAGGATCACCGCGCCCACTGGCCCGAACAGCGCGGCGGTCACGCCGGATTCGAACTCGCCCAGCTGGTTGGAGGCACCGATGAATACCGAGTTGACCGCGCCGACACGCCCGCGCATGTCGTCGGGCGTATCGAGCTGGACCAGCGTCGAGCGCACCACCACGCTGATCATGTCCGAGGCGCCAAGCACCACCAGCGCGGCCATCGACAGCGGCAGCCACGTCGACACCCCAAACACCACGGTGGCGACGCCGAACAGCGCCACCGCGCCGAACATGATGCGCCCGGAGCGCCGGTTCAGCGGATGGCGCGCCAGCCACAGCGCCATGACCAGCGCACCGACCGCCGGCGACGAGCGCAGCAGCCCCAGGCCCCACGGCCCGGTATGCAGGATGTCGCGCGCATAGATCGGCAGCAGCGCCACCGCGCCGCCCAGCAGCACCGCGAACAGGTCCAGCGAGATCGCACCCAGCAGCACCGGCCGGCTGCGGATATAGGCAAAGCCGGCAAACACCGTGCTCACGCTGACCGGCGCGGTCAGCCGCTGCGCGGCCTGGCGCAGCGTGATGCCGCTGACCAGCACCGCGGCGATGACGAACAGCGTCGCGCTCAGCGCGTACACCACGCCGGGGCCCGCCACATAGGCAAAGCCGCCGATGGCCGGGCCGATGATGATCGCAGTCTGCCCGGCGGAACTGGCCAGCGCCACTGCGCGCGGCAGCTGGCGCGGCGCCACCACGCTGGGCAGCAGCGCCTGCAGCGTGGGGTTCTCGAACGCGCGGGTGGCGCCGATCAGTGCCACGAAGATAAAGATGTGATGGCTGTCGATCCAGCCGGTAAGGCTGACCACCGCCATGCCGGCGGCCAGCAGCGCTTCGATCGACTGGCACGTGCGCACGATGCGGCGCCGGTCGAAGCGGTCGGCAACGTGGCCGGACATCAGGATCAGCACCACCGAGGGCAGGAACTGCACCAGCCCGACCATGCCCAGCATCAGCGGGTCGCGCGTCAGGTCGTACATCTGCCAGCCCACCGCCACGGTAAAGATCTGGTAGCCGATGGTGGTGCACAGGCGGGCGAACCAGTAGCGGCGGAACGCGGCGTCGCCAAAGACGCTATCCGGCTCGGCGGCCGGGACGGTGGCAGGGGAAGACATGGATGCGAAGGACGGGATCGGACCGCGAAGGCGCCGCGGCAAAGCGCAGCAATGTGCTGCAAAGGCGCCCGGCAAGCGGCGGAGTAAAGCCACGATTTTACGGTGGCTGCTGAATTAGTGCATACACGTGCATGCCCTGCGCGCCAGCAGTCAAGATAAGTGGATCTTTTGTCATATTTTACAGTGCAAATGTATCCAAGCTGATGCATGGATGCGACAAACGTCCCCCGTTTGATCTGACTAATCGCGTCTGAGAATCACTCGCACTTATAATCCGGCCCCATTCGGCGCATCCGCCAGTGGACTGCGCTGCCCTTTCAGGATTTTCATCTTGCAGCCCGCTTTCCGTCCCACCGCCGGTGCCATCGGCGCCGCCCTGTTGTTCGCCCTCCCCGTCCATGCCCAGAACGCAGCCACGGCTCCCGCAGCCGGCAGCGCCAACGCGGAAACCACCCTCAATGCCGTCACCGTGGTCGGCAACTGGCTCGACAACGCCGATGAAGCCAAGGTGCTGGAGCACCCCGGCGCCCGCACCATCGTCGACCGCGTGACTTTCCAGGAAGCCGGCGCCAACAACGTGCGCGAAGTGCTGCGCCGCGTCCCGGGCGTGCAGGTGCAGGAGAACAACGGCACCGGCGGCAGCGATGTGTCGCTGAACGTGGGCGTGCGCGGCCTGACTGCGCGCCTGTCGCCGCGCTCGACCATCCTGATGGACGGCGTGCCGCTGGCGGTGGCGCCCTATGGCCAGCCGCAGCTGTCGATGGCGCCGCTGTCGCTGGGCAACCTGGAAAGCATCGACGTGGTGCGCGGCGCCGGTTCGGTGCGCTACGGCCCGCAGAACGTGGGCGGCATCATCAACTTCGCGACGCGGTCGATCCCGCAGACCTTCGCGGCCGACGCCTCGGTCTCGACCGACATCTACAGCCACGGCGGCAACGTCAAGACCAACCCGACCGCGTTCATCGGCGGCACCAACGACAACGGGCTGGGCGGCGCGCTGCTGTATTCGGGCATCCACGGCAACGGCTATCGCGAGAGCAACGACCACGCCAATATCGACGACCTGCTGCTCAAGGGCAACTACCGGATCTCGAAGACCGACGAACTGAGCGCTGCCTTCCACTTCTACGAGGGCAGGGCCGGCATGCCCGGCGGCCTGACCCCGGCGCAGTACGCGGCCGACCCGTTCCAGTCGGTGCGGCCCTATGACAATTTCGACGGCCGCCGCAACGACTTCAGCCTGAAGTACAGCCATAACGACAACAACCGCAAGTTCGAGGTGCTGACGTACTACACCGACAGCTTCCGCGGCAGCAATATCGAGCAGCAAGGCACGGGCGCACAGGCCAACCTGCGGCGCCTGACCTCGGCGCCGCGCAACTACCATACGTTCGCGATCGAGCCGCGCTACTCGCAGCTGTTCCGCGGCGAGAACATGAGCCATGAGGTCAGCGTCGGCTACCGCTTCCTGCGCGAAGCCAGCGACGAGAAGGCCTCGCGCACGGTGTTCTACACGCCGGGCACCATCGATCCGACCACGCTGCCGTCGCCGGTGTACCAGTCGCGCACGGGCGGCACCACCGCCAACGCGGTCTATATCGACGACACCATCAACGTCGGCAGCTGGACCATCACGCCGGGCCTGCGCTACGAATTCATACGGTCGTACGTGACCGACAACTTCACCGGCGCGCGCAACGATGTCTCGTCCAACGAGCCGCTGCCCTCGCTGGCGGTGATGTACCACGTCAGCGACCAGTGGAAGCTGTTCGCCAATGCCGGCGTCTCGTTCGGGCCGCTGCAGTACTTCCAGATCGCGCAGACCACCAACGGCCTGACGCCGGAGAAGGCGAAGACGTACGAAATCGGCACGCACTTCAACAGCAACGGCTGGGGCGGCGAGCTGACGCTGTTCAATATCGACTTCGACGACGAGCTGCAGCTGCGCGGCGGCACCGGCGGCGCGCCGGACGCGTGGACCAACCTCGGCGCCACCACGCACCGCGGCGTGGAATCATCGCTGCGCTATGACTTCGGCGCGCTCGACAAGTCGCTGGCCGGCCTGTCGGCGTATGCGACCTACACCTTCACCGAAGCCACCTACAACCAGGGCAACTTCGCCGGGCGCGACCTGCCGTTCTATTCGCGCCATGTGGCCACCGTGGGCATGCGCTATGCGCGCAACCGCTGGGCGTTCAATATCGACGGCTACGCGCAGTCGAAGCAGCATTCGCCGGGCGACCCGAGCACGTCGACCACGTACCAGACCGCGGAGAGCGCCAATGGCGCGCTGGGCGACATCCCTGGCTATGCACTGCTGAACATGCGGCTGGGCTACGACTTCGGCAAGTCGGCGCAGAACCTGAAGGTGGCGGTGGGGGTGAAGAACCTGCTAGACAAGCGCTATTTCACGCGCTCGACGGACAACAATGCGGGCAAGTATGTGGGGATGCCGCGGACTTTCTATATCCAGGCGTCGCTGGCGTATTAAGCTGGCGCAAGTAAGGCGGCGTGTTTGCTCCCCTCTCCCCCGGCCCCTCTCCCGCAAGCGGAAGAGGGGAGCAAATCCCCCGAATGCAAAACGGCTCGCCAAGGCGAGCCGTTTTGCATTGTCAGCGACGGGATCGTCAAACGATCTCGCGCGTCTCCAGGAACTGCAGCTCCGGGAACCGCTCCTGCGTCAGCCGCAGGTTCACCATGCTCGGCGCCAGGTACACATGGTCGCCGGCGCCGTCCAGCGCCACGTTATGCCCGGCCTTGGCGATCAGCTTCTCGATCTCCGCGGGCGAACCCTTGAGCCAGCGCGCCGTGGCGCACTCGTGCGACTCAAAGATGGCATCGACGCCGTACTCATGCTCGAGCCGGTGCGCCACCACGTCGAACTGCAGGATACCGACCGCGCCCAGCACCAGGTCGTTGGAGGCGAGCGGACGGAACATCTGCGTCGCGCCCTCTTCCGCCAGCTGCTGCAGGCCCTTCTGCAACTGCTTGACCTTGAGCGGGTTATTCAGGCGCGCGCGGCGGAAGAACTCCGGCGCGAACGACGGGATGCCGGTGAACTTGAGCGGCTCGCCTTCGGTAAAGACATCGCCCAGGCGGATGGTGCCGTGGTTGGGCACGCCGATGATGTCGCCGGCGTAGGCCTCTTCCGTCGTGTTGCGGTCCTGCGCCATGAAGGTGATGGCGTTGTTGATCGCGACGGTCTTGCCGGCGGAGACGTGCAGCAGCTTCATGCCGCGCTCGAAGCGGCCCGAGCAGACGCGCACGAAGGCGATGCGGTCGCGATGGCGCGGGTCCATATTGGCCTGGATCTTGAAGACGAAGCCGGTGAACTTGCCTTCGTTCGGCTCGACCACGCGCGTGTCGGTGTTGCGCGCCAGCGGCGGCGGTGACAGCTCGCACAGTGCGTCCAGCAACGACTGCACGCCGAAGTTGTTGATCGCCGAGCCGAAGTAGACCGGGGTCTGCTTGCCGGCGAGGAACGCTTCCTTGTCGAAGGTATGCGACGCGCCGCGCACCAGTTCGATCTCGACGCGCAGCTCGTCGGCCTGGCTGCCGAGGATGCGGTCCAGTTCCGGGTTGTCCAGGCCATCCAGGATCGCCGCGGTGCCCTTGTCGCCTTTCGGGTCGAACAGCTGCACCTTGTCGTCGATCAGGTGATACACGCCGCGGAACTGCTTGCCCATGCCGATCGGCCAGGTCATCGGCGCGCACTGGATCTGCAGAACGTCCTCGATTTCATCGAGCAGCTCGATCGGCGAGCGGCCCTCGCGGTCGAGCTTGTTGATGAAGGTGAGGATGGGCGTATCGCGCAGGCGGCAGACATTGAGCAGCTTGATGGTCTGCGCTTCCACGCCGTTGACCGAGTCGATCACCATCACGGCCGAGTCGACCGCCGTCAGCGTGCGGTAGGTGTCTTCCGAGAAGTCCTCGTGGCCAGGCGTGTCGAGCAGGTTGACGATGTTCTCCTGCGCGTTGCCGTCCGCGTTGTTGCTGGCATGCCCGCGGCCATACGGGAACTGCATCACCGACGAGGTCACCGAGATGCCGCGCTGCTTTTCCAGTTCCATCCAGTCGGAGGTGGCATGGCGGTCGGCCTTGCGCGCGCGCACCTCGCCCGCGACCTGGATGGCGCCGCCGAACCACAGCAACTTTTCGGTCAGGGTCGTCTTGCCCGCGTCGGGGTGGGAGATGATGGCAAAGGTGCGTCGACGCGCAATTTCGGATACGAGCGAGCTCACGGAATCTGGCTGGGAATAGGTAGAGGGAACAGAGGGTGCGGCATCAGCCGGCACCCGGACCGGCGCCGCCGCAGGCGGCATTGCGCCGGGCCCTGCGGGACTTACGGAAGGAATGGGGCGCTATTTTACCGGTTCACGGGCCAGGCCGGGGGTTTGCCTTCGCCCTTGCCATCCCCCTCCCCTCCCATGCCCGGCACGCCGCGCAGGCTGCCGAACTGAAGCGCGTACTGGCGCGTCAGCTCGGCGCCGAAGAAGAAGATCTGCGCCGAGTAGTAGATCCACAGCATCAGCGCCACCACCGAGCCCGCCGCGCCGTATGAAGAGGCCACGGCACTATTTCCCAGATAGAGGCCGATCAGCCGCTTGCCCACCGAGAACAGCAGCGCGGTTATGACGGCGCCCATGGTCACGTCGCGCCAGGCGATGCGCGCGTTGGGCAGCATCTTGAAGATCACGGCGAACAGCGCGGTCACGACCGCAAAGGAAAACGCCGTCGAGATCACGTCTGCCACCGGGGCGAACCAGGACTGCGTCCACAGCTGGCCCCAGATGCGCTCGACCACCGCCAGCGCGGCGTTGACGATCAGCGACACCAGCAGCATGAAGGCCAGCACCAGCACCAGGCTGAACGACAGCAGCCGCGCGCGCAGCAGCGTCTGCCAGCCGGCGGTCTTGGGCACCGGCACATGCCAGATGTCGTCGAGACTGCTCTTGAGCTCGGCAAAGGCGCTGGTGGCGCCGACAAACAGGATGCCCATGGCGATCAGTGCGGCCATGCCGCTGCCGCCGGCGCGGTGCGTGGCGGCCAGGATCTGCTGGATCGCCGTGGCGCCCTGTTCGCCGACCAGCCCTTCGATCTGGGTGAAGATCTCGCCGCGCGCCGCCTCGGCGCCAAAGAACAGGCCGGCGATCGAGATCACCAGCACCAGGATCGGCGCCAGCGAGAACAGCATGTAGAAGGACAGCGCCGCGCCCTTGCTGGCGGCGCGGTGATCGAACCAGGAGGCCACCGCCGCGGTGACCACGCGCAGCGTGCGCCCACCGGTGTGGCGGTCCGGCAGCCAGTGAGGGCGGCGGGGCCGCGGCTGCGGGGATTCGGTGCCAGGGGACGATGCGGGACGATGTTCGGAGTTGTCGTTCACGGCCTTGGGTTTGCCAGGTTCGGGAGCCCTGGTACGCAGGGACGGAGCCGGAACGCCTGGCGCGAGCGGCCGCGGCACGCTCCGGCAGCAAGGGTAGCTTGCGTTCATCATACTGCGCATTGTGCGGCTTGCCCAAGCAGCACCCCCGGGGCGACCTGCTACAGTAAGACCAGGCACACCTGCCGGCGCATCCGTGCCAGCGCGCCGGCGCAAGGAGGCATCTGTGATCCGTTCCCTCTCCGCACGCCCGGTGGCCGCCATGCTTGTGATCGGGATGCTGGGTGTTGCCGGCTGCGAGCGCAGCCAGCCCGGCCCCAAACCCATCTCAGGCACTGCCACGGCCTCGTCCTCCGCTGCCGCTCCCGCCCTGCCAGCGGCACCCGCCCCGCCGGGCCAGTCCCGCTGACGACCACGGCGGCCGCTAGCCGCTTGCCGCGCCCTGCCGCGAGGGACGCCCGCTGCGTACCCGTTTCTGCGTACTGCGCCGCGCGTCGCCGCAGCGCCGGGCGGGCAGCGCGCTCGGCAATGTTCAAGGCACGGTCCTCAGGTCCCCGGAACCTTTCTTTGTCTTCCACCGTGTCCCCCGCTGTTACGCCAATGCAAGGCTGAAGTAACTCCAGTTTCAAAGATGCAACCCGGTGCAATGCGAAGAATGCGCCGCTGCCGGGGCACGCTATCCCGCACCCGGCGTGCATGTCAGGCGGCCATGCCCGCACATGCGCAGGCGCGCCCGGCGGTGGCGCTCGCCGCACGCGTTGCAACGGCGAAACCGAATGGCCCCGTGGCGCCGCCCCGGCCGCGCACGGCACGACCGGACGAGCCGCAAACCCGCATGGGATATACCTTTGCGGCCATTGGCACACTTGTCGCTCAGTATCCGCAGGGACGCCGTGCGCGTCCGGGCCATCAACCAGCCACTACTGCGGAGAGAGACCAGCCATGCGTCATCCGCCTTCACGCATGACGGCGCGCCGGCGCTCATACCGGTTGGCGGGCCCCCCGCCTACGGTGACGGACCTGCTTTCGCCGCCACTGCTGCCCTACCCGCGCGCGCGGGTCGAGCCGGCACAGCTGGACACGGCCAGCGCGCCGTGCCCCGGCGGTGCGCGCCGGGCGCGGGGTCCGTCCTGCACGCGCGCAGCCGGCAGGCGCCCGGCCGGAAGGCGGCGCGCCTGACCGGGAGCTGGTGCGATATTGAGTGGGCACGCGGGCCAGCGTGCCCGCGCGGATTTGTGCTCCGTCCCCCGGCGGGCACTTTTTTCCACAAGGAGGAGACGCCATGAAAGCCGCAATCCCTGCCGCAGGCGTGCTGGCCGCCTTGGCGGTCTTCTCGGCCCCTGCCGTGGCAGCCAGCTATGCCTGGTTCGATCGTCCCGACGACGCCAGCGCCAACAGCCACGCGGCGGTCAGCAATGATGTGTACGTGCGTGGCTTCGGCTGGGCCTGGGGCGAACTGCATATGCAGCAGGACACCTCGCCAGGCGCGGCCGCACCTGCGGCGCCGCAAGGCCGCCGGCAGGCGCGCGACTACCCCGACCGGCGCGACGCGCCGCCGTGGCTGCAACGGGATGACAACGGCCCGCCTCGCACGCCGCGCGGCAAGATCAGCATGAATCTCGCGGCCGCCCCGGCGGATGGGACGATTGGAGGAGGCACGGCCGGCCAGCCTCGCGTGGTTGTGCGCTGACGTGCCAGCGGGCACGGGGAAAGGCGGAACCGGCGAGCGGACGTCGGCGGTTCCCCTTTCCTGTGGCGCGCTGCCCGAGGCTCGACTGTTTGCAGTTCGATAGCTGCGGACAGCGGTGACCGGCGCTTGCGCTGCGCACTTGCCAGCCTACTCGCCCGCGGCGGGCTGGCTCTCCACGCGGATATTGTGCTTGTGCATCAGCCGGTACAGGGTCACGCGCGACACGTTGAGTTCGCGCGCAGCCGGCACGACGTGGAAGCCATGGCTGGCCATCACGTTGCGGATCGCCTCGCGCTCGGCCTCCTCGCGGATCGCGTCGAGGGTCTTGCGCGGCAGTTCCGCACCGCCGTGCAGCTGCAGGTCCTCGGCCGTGATCTTGCGGTTGTCGGTCATCACGATGGCGCGGCGCACGCGGTTGATCAGCTCGCGCACGTTGCCCGGCCATGCGTACTGCATCATGGCCTGGGTCGCGCATGCCGAGAAGCCGCGGATACGCCGGTGCGCCTCGTGCCCATGCTCGGCCAGCACGGCGTTGGCCAGCTGGAGGATGTCCTCGCCGCGCTCGCGCAGCGGCGGAATGCTCAGCGTCAGCACGCACAGCCGGTGGAACAGGTCGGAACGGAAACGTCCGTCGCCCTGCGCGGCGACCAGGTCCACGTGCGTGGCCGAGATGATGCGCAGGTTCAACGGGATCGACTGATGCCCGCCCAGGCGCGTGATGGTGCCCTGTTGCAGGAATCGCAGCAGCGCCACCTGGCTCTCCAGCGGCAGGTCGCCGATCTCGTCGAGAAACAGCGTGCCGCCCTGCGCCTGCTCGATCCAGCCGATCTTGCGCTGGTTGGCGCCGGTGAACGCGCCCTTCTCGTAGCCGAACAGTTCGGACTGCACCAGGTGCGAAGGGATGGCGCCGCAGTTGATGGCGATGAACGGCCCCTTGCGCCGGCTCGAGGCATCGTGAATCGCCTGCGCGGCGAGTTCCTTGCCGGTGCCGGATTCGCCGGAGATGAATACCGGCGCCTCGTTGTGCGCCACCTTGGCGAGCGAGCGGAACATGGCGCGCATGGCCGCGCACTCGCCGATCATGGTGCCGCGCGACGCCGTCTCCTGCACGCGCACGCCATGCAGCGACGCCATGCCATGCGCGTGCTTGAGCGTGTAGATCAGCTCCTGCACCGAGAACGGCGTGCGCACGTAGTCCACGCAATAGTCGCGGATCAGCCCGCGCACGCGCTCGTCGGCAAGCATCGCGTCGCAGGTGATGGCCACCCAGGCGACATGCAGATGCTGCAGCGCAAGTTCGAGCTGGCCAAGCTCGGCATCGCTGTATTCCGCCTGCAGGTCGATCACGCCAGCGCTGGGCGGGCTCGCGCGCACCACGCGTTCGGCGTCACGGATCTGCTGCACGCGGCGCAGTTCCCATCCGGGGCCGAAGCTGGACGGGTCAAAACCAAAATCTTCATGACGCGACACGACTACGATCTGCGCAGTGCGTGGCGCCTTGCACAGTCGGTCCATCACGATCTCCCGGACGTTTGGCTTGTTCTTGGTTCCGGCACCCGGCGCCGGGGCCTGTGGCCGTGGCGCGGACTGGCGCTGGACTGGCTGCGGTTTGGCGCCCGCAGGCAACGTCGGTATCACGAGGTGGACAGACTGCGGGACGGCTCCTCGGGCGCGGCGAGATAGCCGCTGCCACCCTGGAGCTGTTCGCGGATGCGTCGGCGCACCGCTTCCTTCTCGCGCATCAACTCTACGCGCGGTGCCTCGGGGGTCTGTCCGGAGTACTGGTAGTAGAGCGACTTGTAGGTGAGCTGGCTCAGGATCCATTCCTGCAGCATGGCGCGCTGGCGCGCCAGTTCGTCCTCCAGCAGGCGATGGCGGCGCAGCAGGTTTTCCACCGCGGCACGGGCGCTGTCGCTGAGCGCACTGTCCTCGGCCAGCAGGGCCGCCACGTCGGCAGCAGCGCCGTCGCGGCTGGCGCGGTGTGCGGGTGTTTCGCCTGCGGCTTCCCCCAGAGCAGCCCAGGCTTGGTGGATGGATCGGCTATTGGATCGGCTTATGGACTCCCTGACGGGCCCGATGGCGGGTCGCCGAATCTCTCCTGCGGTCATGATTATCCCCGTTGAACAACATCCCCCGGCACTACACGTCTGCGGATACCACTTGTCAGTCTTGGAATTATTTGTCTCTGCGTGGCGTACGTGTTTCCGCACGCTCCCTGGTCGTGGCCGTGCCGCCTTGCCTGGCGGTCTCATCCGAACTGTCCCCAGACTAGCGGACGGCGCCAACGCGCGCTCGGTGTGCTCCGGCAATCCAGCCGCATGCACCGGAGTCAAGAAGGGGCGCCTTGCCGCGCCCCTCTTTGCCACGCCTATAGTTCAGTGCATTTGGGGCGGTTTGTCCAGCCCTGAGTGGGTGACTTACACCCAATCTCATACTTTGGAATGAGCCGGCCTGCACACCGTCGATCTGGCCCGCCGGAAGCGGCTTGCGGGCTGGTTCGTGACAGATTCGCGACCGAATTTCGAGCCAAATTTCGGACCGAATTTTGGACTAAATTTCGGACTGGATGCGGCCCGCCTGTCGTGCCGCCGGCGCGCCGTTTCCACGCCCGCATGGTACGCAGAAACGGGTACGCTCTCGCACCCCGAACGGGTGATGGCAGAGCTCTCGTTAGCACGCGTGGCCAATGCGCGAGGTGGTATGGCTCGCGGCAAGGCATGTCGAAACGCAGCCCGCAGAAACAGGTACGCTGCGAACGCTCGTGCGGCCGCGGAAGGGCCGCAGAAACGGGTACGCTTTGCGCGCGTTCCGATGCTCCGGCCTTGCGACCTTGCCGCGAAGGGGCAACGGGGGTGTGCAATCAAGAATGGGCGGCCCACGCCGCCCATTCTTGATTGCCGCCAGGAATGCTCAGTGGCCCGGCAGGTAGTAGAACTTGAAGACAAAGACCGCGGCGATGATCCAGACCATCACCGGCACGCTGCGCGCGCGCCCGGTCAGCAGCTTGAGTGCCGCGTAGCTGATGAAGCCGAACGCCACGCCATTCGCCACCGAGTATGTGAAGGGCATGCCCAGCGCGGTCATGACCGCCGGCACGACTTCGGTGACATCGTTCCAGTCGATCTCCAGCAGCTCGCGCAACATCAGGCAGGACACATACAGCAGCGCCGGCGCGGTGGCGTAGGCCGGAACCGTGCCCGCCAGCGGCGCGATGAACAGCGCCGCCAGGAACAGCACCGCCACCGTCACCGCGGTCAGCCCCGTACGCCCGCCGGCCTGCACGCCGGAAGCGCTTTCGATATACGCAGTCGTCGACGACGTGCCGAGGAACGAGCCGGCCATGATGGCGGTGCTGTCAGCCATCAGCGCCTTGTTCAGCCGGTCCATGCGGCCCGCCTTGAGCAGGCCGGCGCGGTTGGCCACGCCCATCAGCGTGCCGGTGGCATCGAACAGCTCGACCAGGAAGAACACCAGCACGACATTGATGATGCCGATCGACAGCGCCGCCGAAATATCGAGCTTCAGCAGCGTCGGGCTCAGCGAAGGCGGCGCCGAAAACACGCCGTGGAAGGTGTTGCCGGCAAAGGCAAAGCTCAGCAGCGTGGTCAGCAGGATGCCGATCAGGATCGCCCCCTTCACGCGCAGGTGGTCCAGCGCGACGATCACGAAGAAGCCGACGATGGCGAGCACCGCCGGGGGTTGGTGCAGGTCGCCGAGGGTAACCAGCGTTGCCGGGCTCGCGGCGACGATGCCGGCATTCTTCAGCGCGACGATTGCCAGGAACAAGCCGATGCCCGCGGTGATCGCCACGCGGATGGAATGCGGGATGCCGTTGACGATCATCTCGCGCACGCGGAACAGCGTCACCAGCAGGAACAGGCAGCCCGAGATAAAGACCGCGCCCAGCGCCGCCTCCCACGGAAATCCCATGCCCTTCACCACCGTGTACGCAAAGTACGCGTTCAGGCCCATGCCCGGCGCCATCGCAATCGGGTAGTTGGCGTAGAACCCCATGATCAGCGTGCCGATCGCTGCGGCCACGCAGGTCGCGACGAAGACCGCGTCCTTGGGCATGCCGGCGTCGCCCAGGATCGACGGGTTGACGAAGATAATGTACGCCATCGTCAGGAAGGTGGTGATACCGGCGAGGACCTCGGTGCGGACATCGGTCTGGTGCTCGCGCAGCTTGAACAGGCGCTCGAGCAGCGTCGGCTGGCCGCGCGAGGGGTTGACGGAAGGCGTACCCGGCTTGGAAGCGGGTTCCGGCATCGACATGACTAAGTCTCCAGTATCGTTATCGTGTCCGCGGCAGGGATCCCTGCGCGGCATGGCCGCGTGGCGCGCCATCATGCGGCATGCGTACTCTGGTCCAGCATGGGCCCGATACGCCACGGCGCACACGAATAAGCGATATGCAAAAAGCGTGATGATCCCACAGCGGATACCGGGCGCACAGGGCCCGCGGGGGCGCCGGGCCCGCCCGCGCGTGGCCGGGGTTGGGGCTGGCCCCAACTTGACGCTGGCCCCAATCCCCCGTATAAACCCGGCTAGATTCAAGCGACGAGGCAACAGTTCATTCGTTAGCCACCGTCTGGTACTTCGGTTGTCCATGGTGTCCTTTCCTTGAGTTCCCCTGTCGGATGGCGCGCGCGTCATGCGACGTTTTATATCCTTTTTCTGGAAAGCAAATCATGCAAACCGGTATCGTCAAGTGGTTCAACGACGCCAAGGGTTTTGGCTTCATCAAGCCGGACGCAGGTGGTGACGACCTCTTCGCCCACTTCTCGGAAATCCGCGCCGACGGCTTCAAGTCGCTGCAGGAAAACCAGCGTGTGCAGTTCGAAGTCAAGAACGGCCCGAAGGGCCTGCAGGCAGCGAACATCACCCCGCTGTAAGCGTTGCCCGCGGCGCGCCACGTGCGCGCCACGCAACGGAAGAACCCCGCCTCGGCGGTAATGCCGTTCAGTTAAGTCTGAACGGCATTTTTCTTTGCAGGGGTTGTAAACAA